>JAZRFS010000001.1:0-19516 GCA_045643765.1 Eubacteriales bacterium
GATCCTCCTCGCGGCGGAAATCGGGAATATCGTAGGGCATGCCGCGCTCCAGCAAGCTGCGGTGTGCAAGGATACCCACGGACGCCATCGTGGTGGCGAAGTATACGTCAAACTCGGGCTGCTTGCCCTCGCGAATGCAATCAAAGAACTCGCGAATGACAAGGAAGTCACCGCCGCCGTGGCCTGCGGTCTTGATCAGCTCCTCGTCGGGATCGTTCCAGGAGGCATTGTAGGTGTTGTTGTGCTCCTTGCCCTCGGGCGTGTCCCACTTGTTGTAGCGGAGCAGCACCTTGCTGTTTTCGCCGCGCACGTTTTCGATCTGTCCGTTTACACCGCAGATGCGGTAGGAGTTCTCGTGTGCGCCGAAGGCGGCACAGCCCGTGATGCGGAAGACGGAATCGTCGTTATTCAGGCACGTGATGATCGCGGCGCGATCCTGCACGCCCGCGCCAAGCAGCGAGTCCTTGGGGAAGGGGGCGTAAACGGGCATTGCCGTGACGCGCGTGGGGCGTGCACCCGTGATGTACATCAGGGGCGCCAAGGAGTGCGTGACGTAATAGGTGCGGGGCAGCCAGTTGCGCCAGTGATGGTAGTAGGGGCGCAGGCGCTTGAGCTCCTTATGGTTGTAAGGGTCCACGGGGTGGTTGTACTCGCCCTCCGCATAAAGCAGCTTGCCAAGCGAGCCACCGCGGAACACGCGGCGCATCTCCTTGTTGAAGATCATGAAGGGATAATTCTCGGAGAGCATATAGATTGCCTTGCTCTTCTCGGCGGCGCGGACAAGCGCAACGCCCTCTGCCATAGTGGAGTTGGAGGAGCACTCGCTCAGCACGTGAATGCCCTTTTCCAGCGCCTTGATGGCGAAGGGAACGTGCTGGTTGAAGTTGTTGCAAAGGAAGATGGCCTCAAGGCCGTCGTGATTCAAAAATTCGTCAAAATCCGTGTAGGTGACAAGGTCGTTGCCAAGCTTTTCCTTCGCCTTTTTCAGTTTTTCCTCGTTGCGGTCACACACCGCCACGATCTCGCCGTTATTTGCCATCACGACCTTGTAAAAGTTGGAGCCGCGCCCCAAGCCGAATATGCCGAATTTTACCGTTCTTTTCATTCTGAAATACCTCTCAAATTTGAATTTTAGGGGTGATTATGCACTCATTATAGCATAGCACAGTGGCGATGTAAATAGAAAAAATCCATAAATCCATGTACTTTTTCCGTCTTTTTTGTTGACGGGCGCGGATTTCTTTGTTATAATGGGGGCAAGAGGTGATGTTATGGGAAGAAACATTTGCAAGTTTACCGAAAACAGATCCAGCGATCTGATCTGCACGGATTTCGTGTATGAGCTTGACCGCGCGCAGGCGACGGGCAGCACGGCACGCGAGTTTGTGCTTGGTATGGCGGATCACGGCACGGGCGTGCTTTCCTGTGAGGGAAAGGCGTTTCCGTTGGCGTGCGGAACGCTGTTTTTTGTGCCGCGCGGCGCGCGCTATACGATCTCGGGGGACGAGTCGCTTTCCTATTTTTATATTTGCTTTCACGGCAGACGCGCGGAGGAGCTGATCGCCCGTGCGGGGTTTGCCCGGGAGCTTGCCGCTTGCCCCACGGAGCAGGCCGATGCCGCGCGCATTGCGCAGATGGCGCTGGACGCGTTGCACCGTGCTACCGCGGAAAATCTGGATCTTTACAGCGAGTCGGTGCTGCTTTATTTGCTCTCGCATCTTTGCCGCGAGAAAAAGGCGCACCACGACCTGCTCTCGCGGATCGTGGCGATCGCCAACGACCGCTTTTCCGAGGCGGATTTCTCGCTTTCCGCGCTTGCCGCAGAGCTTGGGTACGATGCCAAGTATCTTTCCGCACTTTTTAAAAAGAAAAAGGGCATTCCCTTCACGCAATACCTGCGCGAGCTGCGCGTAAAGCACGCGATTTTCCTCATGGAGCAGGGCGTGGTGAGCGTGAAGAATATTGCGATCCTTGCGGGCTTTGGCGATGCGCTGTATTTCTCCAAGATCTTCAAGGACGAGATGGGCGTGCCGCCGAAGGCGTATATGGAAAAGCTGCATAGCGACAAATAAGTGCCAAAACGGTGCGAGTTTCATATAAAAAAGAGGGCGAAAGCCCTCTTTTTTATTTCACCCACGCGATCGCTCTTGCGGGGGCGCCGTCGGCGTTTTCGTATTTGAGCGGCAGGCACGCGAACTCGAAAAGCTCGCTGCCGCACTCGTCAAGGTGGCAAAGATTTTCAATGTTGATGATCTGCTTTGCCGAAAGGAGCTGCGCGTGTCGCTTGAGGTGATCGTAATGCACGGGATCAAGCCCGATCACGTCAAAGCCGATGCCCTTGTAGTCGCCCGCAAGGATGAGCGCCATCACCTCGCTGTCAAGGCAAGGATAGTCACCAAAATAATCGGGTGTGCCCCACTTTTTGTCCCAGCCAAGGCAGAAAAGAAGGAACTCTGCTTCCTTTACCTTGTCCCCGTAGGGAGAGAGCTGCGCCATTGTGATCGCCTCGCCCTCGCCGAGCGCGCGACAGTCGATGACAAGTGCCTTGCCCACAAATTGCGAGGCGGGGAAGGCATCCAACGTGGTTTTGTCCGCGAACAGGTGCGCGGGCGCGTCAATGTGTGTGCCCGTGTGGCTGAACATCGACAAAAGGGTTTCCTTGAAGCCGTCCTTTTCAACGGTGTTTGCTGTTCTCAGCGTGGGCGGCAGCGTGCCGGGATAAACGGGCATGTCCTCCCTTACGGTGTGCGTTAAATCGATGATTTTCATACCGTTTGGCACCTTTCTTATGATTTCGTTTTGTTTGGGATGCGATAGACAAGCTCTGCGATAAGGGGGACGAGAATGAATTGCAGAATAAGTCCCGGGACGGCATCCGCAAAGCCGCCGACGAGGAACGCCTCAAAGCCGAAGGGCTTATCCGCCACGCCAAGCAAAATCGCCTTGGCGATGCCCCACACCACGCGCCCCGCCAGCATTGAGCACACAAGGCAGATCAGCAGATACACGCGGGAGTATTTTTGGCGCAGAGAAAAGAGAAATCCGATCACGAAGCCGTAGGTGATAAGCTCCAGGGACATCCACACCGCGTTGGGGTAAAGGGGCGGCATGCCGAAGAACGCGGCGCGCAGAAAGGGAAGAACCAGTCCCACGGGCGCGGCGTATTGCCAACCGCAGATCACGCCGCAAAGCATCACCACAAGATGTAAGGGGAGCAGCGAGTCGCCGAGCTCCTTGATCGCACCCGTCAGTGAGGGCAGTACCGCGCCAAGGGCGAGAAACAGCGCCGCCAGTACCAGCGTTCTCGTGCGCTCTTTTTGTGCTTGCTTTGCCATTTTCTCACGCTCCTTTCCGTGGTGTGTCGGTATGCTTGGGTGCGGCTCAACTGCCGTAATTTTTCAAAATTTCCTCCGCCACCCAAAGGTTTACCTCGGGGGTGAAGTGAACCGCATCCGCGATAAACAGTCCGTTTCCGCGCACGTCGGGGAGAAATTGCGGCGCGCGGCGCGCGTCAAAGACCGAAACGTTTGCCCGCTCTTGTGCCAGTTTGTCGAATACGCTGTTGATAAAATGCATTCTTTCCAGCTTTCCGCCCGTCGGATCGGTATCCATCATGCGGTCGGGGCAGACGAGGCGGTGCAGTACGGTCGGCGGATTGCCGAGCAGACGGTCAAACTCGTCAAACAAGCGGCAATACACCGTCTCCAGATGCTCGTGCAGATGCTCAGCCGTGGCGGATACGTCGTTTTCGCCGCCGCGCCAATGCAGACCGATGATCTCATAGTCCATGCCTTTTTCGGCAAAGCTCTTTTCCAACAAAGAGAACACGCGGCAAGTGAAGGGGAACAGCGAAATATCCACCTTGCCAAGCTTGCCGGGGATCAGCTGCGGCGCGCGGTCGGGGTGCCACATATACCCGTCTGTCACGCCCTGTGCGCCGATGGCGATCTGAACGATATACAGGTCGGGCAGTCCTTGCTGATTGCCGCCGTCGATATGCTTTTGCCATAAAGAAGCCAAGCAGTTTGCCACCGAGTAGGTGTTGTCCTGCTCCTCAGCAAGGTTCATGCCGAAGCTGACATAGCCGCTCCACGTCAGCTTGTCAACGTCCAAGCACTGATTGTGCTCGCGGCAAAGCCCGAATACGTTTGCAAGCGGCGAGAGGATCCTGTCCTCCTCGCGCATCGGAATGCCGTGTCCCACGGCGTTGGATTGTCCCAAGAGAATGAAAACCGCTGCTTTTTTGTTTCCCATACAGTCACCGCCTTTCTGTGGGTATTATAGCATATTTTCGGGGGAAAGTAAAGCGCGTTATTTGCCCTTGCGCTCAAGCGCCTTGCGCAGCGTTCTGCGCACGCGGTTCACGTGTCGCTCAAAGTCACCGCCCTCGATCAGCTCGGTCAGCACGTACTGCATAAACGTAGGCACAGTGCAGGAATAAAATCCGAGCTTTTGTGCGTACACCTCTACCAGATGACGGGGCAAGACCATATACCCCACGCGCAACGAGGGGGAAATCGTTTTCGAAAAGGTGTTCAGGTAGATCACGTTGTCCCCCGCGGATAGCCCGAACAGCGTTTCGGTCGGCTTGGCAGACACAGAAAACTCGGACTCGAAGTCATCCTCGATGATATATCGGCTGTTCTCGCTTGCCCAACGCACGTACTCGTGACGCTTGGAGGCGCTTGCCGTGACGCCGCTGGGATAGCTGCGGTAGGGCGTGGTGTGCAACACGTCGGCATCGGTGGCAGCAAGCGCGGCGCTGTCAATGCCCTCTTGTAAAAGGGGCAAAGAGGTATAGTTGATATCGGCGGCGCGATAGATCTGCTCGATCTTGTTGTAGGAGGGTGCCTCAATGGCAAAGCGGTGGCTTCTGCCAAGCAGCACCACGATCAGACCGTAAAGATATTCTGCGCCCGCGCCGATTACGATCTGCGCGGCGTCCACGCGGATGCCGCGGTTGCGCGCGAGATACCGCGCAATGGCTTCCCGCAGCTCGGCGCAGCCCGCGTTGGGGGATTTTTCCAGTAGGAGGTCGCCGTGCTCGGCGAGCACGCGGCGCATCGTTTTGCTGAGCACCGAGAGGGGGAAATCGGGATAAGTGTGTGTGCGGGGACGGGAGGCGTGATAGGCGTGTACGCCTTTTGCCGATGCGGCAAAGCCGTCGTCCTGACGAAAGGTAACGAGAAACCCGCTGCGCTGTTTGGCTTGCGCGTAGCCCTCGTCGCACAAGAGGGCAAGGGCGTGCTCTACGGTGATGGTGCTGACGCCCGTTTCCGCCGCCAGCGCACGCTTGGAGGGGAGCTTACTGTGATAGGGGTAGACGCCGCTTACAATATCCTCGCGCAGCTTTGTGTAAAGCTGAAGATAAACGGGGCGCTTTTCTTTGTCTATAATGTACTTCATCTGGTTATATAAAATACTCCTTAACTGGTAGTTGCAATGTGTCCAGTTGCATTATATACTATTAGCAGCAGAATGTAAAGGGGGTATTTGAAAAATGCATTCCAAAACGCAAAAGATCGTGCTTGCGGCACTGATCGCAGCACTGACGTGTGCGGCAACAATGATCGTAAAGATCCCGACGCCGATGAAGGGATACGTCAATCTGGGGGATTGCGTGGTGCTGGTGGCAGGGTGGATCCTTTCCCCGTGGTATGCTGTTTTGGCGGCAGGGCTTGGCTCTGCGCTTGCCGACCTGTTTTCGGGCTATATCCTCTACGCGCCCGCAACCTTTCTCATCAAGGGTGTGATGGCGTTGATCGCATTTGCGTTGTTTTGTCTGCTGAAAAAGGCTGTCGGCAGCTTTTTCGCGCGCCTGGTTGCTGCCGCAAGCGCTGAGATCTGGATGGTACTCGGATACTTTTTGTTCGAGGGATTTTTGTACGGCTTCGGCCCGTCGGTTGTCAATATCCCCGCCAATGCTGTCCAGGGCGTTGCGGGCGTGGTGATCGGCTGTGTGCTCATCAGGATGTTGGAAAAAACAAAGCTTGTGGCGGGAAAGGAATAAAAAGAAAAAGCCCGCCGGATGGCGAGCTTTTTTCGTTGTGTTTGGCGCGCGTTTGGGCAACACCAGCCATTGCTTTTTAATAAATATTTTTAGAAGGTGCGAAAGCTTTATACTTGATAATTTTTATCATCGTATAAATGGTGCAAGCAACCGCTCCCAAAAAGGAAAGCACACCCACAATGAACCAAAAAGCCGCGCTCTTTTGCAATTGCTTTTGCGCATAGTCAAAATTTAATATCTCTTTGTGCTCAGTCCTTATTTCAAGAACCGTTCCATCGTTATGCGCTTTTAAATACAAGGTGGTGTTCGGCTCTAATTTCCGCAGATCGTTTTCGATATTCTGTTCCCCGCGCACATAGGAATCAGGAATGTCTATACGCTCTTGGGTTGTTGATTTAATATATCGATCCCACGCCCCTGATCTTGAGAGGTTTGCGCTATAATATTCAAATTGTACAGAATAAGCAGTTGCTTCTTCTTTATCGATCGGCTCGTATATACCAACGACAAAACACATTAAAACAGCAAAAAATGCCAGAACGATTGCAGCTATGCCGGCAACGATCGTTTTCATCTTATCAAAATATTTCTTTTTATCAAAACGTTGCTGCTTCCACTTTTCTTTCAGCTTTTTTATGTCGTATGTTTTCTTTTCACGCTTTTTCCGTTTTTTAGGCATCAGCACACCGCCTTTCTGTGTTTATTATAGCACACCTTTGCGGGAATGTAAAGAAAAATTCCTTGGCACTATGGTACTCGCCTGCGGCGAGAATTCGCGCGCTCTACGCCTCCCTACATAAATGCAAACTTGATTTTACGTGTCCGAGACATTTCCTGTGCGTCATTTTATATTCTTGCGATATTTGGTGGCTGTAATTCCGTAATGCTTCTTAAAGCTCTTCATAAAATGTATCTCATCCGAAAAGCCGCAAGAAAGCGCAACCGAGCACACCGAAATATCGCTGTTTTCAAGCAGCTCACATGCCAGAGACAACCGCCTTTCTATCACATACCGTTGCACCGTTTTTCCATACTCCTTTTTAAAAAGCCGCAAAAGCTGGGCGTGGCTGAATCCTACGTCCCGGCACAGATTCTCAATATTGAAATCGGGTATCATATAGCTCTCATCGATAAACTCGCGCACCGCCTGTATCGGTGTTCTCGGCTGATGCTCTGAGATCGATATATCCATAAGCTCATAAAATGCCGCCAGCACCTTGTAATATCCGTGATTTGCGTCTCGCATATCCTCTATCGTTCGCTTCAGAATCTGCTTCGTTCTGCCAAAATGTCGGCAAACTCGTACAGGGGTGTCGACAGAAAAACCCAGTTGCTCGCCGTAGCTTGACGCGTTCTGTCCCCTGAAAGAAAACCAAACGTATTCCCACGGGCCGTCGGGATATGGGAAATATCGCATCGGTGTATCGGGCGGAATAAAAAAGCTATCCCCCTCCGATAAATCGTAAGCTCTGCCGCCTATCTCAAGGTGTCCCTTGCCCGAAATAACGAAATGCCATGTGTAATAATTTTGCACCCTGAACGAATGCGCCGCCTTTACAAAGCAAAAATCATCATATCCGAAATTTATAATACCAAAATCATCGTTAGGATGAAAAAAGCGGCTGAAAAACTCCTCTTGTATAAAATTCCCCATATATACGCCCCCCTTTTTTCAATTGTACCATACAACCCGAAATTTGTAAATGATAAAAAAACACAGTTCGATGAAAATTTTATACATTGTCTGTTTTGAATTGCGGTGATATAGTTGAATCAATAAAAGCAAGGGGGATCATCTATTATGATAAAAGCTTGCGTTATCGGTCTTGGTCAAAGAGGCGCCGGCCTTATAAAAACCGTGCTCCTCAACAATCCCGATATCTCTGTTATCGCGGTTTGCGATGCCTATGAGGACAGAGTAGCAGAGGTGCTCAAAAAAATAAAGTCAGTGGGCGCAGACGCGCGCGGATTTTCGGATTGGCACGAGGCGCTGAACGTTGCCGGGCTTGATGCTGCGTTCGTTTTCAGCGATTGGAATACACACACCGAGATTGCTATGTACGCTATGGAAAAGGGTATTGCTGTGGCAAGTGAGGTGGGCTGCGAATATTCGCTTGATAACTGCTATAATCTCGTTCGCACGCAGGAGCGCACAGGCACGCCCTATATGTTTATGGAGAACTGCTGTTATAACTATGACGAGCTTCTCGCCACCTCAATGGCACGTCGCGGCGTGTTCGGTACTATCGTACACTGCTCGGGAGCGTACGGACACGACCTGCGGCAGGAGATCTCCTACGGTCACGTCAACCGTCACTACCGTTTTGACAATTACGTCCACCGCAACTGCGACAATTATCCCACTCACGAGCTCGGCCCGATCGCAAAGCTGCTTGATATAAACCGAGGGAACAAAATACTGACGGTCTCCTCATTTGCCAGCAAGGCCGTGGGACTTGAAGAATACATCGCAGCACGCGAGGATGCTGCCGACGAAATGAAGGCGGCAAATTTCAAGCAGGGCGATATCGTAACTACCGTGATCACCTGCGCCGGCGGTGAGACGATACTTCTTCGTCTTGACACCACCCTGCCCCGTTCCTACGACCGTGAATTTACGATAAGAGGAACAAAGGGTATGTATACGCAGTCGCTCAACGCGGTATTCCTGGACGGTCAGCAGGAATATTGGGAACCTGCAAAGTTTGCTGAAAACAATCTCAACAACGCCAAAGTGTATGCAGAAGAATATCTCCCGGATATGTGGAAAAATATAACCCCCGAGCAAAGAAAGGCGGGGCACGGCGGTATGGACTGGTTCGCCTACAAGGCATTTGCGGACGCGCTTAAGAACGGCACACCTATGCCGATAGACGTATACGACGCGGCGACCTGGCAAGCGGTATCGGTGCTTTCCGAGATGTCCATCGCGCAGGGCGGAGCGCCTCAGTCAATGCCTGATTTCACCGGCGGAAAATGGATAAAGCGCCCACGTTTTGACGTTTGCGATATGTAATACGCATAAAATCCGATCAGGTATTTAAAAAAAGACCAACTCTTACGAGTTGGTCTTTTTTCCGGCTGAGGCGCGCCTGCACCCCAGCCAAACAAAACAAAAAACCACCCGGTTGGGTGGTTTTTTTGTTTGGCTGGGGTGCAGGGATTCGAACCCCGGAAATGTCAGAGTCAGAGTCTGATGCCTTACCGCTTGGCGACACCCCAATATTTGGAACAGATGTTATTATAGCAAACCCAGCAATATTTGACAATAGGTTTTTTGAAAAAAGTTTTGTCGAACGAAAATTTTTGGCAAAAACCTTGTCAAGCGCGGTGCTCTGTGGTATAATATCCCCGTTGCGATCGCGCTTTATGCATCGCAGATCATATTTCTACCCGTGGCACAGCTGGATAGCGCGTCAGACTCCGACTCTGAAGGTCGAAGGTTCGAATCCTTTCGGGTAGGCCAAAAAGAGGCACCGCACGGTGCCTCTTTTTTTGATCTACCCTTTGGAAAGAACCTTGCGTTTTGCTTTTGCAAAGCGCGAAGGTTCGGTTTCCCCGCCCGAAGATCGGGGGCTTGCACACCAGGCGAGGGCGTGGGAATTTTCGCGCCCTGCGCGAATACCCTTTCGGGTAGGCATTTGGCAGCCCCTATGTTTTGGCCTACCCTTTGGAAAGAACCTTGCGTTTTGCTTTTGCAAAGCGCGAAGGTTCGGTTTCCCCGCCCGAAGATCGGGCGGCTTTTTTCATTTTCTTGACACTCTTACAAAAAATGGGTATAATAGTAGGAAAGAAATGAAGGAGCTTTTTATGTTCGCAGAATTTATCGGTTCGGTCAATACTGTATTTTACAGTTATCTTTTGATTATCCTGCTTGTGGGCGGGGGACTTTATTTTACGATCCGTACGCGCGGGGCGCAATTCACGATGATCCGTGAGCAGCTGCGCGTGGTGATGGAAAAGCCCGCCGACGGCAAGGGCGTTTCCTCGTTCGCCGCGTTGATGGTTTCCACCGCCTCGCGCGTGGGGACGGGCAATATCATCGGTGTTTCCACCGCACTTTGTCTTGGCGGCTTCGGGTCTGTCTTCTGGATGTGGCTGATCGCGCTCATCGGCTGCGCTTCGGCATTTGTGGAAAGCACCCTTGCGCAGATCTACAAAAAACGTGGCACGGATGGGTGCTACGGCGGTCCCGCGTATTATATCGAAACGGCACTGAAATGCCGTCCGCTTGCGATTGCGTTTTCGGTGCTGTTGATCCTCACCTATGGCGTGGGCTTCAATATGCTGGCATCCTACAATCTGCAATCCACCTTCTCTGCATACAGCTTTTATGATTCTACGTATACCCTCTGGATCATCGGCGGCGTGATCGCGGTGCTTGTCGGCTACTGTCTGTTTGGCGGCGGCAAGCGTATGCTGAAGCTCACGGGCGTTCTGGTGCCTGTGATGGGACTTGCCTATATTCTGGTGGCGATTGTCGTAGTGGCGTTGAATATCACCGCACTGCCCGCCGTGTTCGGGCGTATCTTCGGTGAGGCATTCAATTTCCGTGCGATCTTCGGCGGCTTTGGCGGCTCGTGCCTGATGTACGGCATCAAGCGCGGACTTTTTTCCAACGAGGCGGGCGTGGGCTCTGCGCCCAACGCCTCGGCAAGCGCCGAGATCAGCCACCCCGCCAAGCAGGGGCTTGTGCAGATGCTTTCCGTGTTTATCGATACCATTCTGGTCTGTTCTGCCACGGCGTTTATGTGTATGTGCTCGGGTGTGGAGCCCAGCGAAGCGCTGTCGGGCGCGCCCTTCGTGCAGGCATCGCTTTCCGCGACACTTGGCGGCTTTGGCCCCGTCTTTATCACCGTGGCAATGGTGCTGTTTGCCTTCACCACGCTGATCGGCAATCTCTATTACGTCAATCAGGCGTTTAACCACGTGCTGGGTCATATGCCGGGCAAAAAATTCAATTACGTCTACTACGTGGTGGCTTCCGCCCTCATTTTTCTTGGCGCGGGGCTTTCGGCGGGGCTGTTGTGGGACGTGGCAGATCTGATGATGGGTCTGATGACCGTGATCAATCTGCCTGTGATCGCCATTCTGGGGCGGTACGCCTTCCGCGCACTTTCCAATTACAAAAAGCAGAAAAAAGAGGGAAAGGATCCTGTGTTCCGTGCGCGCGATGTCGGCATTGAGGACGAGTTGGACTATTGGAACTGAAATTTCACACAAAATTCAGACAAAAGGGCACTGTTTTACAGAAAACTGTGATAAAATAAAAATAACGTTAACTTTAAGGAGGGCTTTGTTATGCCATCACCCGGAGGAGGCGGCCGCGGAGGCGGCGGAGGATTTGGCGGCGGCGGCGGTTTCCGCGGCAATAATTTCGGCGGAGGAGGCGGAGGCTTTGGCGGCGGTCGCGGACCGCGCTACGGCTACGGATTTGGATTTTTCCCGTTTTTCGGCGGGGGACTTCTCTCGATCCTCTTGTTCCCGTTCATTCTCATTCTGTTTGCGGCACTTCTGATCTTCACCACCCTTGCGGGCGCGTTCGGCGCGATCGCCGAGGGCGGCGTCATTATGCACGACAGCGAGCGCATCGAGGATTTTGCCCTTACGCAGTATGAGGAGATCTTTGCGGCAGGCGAGAGCTACGAGAGCAATATTCTGCTGGTATTTCTTGTCACCGAGGAGTATGATAACGGCGAATATTTGGCGATCGTGGGCGATGACGTGGAGCGCGAGGTCTATATGATGTTCGGTGGCAACGGTGCCACGCTTGACCAAGCGATGCAGCAGTCTATCAACAAGGAAAATTATAAAAATCAGTTGGGGCGCGGCATTGCAGACGTGCTGGATATTATGGCGATGCAGATCGACCGTTACGGTTATGCTACCGAGCTCACCGCACCCGCACCCGCACAAAGCTTCCGTAACCTGAGCGCGATGACCATCGCGCCCACTACGGTGGAAAAGGCGGCGGCGGATTTCAGTGCCGAAACGGGCATTCAGATCGCAATTGTGGTAGAGGATGCCACCGACGTGCTGGAAACCAGCTATACGCCGATGATTATGGGCTTTATCATCGCGGGCGTGATGCTGACCGTGGCGATCGTGCTGATCGTCAAGGGCGTGAAATCCAACAAAAAGGGCAAGGGCGGAAATGATCCGCGCGGCGGCTACCGTGCCGAGGGCGGCAGAAATTTCTATAACGACAGCGGCTACGGGCGCTGGTAAAAGGACGGACAACGGTATGGATCTGCAGGCATTTTTGAAAAAAGAGGGCGAGCAGCCCCTGGACCGGATCGTGAATAACGGTGGATTTTGCGGGATCTTGCGCAAGATCGTTTGCGTGGGCGACAGCCTTTCCTCCGGCGAGATGGAAGGAAAGATGGACGGCAAGAAGATCTTTCACGATATGTACGAGTATTCCTGGGGGCAATTTCTGGCGCGCGACACCGGTGCCGAGGTGTATAACTGCTCGCGCGGCGGTATGACCGCCAAGGCGTATATCGAAAAATTCGCCGATGAGCAGGGCTTCTTTGACGAGAAGTATGCCGCGCAAGGCTATATCATTGCCCTTGGCGTCAACGATATGGCGCGCGTGATCGAGGGTGAGATGGAGTACGGCTCGCTTGACGACGTGCACCCCGACGCGCCTGAGGAAAATCCGCATACCTTTATCGGCTCTTACGCCGCGATCATTTCCCGTTATCAGAGAATGGTGCCTAAGGCAAAGTTCTTCCTTTTCACAATGCCCTCGCACCATATGGACGATGCGCTCGGGCAGCATTATGACAAGCATCAGAAAACGATGTACGAGCTTGCCGAAATTTTTGACAACTGCTACGTGCTGGATTTCCGCAAGCACGCGCCTGATTTCAACGCTGAGTTCAAAAAGGCGTTCTACCTCGCAGGGCATATGAACCCGATGGGTTATCGCCTTGTTGCCCTGATGGTAGAGAGCTATATCGACTATCTTATCCGCCACAACGTGGATGATTTCCGCCAGATCGCTTTTGTGGGTACACCCTACCACAACGAGGACGAAAAGTGGTAATTAGTGCCATAACGGTGTAAAAATGCGTGTTATGCGGGGGAGGACTTTTAGCCAACTGTGTTCGCCGTTGGCGAACACGTCGACACACCTTCGGTGGTCGCAGGTCCTCCCCCGCACTTTCTTTTAATAGCTTTTGCGGATTTTAGGGCAAGTGCGAGCAGGGTGCGGTGTCATCCATTCGGATGACGGTGGGGTAGTAACGAACAATTTCCCACCAACACCGCGGGTATGCTCTTTTCTTTTTTTGCTTGAAGGGCTTTGAAAGGGTTGTGGGAAAAGCTTTTCAAAAGTTTTCCCTATGCGCCCCTCTCGCGCACGCGCGGACTTGACTTTTTTAAATAAGTTTGTTATAATAATATAATCAGCCAAGGAGCGAGGTGAGGGGCATGCGTGAATATTTATCCCGTGTAGTGGGCAACGCCGCTTTGCGCGCGCGTCTTGGCGAGGAGCTCGCCCGCGGCGCGGTATCGCACGCCTATATCATCGAGGGGCCGTTTGGCTCGGGCAAGCATACGCTGGCGCACGAGATCGCCACGGCGCTTTCCTGCGAGCACCGTGAAAAGAACGGGCTTTCTTTGCCGTGTGGCATCTGTCCCACCTGTCGTAAGATCGCCGCGGGCAACTCGCCCGACGTGATCACCGTCAGCCGCGAGGAGGACAAGGCGACGATGGGCATCGACGTCATTCGTGCTTTGCGCGACGACGTGCCGCTTTTGCCCAATGACCTGGACGTGAAGATCTATATCATCGAGGACGCGCATACCATGACGCAGCAGGCGCAGAATGCGCTGCTGCTGACGCTGGAGGAGCCGCCGCCCTTCGTGATGTTCCTTTTGCTTGCCGAGCGCGCAGAGCTGCTTTTGGAAACCATTCGCTCGCGTGCGCCGATCCTGCGTATGCAGCCTATTGGCGACGCGCAGATGCGGGAGTATCTGCTTTCCCCCGAACGCCCCGACGTGGCGCGGGAAGCAAAGGCACTGCCCGAGAGTGATTTTGCCGCGCTTTTGCGTATGGCGAACGGTTGTATCGGTCGTGCGCTTGTGCTGTTAGAGGAGAAAAAACGCGCTCCCGTTATGGCGCGACGCGCGGATGCGGAAAGGTTTTGCCGCATGTTGGCGCAGATGCGCTCGCCTGACGAGCTGCTTTCGCTGCTGATGTCCTTCGGCACGGCACGCGAGGATCTGCTTGCCCGTCTGCAGACGATCACCGAAGCGCTGCGCGATCTGTTGCTGCTGTCGTACACCGATCATGCGCCGCTTATCTTCTTCACGGACCGTGAAGCGGCAGCCGAGCTTTCCGCATGCTTTGCGGCAGAGCGCCTGCAAGGCTTTTTGAAGGCAACCGAAGGGACGATGGAAACGCTTTCCATGAACGCCAACACGCGGCTTACAATGTTTCGGTATTTGGATCTTCTTTTGAAAAAATAACCCGATCAGAACGGAGAAATTATGGACAAGAAAAACGGACAAAACACGCGCGGCAACACGCCTCGCGAGGAAAATAACGGTCAGCGCATTTCGGTGCGCCCCGGTAATTTCGCCCCTCCCGGCACGCCCGTGCAGCAAAACGGCGCGCATGGCGGCAATGCACAAGGTGCAAGCCAGGGCGGCAATCATCAGGGAGGCGGACGTCACCGCGGACGTCGCGGTGGACGCAATCGCCACGGCGCGGATAAGGCGCGCGAGGCGCAAAACGCTGCACCCGCGAACGAAAACCGCCAGAACCAGGCGCCCGCTCAGAAAAAGGAAGCGCCGCAGCCCAAGGTCAATCAGAACAAGCAGAATAACCAGCATAACCAGAATACCCAGGCGGCACAGAACGCCCAGGGCGGCGGCAAGAACCGCCGCAACCGGGGACGCCGCGGGGGACGCGATCGCCAGGAGCTGCAAAAGGAAGCACCTGTGATCTCGGATACCCTGCGCCGCGAGCTGGACGAGGAGTTTACCACCCCCACGCTTTCCCCCACAAGCTCTTTGCTTGGCGAGCGCAAAAAAGAGGTGGAGGAGCTTTTGGACAGTGAGGAATTTGCCGTGGATATTGCCACAGCATCCTACCTCTTGGACGATGTTCCTTGCGGCTTCCCGATCCCCGACGGCACCGCTGCCGTAGAGGTCATCGGTGTGCGCTTCCGCTCGGCGGGCAGACTTTACTTCTTCTCCCCGAACGGGATGAAGCTGGCGATCGGCACGCGTGTCATTGTGGACACTGCGCGCGGTCCCGAGCTTGGCGACGTGGTGATGCTGAACCGCAAAATTGCGGAAAAGTACGTGGTGCAGCCCCTGCGCGCCGTGCTGCATATCGCCACCAAGGAGGATATCGCACACGAGGCAGAGAACCGCAAAAAGGAAGCCGAGGCGCTGAAGGTTTGCGCACAGAAGATCGCTGTCCATAAGCTGGATATGCGCCTGGTGGATGCACAATACACCTTTGATAACAGCAAGCTGCTCTTCTATTTTACCTCGGAGGGGCGTGTGGATTTCCGCGAGCTGGTACGCGACCTTGCGGCGTATTTCCACACCCGCATCGAGCTGCGCCAGATCGGCATCCGTGACGAGGCACGCCTCATTGGCGGTCTTGGTATGTGCGGCAGACCCTTCTGCTGTGCCACGCACCTGTCTGATTTCGGTCAGGTATCGGTCAAAATGGCGAAGGAGCAGGGACTTTCCATCAATGCCTCGAAGATCTCGGGCTGCTGCGGACGCCTGATGTGCTGTCTGCGCTACGAGCAGGAGAGCTATCAGATGGAGGCGATGCTGACGCCCAAAAAGGACAGCCTGGTACAAACCCCCGACGGAAAGGGCGTCGTGCTGGAAAGCACCCCCCTTACGGGAATGGTCAAGGTTAAGCTGAATGGCGCCGACGAGGAGCCGCCTAAAACCTATCACCGCGACCAGCTTGTTGTGATCCCGCGCTGCCCCCGTGCCGGCGAAAAGCCGAAAGAGGAGCCGACCGAGAAACCCGAGGTGGTGGCAGCGGAGGAGCCCGCTAACGAGGACGCATAAAAATATTTTTGTTTTTTTACAAAAAGGTCTTCCATTTTACGCGAAAGTGTGCTAAAATGAAAGTGCAAAAAATCTATATGGAGGTATCAGACCATGGCATACAAGATTACCGACGAGTGCATCGGCTGCGGTGCATGTGCTGCTGAGTGCCCTGTTGGCGCGATCAGCGAGAACGGCGATAAGTACGTAATTGATGCTGACGTTTGCATCGACTGCGGTGCTTGCGCAGGTACTTGCCCTGTTGGCGCTCCCCAGGAGGCTTAATTTACACAAAAAAACGGCGCGGTGAAAACCGCGCCGTTTTTTGTTTGCATAAGAGCGGTGTTGTCGGCGAGAGGGCTTTTTAGCACAAAACTATGCCAACTTTTCCACAAAAGGGACAATTTTACACTCATTTTCAAAAAATCCCTTGCGCGTGAGCGCGCATATGTGATAAAATGAAAGGGAAATAAAGTACGGAGGGCATCACTATGTACGATACCACCACCTGGCAGCGCGTGAAAACAAACAAGCGCTATTTGCATCCCCCGAAGTCCGAGCGACTTTTCACCATCTGGCCCGAGGGCAAGATCATCATGGGCGAAAATCAGTATCCCCGCGACACCGATACGCTCATTATCAACGATAACATTCCTTGTAGCGGCATTTGGGCGGTGCATACCCGCCATTTCCGCATTTTTGATTACAAAAAGGCGAAGCTGCGCGTGCCCGCGGACGGCACACCCATCCACGGCGTAACGGCGACGTTTGGCGGTCTGGAAATGGATATGGAGGCGTTCTGCAACACCGAGCGCAAGTCCACCTGCTTTATCAAGGTGACGGTGACTAACCGTGCGCCCTATCGCGCACGCGAGCGCTTCGGTCTTGTGATCCGCTCCGGCAAGGAGAAGCATCTTGTGCACGGTGCGCCCGACGGCTACTGCTCGCATTATCCCGAACCCGCCGCATTCCGCTATGCGCCCAACACCTTCATCCGGTGCCGCAATATTCTGCGCGACGGGATGACCTTTGTGGGCATTCAGACCTCGGTGAACTGGGATTACGATGCCGCCGACGGCGTCGTTTGGGTGCGCGAGTGGATCGAGCCCGGCGAGAGCTATACGCTTTACCTCTCCTTCGGCAAGGGCGAGTACGCCCCCGTGGATTTCGACTACGACGCAGAGAAAAAGAAGGTCGAGGAATTCTGGAAAACCCAGTTAAATCGCCTCCGTCTGCCCACTAAATTGCAAAACGATGCAGAAAAGCTGCGCATCATTCAGAACTTTGCCGTGCAGATCATGCAGTGCTACGCGCATTACGTGGACAAGGATTTCCTCGTGCCCCGTCAGGGCGCGCTCCAGCGCTACGTGTGGCTCTGGGACCAGTACCCCGTGCTGGAGGCGATCTCCCAGCTTGGTGATTTTACCGAGTTCTATCGCGGCGCGATCGCAACCTATTTCGATCAGATGCAAAAGGAAAGCGGTCAGATCTGCACCTTTGGTGAGGTCTGGGCGCAGGACACCGCCTGCGGACTTTTGTCCTTTGCCGCCGTGTGCTTGAACGCAAACGACCGCGAGCTCTGGGACAAGTACGTGGACAAGGCGTATGCCGCCTTTGCGTGGATCCGCGACAAGCGCTTTGAATGCCGCGGCGAGGAAGGCTGTGTAGAAGGTCTGTTCCCGCCGATGCGTGGCTCTGACTGGCCGCAGGTCTTCCAGAATTGGAACACCGACCGCTGGAATGTACTGGGTATTTCGCGCTTTGCCGATGCGCTTGAATTTTTCGGTGATGCACGCGCCACGGAGGTGCGCGCCGAGCTTGATGCATACAGAAAAACGCTTCTTGACGCCTTCGTGAAGGCAACCGAGCCGCAAAAGGGCAAGGATCACGTGCATATGCCCGCAATGCCCATCGGTGACGATACTGCGATGCTTTACGAGGAATTTTATCCTTACATCAGCCACGGCGTGGCGTTCTGGTCAAAGAGCGTTCCCGATGAGGATCTGCCCCGTGTCTTGAAGTGCATGGAGAAGGAGGGGCTTACCTCCGGGCACGGTCTGTATGGTCATATGCCCTATCCGGACGGCAATACGCATATTTGGTACACCACCGCTCCCGAGATCGGCTTCTACCACACCTTCCGCCGCCTTGGTATGCACGATAAGGCAAAGCAGATTGTGGATACGCTGCTTGCCACCACCGTGTCGAAGGAGTATTACGTCAGCGAGCGCATCGCGGACAACGATCCCTGGTTCGCGCCTTGGATGCCCAACGCCAGCGGCATGGGGCGCATCATCTGGATGCTGTTGGATAGCTGCAAGTACGAGTAAGGTGTAGGGGGGACTTTTTGGAAAGTCCCCCCTACAACCCCCTCAAAACATTTCGAAGCATTTTAAGGTGAGTGCGAACAGTGCGCTTGCCTTGACAAAAACGCGAATTTGTGCTACACTAAAACAGAGGATGTATACATCCTCTGTTTTTTCGATGAAACAACGCGGCTACGTAAAAATCTTTTTTATTTCAAAGTTTTTGAGGGGTTGTAGGGGAACTTTTCCTAAAAAGTTCCCCTACACGCATCCCCATAAAGGAGGTGCCGAATGGATATTCTGTTGCAAGAAGGCGAGCGCGTGGACGGGATCAACGACCGCGTGCGCCTCATTCAGCGCGAAAACGGACTGACCTTTGGCACCGATGCCTACCTTTTGTCCTGCTTCTGCCGTCCCGGCAAAAACGCGCGCGCGGCAGACCTTGGCTGCGGCACGGGCGTGATCTCGCTGTTGCTTGCGGCAAGGGAGCGATACCAAAAAATATACGCCGTGGAGGCACAGGAGCGCTTCGCCGCGCTTGCCGCGCGAAACGTGGCTTTGAACGGCTTTTCTGATACCGTTTCGGTACTAAATCGTGACGTGCGCGACCTCAGACCCACGGATTTCGACGGCGAGCTGGACGTGATCTTCACCAATCCCCCATACATGCGCGCGGACAGCGGCTTTGCGTGCACGCACGGCGAAAAGCAGATCGCCAGACACGAGATCTTAGGGGATCTCGGCGACTTCACCGCCGCCGCCGCGCGGTGCTTGCGCTATGGCGGCTCGCTCTATATCGTCTACCGCCCCGACCGCCTGGAAACACTGTTTTCGGCACTACGTGGTGCGAAATTCGCGCCAAAACGTATGCTTTTCGTGCAGGACGCCCCCGAAAAAGCGCCCTCGATGGTGCTTTGCGAGGCGCGCCTTGGCGGCGGCGAGGGACTTGTGATGCTGCCTACGTTGATCCTGCGCGAAAGTGCCTGCAACGGCGCACCGCTTACCCTACGCGCACAGCGCATTTACGACACGGGATATATAGAGTAGAACGCGTGTGGGGGCGCATTTGCAAAAGCACCCCAACGCCCCCGCAAAAACTTTAATGCAAAGCAAAAGGCGGACAGCCGTTTTATTTGTTCAAAGGGTTTTGTGAGGGGGTGCGGGGGAG
>JAZRFS010000002.1:0-4913 GCA_045643765.1 Eubacteriales bacterium
AGCAAGAAGCAGGGGAGGAAGACCAAACCGCGTAAACGGCTTGGTGTGCTTTAACGCAGCTCCCCCCTGAAATACGCCGGGCAAAATCCCGTTTCGGAGTTGTCGGGTGTGGCAAAGGAGGTTTTTATGAAGCATAAGAGGTTGTGGATAAGAGCAGGTGTTGCGCTGCTGAGCGTGTTGCTTGCGGGTATGCTGATCGGCTATATTTGGTGGTATTCTCCCACCTTCTTCTTAAAGGACGTTATCCCCGCAGACGTGGTACGTATCGAGGTCTTTAACGGCAGCACAGGGCAGCGTTTTAGCATTGAGGACGCCGCCGATATGGAATATATCGTCCGTAAGATCGGGGACGTGAAAATGCGCAAGGAGGCGTATGAGCACGTGGACGGCTTTACCTACTCACTTTCCTTTGTGGCGGCAGACGGTACTAAAATAGCGCAATTTATCCTCGACAGCTCCGATACGATCCGTGACGGTGCGATCCGCTACGGTGCGGTGCTGGAAACCGAGGAGGACGCGCTTTGCTTTGAATATATCAAAGCTTTAGAGAAAGCACAGCGCAACCACCCAACAAAGTAAAAAAGGCGAGCAGCGCTCGCCTTTTTTTGTTTTGTTATTCCGGAACGATAAGACCGTAGCCGCCGTTCTTGCGCGCGTAGACCACGCAGACCTCCTCGGTTTCCGCATCGCGGAAGACGTAGAACTGATGCTTCAGAAGGTTCATCTGCAAAATGGCTTCCTCTACCGACATGGGCTTGACGGGGAAGGTCTTTGTGCGGATATCGAATTCTTCCTCTTCCTCGTACTCCTCGTCAGCGGCGTAATCGGTGAAAGCGCCCTGACGCAGCATTTTTTCCAGGCGCGTCTTGTTCTTGCGGATCTGGCGCTCCAGCGCTTCCACCGCCTCGTCGATGGCGTTCTGGAAGGTGTCAGCGCCTTCCTCGGCACGGAAGATCGTGCCGTTGTAGCGGATGGTCAGCTCGATATATTGCAGATCGTGGCGGCAGCTGTAAACAACGACCGCCTCGGTATCATCGTCGAAGAAACGGTCAAATTTGGCAAATTTCTTCTCGGTCAATTCCTTAAGCGAGGGGCGAACGGTCATTTGCTTTCCACTAATCGTAAATTTCATGCGATTTCCGCCTTTCTGTAACCGCTTGGGTTGATCCATCGGATTACAGTTTCATTATAGCACACTTTTTGTGAAAAGTAAATAACTTTTTCAAAAGAAAATGAAAAAATCTGTGAAAAAGTTCAAATAATTTGGCAAAATTTCGTTCAAACGGTCAGCTCGCGCGCCCATTTGCATGCAAGATCGATCCAACAGGCATTGTGCGGTATCACAAAACTCTCGTGACCGCTGGCGGTAAGATCGTTGCAAAGCGAAAGTCCGTGCTTGCCCTCGGGGAAGATGTGCAGCTCAAAGGGCACCTTCGCGCGCGAGAGAGCCGAGGCGAAAAGCAGAGAATTTTCCACGGGCACAGCTTGGTCGGCGGCGGTGTGCCAGAGGAAGGTGGGGGGCGTGTTTTCCTTGACGTGCAGCTCCAGCGAGAATTGATCCGCCTCCTCGCGCGTGTAGGTAACGATCGGCTCCTTGTTGAATTTGCCACAAAGACGCTGGGTGGAATGCACGTGCGTGTACTCACCCGTGGTGATGACGGGGTAGGAAAGGATCATGCCCGTGGGGCGCGCCACGCGAGTGTCCTCGGTGCCAAGCACCTCCTTGACGGCAGGGTGATCCCAGAACACACCGGCACTTGCGGCAAGATGACCGCCTGCGGAAAAGCCGCTGATAAAGATGTAGTCGGGATCGACGTTATAATGCTCCGCGTTCTCGCGCACGTATTTGATGGCAAGTGCGGCTTCCTTCAGCGGTTGAAAATCCTTTGCATTTTCCTTCACGGAGTAGTGCAGAATAAAGGTAGCGAAGCCTGCCGCCAGATACTGCGCGGCAACGACCTCGTCCTCGCGGTGGGAAAGACCGCTGTAACCGCCGCCGGGGCAGACGATCACGGCGCGGCGGGGGGAGAGCTGCAGGTCGCTCGAATTGGAAAGGCAAAGCGAGGTGAGCGTCGCCTCGAAGGGTGCGAGCGTAACTTGTTCGATCAGCATAAAAGTGCCTCCGTTATCAATATTACCCCTATTGTATCATAATTTGCTGTACTTGGCAAGATTTTTTACCACAGCTATTGACTTTTTTTCATACTTATTTTATAATGATGACATCATAGAAGAGTAAGAGCCTTGGCGTCAAGTGCCGACGGGACGGGGAGTTGCCGGTCGGACGAAGCGGACGAAAGTCGCGCGCGGTCAACGCTCTGCATCCCGCTTCACCGAAACAGAGTGCGATCGCCTCCTTTTTTCGATGAATTTCGGGAAAGGGAGGTTTTTATTTATGGAGAAACAACAAACAAAGCGCCGCACGCCGTACACGATCGCGGTGTTTGGCAACCCGCGTGCGCTGTGTCTTGCTGCGCTGCTTGCGGCGATGAGCTTGATCCTCGGCAAATTTCTGCAAATTCCGACACCGTTTGCCGAGTTTGTGCGTATCAGCTTTGAAAATCTGCCCGTGATCCTTGCGGGGATTGTGCTGGGGCCCTTGGCGGGCGCGATGACCGGTGCGGTGGCGGATCTTGTCGGCTGTCTTGCCTACGGGTACAGTATCAATCCTCTGATCACGCTCGGTGCCGCATCGGTGGGACTTTTCGCAGGGCTTTTCGGCTTGCTGCTTGCCCGTACACCGCTTCTGTGTCGCATTTCGGTGTCTGCCATTGCCGCGCATCTGGTCGGCTCGGTCGGTATCAAGACGGCGGGCATCGCTGCGTGGTATCTTTCCAAGTATAATCTTGGCTATTTTGAGCTGACCTTGTGGCGCTTGCTCAATTATACCATCATCGCCGTGCTGGAGATCGCCATTCTCTATGCGCTCCTGCGCCATCGCGGCTTTCAAAAGCAACTGGAAAGGATGTGTCGGAAATGACCTATCAAGAAGCATTGGAATATATCCATTCCGTCGTGTGGAAGGGAAGCCGTCCCGGACTTGAGCGCATTACGGAGCTGCTGGAAAAGCTGAATAACCCCCAGGACGGGTTGAAATTTATCCATATTGCGGGCACGAACGGTAAGGGGTCGAACTCCGCAATGCTGGAAAGCATTCTGCGCGCGGCAGGCTATAAAACGGGACTTTTCGTGTCCCCCTACATCAAGCATTTCAACGAGCGCATCTGCGTGAACGGCAAGCCGATCTCGGATGAGGATCTTGCCGCCGCTACCGCTTTTGTGCGCCCGCTTGCAGACAGTATGGCGGATGCGCCTACCGAGTTCGAGCTGATTACTGCCATCGGTCTTGTGCATTTCCTCAAGGAAAAGTGCGACGTGGTCGTGTTGGAAACGGGCATGGGTGGACGTCTGGACTCCACCAACGTGATCAAAAATCCGCTCGCTTGCGTCATTACGGGTATCGCGATGGATCATACCGCGTTCCTCGGTGACACCGTAGAAAAGATCGCCGCCGAGAAGGCGGGTATTATCAAAAAAGGTGCTCCTGTGATCTGGGGCGGGTACGACAAAGCCGCGCGTGCCGTGATTGAAAACAAGGCGCGCGAGATGGGCTCCTTGTTCGTTGCCGCTGAGGATACCCCCATAACGGTGCGAGAAATGACGCTTTCCGGTACGGTTGCGGACTATGGCAAGCGCGAGGGCGTAAAGCTCCCCTTGCTTGGCACGTATCAGCCGCAGAACCTTGCGACCGTGCTTTCTACGGTAGACGCTTTACAGGCAAGCGGCATTGTCATCAGTGAGGACGCCGTGCGCGAGGGACTTGCCACCGTACGCTGGCGCGGACGCTTTGAAAAGCTGTGCGATACGCCCCTTATTTTCTCGGACGGTGCGCATAATCCGGAGGGAATTGCCGCCGCCGCAAAGGGCATCCGTCACTATTTTGAGGGCAAGCCCGTGGCACTTTTGACGGGGGTGATGGCAGACAAGGATTATACGGATATGGTCGCGACCTTGGCGCCGCTTACCTGCCGTGTGTTTACGCTGACCCCCGACAATCCCCGTTCGCTTTCTGCCACCGACTACGCCGAGGTGTACCGCAAGGCGGGTATCGAGGCAAGCGCGCACGACAGCGTTGAGGACGCCGTTGCCGCCGCCGTGCGCTACGCGCGCGAAACGGACACGCCGCTGTTCTCGCTAGGATCCTTGTATATGTACGTTGAGGTCACAAACGCCCTTGAAAAAATTGGCTTGATCGAGGCTTGACAAAAGCCAAATATTTCGCTATAATAATGCAAGCGGCAAAGCCGCAGTGAGTTCGAAACCATCCTCACTTAAATCAAAACTAGGGAGAGAATAAAACATGTCAAACAAAACCCGCTACCTGACCTATGCGGCGGTGATCGCCGCGCTTTACGTCGTTCTGACCTATCTGTCCGCCCTCTTTGGACTTTCGGGGCAGAACCTCATCCAAGTCCGCCTTTCCGAGGCGCTTTGCATTCTGCCGTATTTCACCCCCGCTGCTGTACCCGGGGTGACGATCGGATGTCTCATTGCCAACCTTGCCACGGGCGCACACGTGTTGGACATTGTGTTCGGCACACTTGCCACCCTGCTTGGAGCCATTGGCACGCGCTTACTTAGAAAGTGGAAGATCCTCGCCCCCGTTCCCCCTATTCTGGCAAATACGATCATCGTGCCCTTCGTGCTGCGCTATGCGTATCTGATGACTGATTTCGCAATGCCGATCCTGTTCCTTACGGTGGGTATCGGCGAGATCCTTTCCGTCGGAGTGCTGGGCACCGTGCTTTTGCTAGCCCTTAAAAAGCGGGAAAAGCAGTTGTTCGGTGATACGGCAAAGACTATTTATAAAGAAAAATAAGAAAAGCACCAAGGCCACAGCCAGGCGGGGGTCT
>JAZRFS010000003.1:0-16724 GCA_045643765.1 Eubacteriales bacterium
TTCCGTCATAACGTTTCCCTCCTTTTCCATAATTCTACTTTGGGGGATTTTTTGTTTCCTGAACTTACCTAAACTTACCTAAATCTCCCACTATTGATATTATACCTTCCTATTCGCCTCTTGTCAATAGTTTTTTTAAAAAAAGAAACGGTTTTTTCAAGTTTTTTTGTAAAGAAAGCAATATTTCTGTCAATCGCAGTCTGAAAAGCAAAAAAACACCCCCAAGCCGCAGCTTGGGGGTGTTAAGTTAATATGATTTATGTCGGGTTATCCAATATAGGAGTTCAGACGCTCGCGCTCTGCCTGAGTGTAACGGCTGTACTTGCCGTCAACCTCATACTTGTAGGTGTTGTTAGCCTCAACGCTAAGATCTCTCAAAGCAGCTCTTGCGACTGCGCTCACGCTACGCTCAGCAACAGCGGCAGAGCAATAGGTGTGCGTCTTTCCGTCGGCCGTCTTTACCTCCATGTAGGTGACTGCCGTATATTCGGTGCCGTAGTTGGCGGCATCGACCGTGTAGGCAGCACCCAACACCGCGTAATCCGTGGTGTAATAAAGCAGTTCGGTCGCCACCTCAGTTGCACCAAGCGACTTGAGGTTTTCCTTCGTCAGCACGGTGTCCTCTTGCAAGTCTTCAGACTTGATGATCAGCGTGCTGTACTTGAAGTTGTTACCGTAGGTAGCAGCAAGAGCGGTGAAGGTGCTCAAACGAACCACGCTATCAAAGCGAAGCTGCGTTGCGCCCGCCGTAGTGGATACAGCTGCGCCGCTCAGATTTGCTACAACATTCTTATGCTGTGCAAAGTAACGGTAAACAGTCGTATTACCCTCCTGCGTACCGCGGAAGATGGTGTCGGAAATGCCGTATGCCTCTACACCCTCCAGAACGCCCAGACTTGCCTTTTCCAAAGCAATGTTCGATCTGAGCTCAAGGTTCAGGGCCTGGTTGGGATTGGTGGTATAATAAACCTTGTTATTGTTGTATACCGAATAGTTGACCTTCATGGTCTGCTTCATTGCACTGATGCGGTTGCTATACGTAGCACCGACCACGAAGCGCAAGCCCATACCTACAGGAGCATTAGAGCACTTCTGCACGTTTGCATAGTAGGTTTCGAGCTCGCCGGTAGCGGGGTCAACCTTACCGTCGGTTGCTTCCAGCTTGGTCTTATTAATTTCAAAGTAAGAAGCTGCAAGACCAAAGTATGCAACGGACACAACGTCTTTGGGAAGAACCTTGCCACTCTCAACGTCAGCGGTCTTCTTTGCAACGCCGTAGATTGCGCAGGTATTATGATCGAAGATCTTGCCATTCGAGCTATACGTGCCGTAAGCGGGAGAGAATACACGACCGTAATTGGGAGCATTGTAGGTGTCGTCGTTACAACCGTCAACGGCGATGACCTTCACGGCATAATCACCGTCGGTTGCCTTGAGACCAAGATCGGGACAACCGTTATTGACCCAGTATTGACGGAAATACTCGACGCCAAACTCGTCGTCATTATAATAGGAAGTGTAGGTATCTGCATTCAGGAACCAGACGACGACAGACTCGCCGTGCTGAATGACACAGGTCTCAGGATTGGAAATGCTATCCTGTGCGAAGTAGTAGTAAGCACCGTTGCCCTCACCGCGATCGACGGGGTTGCCGGGACGCATCACGGTAGAGTAGACGAAGCCTGCCTGAGTGTTGTTGTTGTAGATACCGGATTTGGTTCTGGTCAACGCGTAATCATACACGTTAACAGCCTTACCGGAGGTATTGGTCAACTCGATAGCAGTGAACGCACGTTTGTCCTCACCTGCCAGGTTCTGGGAAATGGGCAGGATCTCGGTGATCATCAAGGGAGGATTCTCATCAGTTCTCTCGTAGAAGTAATTGAACAGAATGCTCTGGTAATCGGCAAGCTTACCAACGTGCTGCGTGCCAGTACCATAGCTCTTGTGCCACTGAGTGTTCAGAAGGTCCTTAATCTGACCCTTAACAGGGTTACAGGTGTTGTAAAGTGTACCAACACGGTGATCGGAGGAAGCATCCACGCCGTAGATATAAACGGCAGAGGAGTTCGATCTGTAGGCACCGCCCGTACCGATCGTACCGGACTCGAACATCGTATCCGACTCTGCTACTCTACCCGTTGCAAGAATGGGATTGTAGCGGACCAGGCACTCCAGATTAGTGAAATCGGTGGTGCGCTGCTTGGTATAATCGATTTCATTGCCCTTCTCATCTTCGGTTCTACCGATAGCAAGGGTAGCCATTTCAAGGTCGGTCATCGTAAAGTTCTGCATCGCGAGGACCTTGGTCTCCTTGGAAAGACCGTAGTTGCGGTACATATAACGGAAGCCCTTGGTTGCGTATTCCTGAGAGATCAGACCGTTATTGATCGCGCCGTCGGTAAATACGGGCAGGTAACCAATAGAAAGCATCACAAGGACCATCGTATCACCGGGGGCCAACTCTGTATTGGTTGCGTAATCGTCGTTACCACGGATGTACTGGGTGTTCCAGTTCTCTACATAATTAACAAGGTAATAGGTGCCTGCTGCATCGGGAACGAATTGGTTGCTTGCGTCCTTGCTGAAGGTGACAGGTCCGCCCAAGCTGCACAGGTAATAATCACCCTTATAGGTACTATTGTCATAAACCCCATAGTGATAGCTATTTCCGTATGCCTTATCCTTGCTGCTCGCCTGCTCTCTTCCGTATCTGGTGGTGCTCACCTTCTCGATTGCAATACCCATAGCGGCGATCGCATTGATCTCTGCTTGAGTGAAATACCACTGCTCAGCATAATCCCAGGAAGGAATGGCGGCAAGCTCGGCGCTATCAAAGTACTGCGCATCGCGGTTTCTGATCTCCTGACCAAAGAAATCGCCAAGCTTGACCGAGGTGGTAAAGGTCTTGTCACGGGTAGAACCGATGTTATCGGTTGCATAGCCGTCGGCAAAGTCTGCTGCCTTGATCAGAGAGTAATTTGCCACGTCGATGACTTCATTGGTGGGGTTGTAGATCTCGATAAACTTGGTCCAGTAATCATCAGGAAGTGCAGAAACCTCAGTGATGACCAGATTGGGCATTTTGATATTGTTGTCTGCGTTGATATCCGAGGTGGAGATCACGATGTTGTCAATATCAGCAACCACGCCGGGCTGTACAAGAAGCGCAACAGTTGCACCGTCGTTACGGGTCACAAAGTCATCCCAAAGCTTTTCAGTGCTGAAGGGATAGCCCGCATTGGTGACATCCTTTTCAGGCTTGGAGATCTCTACACCGTTGATGTAAAGCGTGATGCCGTCCTCATAATCGTAAACGATCTTAAAGTCCAGCACGCGATTCTTCATCACGTTGCTGCCTGCATAGGTGTAGCTGCCAACCTCATTTGCTGCGTCGGGATAAAGGCGCGCATAGAGAGATGCGTAAACGTCGGCAGGATCGTCAAAGCGGCTTGCCATATCCTGGCCGTCCTTTTCCAGGGAGTGGAGCGCACAATCCGCACCCGAAACGGGATAGTAAACGGCATTGAAGCCGGTGCCGCACATACGAACAGCGGCAATACCATACGCCTCGTTCCCTTCACCGTTGGCAACGGAGCCGTGCATCTCGTTATAATTGTAGATCAGCGCTGCATAGCCGTTGTTGTTGGTGGTATCGCCGGAATAGGTCAGACGGTACTCCAAGGTGAAGTCGGTCTTGCGCAGGATGGGCATCACATCGCCACCGAACACGTTGACAAAGCTTTCCGCCGTAGCGTTACGCGCATCAACACGCAAGGACTTGTTGATGACATTGCCCAGTGCATCCTCAATCTCCACAACGGAGTAAGATGCGCCGCCAATGTCAGCCTTAGAGAAAGGCACGTACCAACCCAGCTGCTCCATCAAAGCAGCATCCACAGCGTCGGACTCGACCGAGCTGAAATCCTGCTGATAGACCAGGTAGGAAGTGGCTGTGCTTTCCGTTGCGGCAGCGGTCAGCGCCGCGGCGGGCACAAGTGCAACCACCATCAGCACAGCGAGGACAAGAGAGAGAGATCGTTTCATACTTTTTCTCCTTTTCCAAATTGTTTCTACCCTTGCGAAAAGTTGTTCAACAGACGTTTTCCCAAGATTAATAGTATTTTAACATATTTTCCTTCCCGCGTCAAGAGTTCTGTGCACTAGAATTGAAAAAAGATTTTCCTTGACAGGTATCCTTGTCGTAGAAGTTTTTGTCTATTTCGTTCAAAATAATTCCTTTTTTCACACTCCACACAGGGGCGATAAGCGTTTTAGCATCCGCATCACCCGTCAGACGGGCAATCACAACGCGGGGCGGTAGGATCTCCAGTGCCCGAACAATCAGTTCAACGTAATGCGTCTTTTCCATGCACTGATACGCACCATTACTGTATAATCGCGCCATTTCTGTATTTTCCAGAACGTACAAAAGATGAATTTTCACCTCGTCCGGATCGAGCTGTGCCACTGTTTGCACAGTTTTCATCACTTTTTCGTCATTTTCACCAATAAGTCCAAAGATCAGATGCACACCAATGCGTACGTGCGGCGCCTTTTGACGCAAGCGGCGATAGGCTTCCAAAAAAGTGGCAAAGCTATGACCGCGGTTGATTTTTCTTGCCGTATCATCGTGCACAGTCTGTAATCCAAGCTCCACCGTTACAACGGTTTGCGCGCTCAGCTCCTCCAGATATACGATAACCTCATCAGACAGACAATCTGCGCGCGTGCCGATGTTCAGTCCCACCACACCGTCGCATTCAAGTGCCTGTCCGTATAGCTCCTTTAACCGCGGCAAAGGGGCATAAGTGTTGGAAAAGGCCTGGAAATACGCAATGAACTTGCGCGCATCCCATTTTTTACGGATACGCTCTGCCTGCAGGCGAAATTGCTCCTTGATAGGCAGAAGCGCGCTTTCGGTAAAATCGCCGCTCCCCCGCCCCGAGCAATAAATGCAACCACCCGTGCCGCAGGTGCCGTCGCGGTTGGGGCAGGTAAATCCGCCGTCCAGCGTGATCTTGGCAACCTTCTCACCAAACGTGTGACGCAGATAATAATCATAGGTATGATAACGCTTGTTGCTATCCGAATACGGGAATGGATTGCTTTCGCGTTGCGTTGCTTTTTTCACGTTTTTCTCCTTTATATATCAAATGCGGACGGGCAAGCGCCCGTCCGCGAAATATTAAGCCATCAGTTTTTCCAGTGCAGCAATACGCACGCAAACGGTAAACACGCGCATGGCAAGCTCCAGGTCCTCATCCGACGGGAAGGTGGGTGCCAGACGAATATTGCTGTCATCGGGGTCCTTACGGTAAGGATAGGTCGCGCCGACGTTGGTCAGCGTAACACCCGCCTCACGGCAGAGATTGAACGCACGCGTCGCACAGCCGTTCGGAGTAAAGAAGCTGATAAAGTAGCCTCCGCGGGGCTTGGTCCACGTAGCAATGCCCTTGCCGTCAAGATCCTCGGTCAGAATGGCGTCCACGCGCTCAAACTTGGGAGCGATGACAGCGGCGTGCTTCATCATATGTGCCTGCACGGCAGAAGCATCACCGAAGAAACGCAGATGGCGCAGCTGATTAAGCTTATCGTGACCGATGGTCTGCGCGCCCATAATCTTTTTGATCTGCGCAAGGTTGCGGGGAGAAGCAGCCATAATGGCAACGCCTGCACCGGGGAAGGTCACCTTAGAGGTAGAAGCAAAGTAGAACACCATATCCTCGCGTCCCGTTTCGCGGCAAGCGGCAAAAATGTCAAGCAGCTTGTCGCCGTCGGTGCCGAAATCATGGATCGCATATGCATTATCCCAGAAAATGCGGAAATCGGGCGCGGCGGGGGTCAGTGCTGCCAAGCGGCGCACTGTTTCGTCGGAATAGGTGATGCCGTCAGGGTTAGAGTACTTGGGGTTACACCAGATACCCTTCACCGCGGGATCATTGTTGACATAGCTCTCCACCACGTCCATGTCGGGACCGGAGGGAAGCATTTTGACGGGGATCATCTCAATGCCAAGCGACTCGCAAATACCGAAATGGCGGTCGTAGCCGGGCGAGGGGCAAAGGAACTTGAGCTTCTCCTCGCGGCTCCAGGGGCGGGGGCTATCTACCACGCCGTACAGCATCGCGCGTGCCACGGTATCGTACATCATATTCAAAGAGGAGTTGCCGCCGACAATAATATACTCTGCGGGAATATCAAGCAGCTCGGCAAAGAATTTCTTCATCTCAGGCAGACCGTCCAGAACACCATAGTTGCGGCAGTCAAAGCCCGCCTCGGAGCGGCAAAGCTCGGTGGTGTCAACACAACGCAGCATATCTGCGCTCAGATCCAGCTGCTTCTTGCCCGGCTTACCACGGGACAGGTCAAGCGAAAGCTTTCTCTCGCAATAGGCGTCGTATTCCTTTTTCAATTGTTGCAATTCTGCCTGCAGCTCGGCACGGGATGCTTGCGTGTAGTTCATCATAAATCTCCTTACAAAGATGGCTTTTCGCATAAATCTTGATCCAAAATTGCAAAAACAGCCATAAATTAGTGGTATTATATCACAATTCCGCAAGAATTGCAAGTCAAAATTGCATTTTTGGGGCAAAAATTTATTAATTTTCTTTATTCCAGAACATTTTGCAGCGATGTGACAGCGCCGCGGCATCACCCGCCGCCACAATTCCCTGCCAATGCGCAGGATACAGATGCAAATAGGGCTCCGCGGTATAGCGATCGTCAATCAGCACGACAACACCCTTATCCTCCTCGCGGCGGATCACACGTCCCGCTGCCTGCAGCACGTGGGTCATCCCGGGATAGGTGTAGGCATAGTCGTAGCCTCGCTCGCACTTGTTTTCGTAGTAATCGCGCAGCATATTGCGCTCATCGGAAAGCCCGGGGATGCCCGTACCCACAATGATCGCACCGATCAGTCGGCTACCGGGCAGATCCACACCCTCGGAAAAACTACCGCCCAGCACGCAAAATCCCACGCGCAGCTTTCCCTCGTCCGCGCGGAAAGCGTCAAGGAAATCCTCCTGCTCGCGTTGGGTCATCCCGCGCTTTTGCACCACGCAACGCACGTTCGGATATTTCGCCGAAAACAGCGCGTGAACGTGCTCCATATAATCGTAGGAAGGAAAATATACGATATAGTTCCCCGCCTTGGCACTGACGGTTGCTGCGATCAGGGTAGAAACCTTGCGATAAGACTTGGCACGATCCTCCATACGGGTGCTGACAGAGGCAGCCACCGTTACACAAAGCCGCGCGGGATCGTAGGGCGAGGGCAATTCTACCGTCTGCGCGCCTTTGCCGCCGCCAAGCACGTCCACGAAATAATCCAGAGGCTTGAGCGTAGCGGAAAACAGCACCGATGCGCGGGCACGTCCCAGTGCACTGTGTAATACTCCCGCAGGATCCAGACAGAACAGCTGTAAGGTGATCTCGCCGTGCTGCATACGGATATAGGTAAGAAAGCGGTCGTCATAATAGTCACAAAGCCCGCAGAAACGGCGCAATTGCGCGGCGATCTCGGCAAGCTCAGCGGCACGCGGATGCTGCTCATTCTTTTTGAGAAACGCGTCCAGTGCGCGCTTGCATTGCAGCGTCTGCTCGCTAAAATTCTGCAACGGTGCGCGATTGAGATAATAGCCGCTCTCGGTGCCATCCTCGTGCCTTTCGCGGTTCTCGGTACAAAGCGTACCAAGCCCGTGCATTGCCATCAGATACCCGCCCAGTTCTTTTTCCAGCTCGCTATCCTCGGCAGGATCCAGCTTGGCATAGATCTCCTCGAACGGTGCAACGCAAAGCTGTGCGGAGTACATATCTCTGGCACGGTCAGGGAGATTATGCGCCTCGTCCACCAAGAATACGTATTCCCCGCGCTCTCCCTCCTCCGCGTCAAAATAGCGGCGCAGATACACGTCGGGAGCGAAGGCATAGTTATAGTCGCAAATGATGATCTCACATCGCTCGGAAAGATCCAGTGAAAGCTCGTAGGGGCAGATCTGATGCTTTTTCGCCACCTGCGTGATCATACTTTTGGGGAAGCCGTGACGTGTCGCAAGCAGCTCCGCGATCGCGCCCTCCGCGCGGTCATAATAGCCACGGGCAAAGGGGCATGCATCGGGATTACAGCGCGAGGTAGCGCCCACACGGCACCCCTCAGGGTGGGCACACATCTGCTCCTTGGCGTACAGCATCACGGTACGCAGGCGCGAGCCCGCCTCGTAAAGCTTCGCGGCAGCGGCAAACGCCTCGCGGCGCACACTCGCCTTAGCGGTGAGATAGAAAATACGGTCGCAAAGTCCCTCCCCCAGCGCCTTGACGGCGGGATAGAGGGTGGACATCGTTTTGCCGATGCCTGTGGGCGCCTCGGCAAATAGGCGCTCACCGCGTCTTATGGCGCGGAAGGTGCGCTCGGCAAGCTCGGTCTGCCCCTCGCGCGGATTGGGATAGGGAAAGCGAAGCACGGTGACGCTTGGCACGCGCTCCTCCTCTCGGTAAACAAGATCACGGGCGATCGGCTCAATGCGGGAAAGCAACGAAAGATAGAAGACGCAAAGTTCTTCACGCGTGCTTTCGGTGCAGATATCCCTGATCACATCGGTTTGTGTGTTATAATGCCGCATACGAAGGGATACCCTTCCAAGATCCTTCGCGGCAGCCAGCATATACGCAAGCGCGCGCAAGCGGGAAAAACTGTCCCCTGCACCGCCACCCGTTTTTTTCGTCGGCTTGATCTGCTCTACCAGATCTCCGCCGCAGACGGCGTGTGCCACACCCTCTACAGTGTAGGTAATGCCATTATGTGTCAGCGTGTTCCGCAAAAGCACGTTTTCCTCGCGTTGCGGCTCGCTCGGCAATTTGAATTTCCGGGGGTCTACCGCCGCCGGCGCACGGCGCGGATAGCGGGCATCCAGGTGCCCGCTTTTGTGCGCAAGCGCACAAAGCTCGTCAACGGAAAGCTCAATCGCACAGGTATCGGCACAGTAACGCATCACGCACACCTCCTTACTGAAATATACTATATTTTACCATAATTATAGCATAAAAGTCAATGCCAAAGAAAATGGAAATATTTTAGGGGTGGCGCAAGACGAAAAAATCGCTTATAATGTGCATAGGTACATTACAGAAGAAGGAGAGGCAATATGGAATGGATACGCATCAGCCAGAACAAGCTTAAAATCATGCTGACAGCCGAGGATGCACGCCATTACGAGTTAAACTGTGAAACAGCCGACTATACCGATACCGTCACGCGCACGGCATTCCGTGAGATCCTGACCGACGTAAAGCGCGAGGCTGACTTTGACGCAAGCGATGACAAGGTCTACATACAGATGTATCCCTCCAAAGAGGGTGGGTGTGAGCTGTTTGTCACCAAGATCGGACTTTTGTTGAACGATCCGCATACAGATCCACCGCAAAACAGCGGAAAGACCTCCGCCCGCGCACCGCGTGTGCGCAGAGAAAATATGCTGGCATTTTGCTTTCGGGATTTTTCCAATATCACCGCCGCCTGCCGCCGCATACAATCTCAGCGCATCGTGCGCAAAAGCAGCGCCTTCCGCGACGAAAAAGGCGCGTGGTGGTTGTTTTTGTCGGGGTGCGAGCCGCAAAAGCTACGCTTTCTCGCCTCTTACGCCCGAGAGGTGCGCGCAGACCTGGCAAATCTCTATCTTGCCGAGCACGGCAAGCCCGTGTGCGAGAAAAACGCGGTAGAAAGGTTAGCAGAGTTATAAGAAAATCCCCCGCCGCACCGATTTTCGCGGCGGCGGGGGATTTTCTACAATATTTCGCTCAAATCAAAGCGGCCAAGCGGCGGCGTCGCAAAGCAGCGTGACGTCGTGGTGCAAATTCAGCACGGTAACGGGGGACATGGGATCAACCTTGCCGTTGAACAGGGTGGCGATGGCATCGCGCTTGTTGGCACCGCTCGCAAGCAGGATGATCTTCTTTGCCTGCATAATGGTACCGATACCCATGGTCAGCGCCTGCTTCGGCACCTCGTCGGCGCTGTTGAAGAAGCGGGAGTTGGCGTCGATGGTGTCCTCAGTCAGATCGGTCACGTGAGTGTCCTGCACGAGAACGCTGTCGGGCTCGTTAAAGCCGATGTGACCGTTGTGACCAACGCCCAGCACCTGCAGATCGGCATAGCCGAGAGCGGCGACCTCCTTCTCGTAGCGGGCTGCCTCTGCATGCAGATCGGCTGCCTTGCCGTTGGGAAGGTGGGTGTTGTTCATATCAATGTTGATGTGGTTGAAAAGCTTGTCGTTCATAAAGTAGCGATAGCTCTGGGGATGATCGGCAGCAAGACCGCAATACTCGTCAAGGTTGACAGTAATGGTCTTGGAAAAGTCTGCCTTGCCTGCCTTGCAGTCAGCAGCGAGGTTGGCGTACAGTCCCTCGGGGGTGGAGCCGGTGGCAAAGCCGAGCACAGCGTCGTTCTTCAGCGCAACAACTGCCTCAACGATCTTGGCAGCCTCACGGGACATTTCTTCGTAGTTCTTGCAGCGAATAATCTTCATTTTTTCTCTCCCTTTATGTTCCAGTCCGTTTTTTATCAAAAAATCGCGAAATACGCTTGACATAGCGGACTTTTTATGATATATCTATATTATAATCATGACTAAACCAAAAGTAAATGTAATTTCAGACACAAAAAGTTTGAATTCGGCTACAAGGAGGGCACTATGTGGCACTTTCATCCGATCCCCCGCCCCGTGTCACTGACGGGCATCTATACGGCGTTTTCCGAGCAGATCGCCTCGGACTACGTGTTTCGCGGGGAAACGCATGACTTTTACGAGCTGGTTCTGGTTTGCGAGGGACACGTCGGCGTGACCGCAGATGCTGACTCCTTCGTGCTGGAAACAGGCTGCGCCATTCTCCATCCACCGATGGAATTCCACAGCCTACGCGGCATCGGCGACCCCGCCCGGATCATCATTTTCTCCTTTGCCGCCGACAGCATGCCCACCTTTGAAAACTACCGTTTTACGGTAAGCGAGGAAAACATTCGCCGTGCCGAGCGTGCCGTGGAAACGTTGCGCGCCAACACCCCCGCCGTCGAAAAGGAGATTGGCGACGTCCCCGCAGGCAAGGAGCGCGCCGTACAACAGGCGCTATGCGAGCTGGAGATCCTGCTGCTTACCTTGACCGAGCCCTCCTCCGACGTACAATTTGACGCCTCGGCGGGCGCACGTAACTATCGTCGAGCACTCCAGGTTATCGAGGAGCATCTCACCGAGCCACTCGATACCGCCGCACTGGCGCGGCTTTCGCATATGAGCCCGTCACTACTAAAAAAGACCTTTTCCCGCTATGCGGGCGTGGGCGTAATGGAGTATATCCGCACGCGAAAGATCAACCACGCCATCCCCCGTTTGCGGGCGGGTGGCAGCGTGAAGGAGATTGCCGCCGACCTCGGCTTTACCGATGCGGGCTACTTCTCCACCGCATTCCGTCGCGTGACGGGACACTCCCCCACCTATTACCGCAAAAATTATTAAAATAATCAAGAATTGGAGATTGCCTATGACCTGGGAAATTTTAGAAAGCACCTGCGCCGCGTGCCAGAAATGCGCGCTGGGCGCCACCAGAACAAAGTCCGTATTCGGCGCGGGCAGCCGCACCGCCGATCTGCTTTTTGTGGGTGAAGCCCCCGGCGAGCAGGAGGATCTGACGGGCACCCCCTTCGTAGGACGCGCAGGACAGCTGCTTGACAAGTTCCTTGCCGCCGTGGACATCCCGCGCGAGGACGTTTACATCGCCAACATTCTCAAATGCCGTCCGCCGCAAAACCGCGATCCCCTGCCCGAGGAGGAAGCCGCTTGCATCGACTATCTGCGCGAGCAGGTGCGCCTTTTGAAGCCGCGTGTGATCGTGTGTCTCGGGCGCATTTCCGCACAGAAGCTGATCAAGCCGGATTTCGCCATCACCAAGGAGCACGGGCAGTGGTTTGAAAAGAACGGCTATCTGATGACCGCAGTTTACCACCCCGCATATCTTTTGCGCGATCCGCGCAAAAAAGAGGATATGCTGGAGGATATGAAGCGCCTTGCCGCCAAGCTCGCCGAGCTGCGAGGTAACGGCTGATGGATCTTGTTACCTTCGGCAAGCTTGGCTCTATCATCGGCATTCTGTTTTTACTGATGGTGCTTGGCTTTCTGGCACGGCGCATCGGTATCATCCAAGCCGAGTCCTCCAAGCATCTGTCCCAGCTGATCATCGCCATCGGTCAGCCTATGATGATCGTAGCCGCCCTGATCTCGCAGAGCTTCACGGTGGAAAATCTGAAATCCGGTCTTTTCTATATGGCGATCGGCTTTATCCTTCACCCGCTTATGGCGCTGATCGGATTTTTGCTTTCCCCGCTGTTCCCCGACCGCAGACAAAAAAACCTTTCCACCTTTGGCTTTATCTTCAACAACTGCGGCTTTATCGGCTTCCCCATTCTGGGCGCCCTTTTCGGAAACAACGGCCCGTTTTACGGCGCGTTTTTCGTCATCGGCTTCCACATCTACTTGTGGACGCTTGGTATCTGGATCCTTTCCCGCGGCGAGGAGCATATCCGCCTGACACCGAAAAAAGCGCTCCTCAATTACGGCACAATCCCCTGTATCGCGGGACTTGGTATTTATCTGCTCAAGGGCGTGATCCCCGCTCCCGCCGTTTTTGATTTTGCCGCCCAATTCACCGATTATCTGGGGGACCTTTGTCTGCCGATCTCGGTACTGGTCACCGGCGCATTGCTTGCCACACAGGACTTCAAACGGATGCTGACGGATAAGCGTCTTTATATTTTCAACGCGATCAAACTGATCGTCATTCCGCTGATCGTGTGCCTGATCGCAAAGCTTTGCACCCTTGGTATGGCCGATAGCTATAGCATCGTGCTGTTCTGCACGGTCATCGCAGCCCTGCCCTGCGCCGCCACTATCTCAATGCTGGCGGAGATGTACGACCTGGACTCCCCTTATGCCGCGCGCATGGTGGGATCCACCTCGATCCTGTCGCTTGCAACGCTGCCGCTGATCTACTTCATCGGCGACCTGATCGCACGGCTATAAAGCAAAAAAGCACCCAAGCGGGTGCTTTTTTATTTTTAAATGCGCGGTGCGTGTGCCAGCAGATACTGCTCTGCTTCCAGGCACCACAGTCCATCGTTTGCCGCCACGATCTCGGCAAGACGGGCGTACAAGGGATCGCTTTTGCCAAGCTCGGGAAGGTCCGCAAGCGCGATCAGCGGAATATCCAGCTCGTTGTAGCAGACCTTTTTTGCGCCGCCGATCTCACCCAGATGATGCAACGTGTCGACCACAGCATTCATACCGAGAATATGCGAAACAAGCGCGCCCGCATTAACGGCTTTTGCTTCCAGAAGAGCGATTGCATCCACCATATCCGAAGGAATACCGCCCGCCGTACCTACCACGTGGATACCGTCGTAGTGGACGCGGTGCAAATTCAACTTGCCCTGCATATTCTGCTCGGCAGGTCCCGCAAAAAAGTTAATGCAACCGTCAAAACGGCAAATGGCATCCGCCATCTCAAAAAGCTCGGGCGAGGGTGCCATGACAAGTACGTCATCAAAGCCGCCGTCCGAAAGCTTACGCAGCTCCGCGATGGGATCCTCGCACTCGGCGACATTAAAATAATGCAGTTCGCAGCCTTTTTGCGCAGCGGTGCTAACAGGGCTTTTTTCAGCGGCAAACGCAAGCTTATCCGCACTGCGCCCTGTTACAACGACCTGCTTCACCCCCGCGTAAACAGCAGCCAATTCCACCGCGCCGATGCCCATAGGGCCCGTACCGCCAAGGATCGCCAGGCGTCCGCCGCGTTTCGCGCCGTCCGTGCGCAGATAGGCTTCATAATCCGTATGATAAAGCCCCTTATAGCCGCGGATCAGGCAGCCAAATGCCTCGGCAAGAGAGCCCTCGAAATACGCCTCACCCTCGTATGGGATCAGGCAATTTCGCTCCAGCACCACCGCCGGCACCACCGCATACGTGGCGGAGCCGCCTATGAATTGATAGGAATATCCCACGTCATAGTTGCTTTCCAGCTTGAGCGCGGGCTGGATCACGACCTTTTGTCCCTCACGCCATTTTCCCGTGAGTGCCGCGCCCACCTTGACGATCTCACCGCACAGCTCGTGCCCCACGATGATCGGCTTCTGTGCCACGTCATCCGGCACGCGCTTATGTGTCGCGCCCCGCTTCACCGCCTTACACGTAGAGGTGCAAAGCGAATCGGTTACCACGCGCATCAAAATCTCATTTTCTTTCATTTCGGGCAGGTCAAACTCCTCAAGGCGCAGATCGTTCGCGCCAAAAAGGCGTACCGCTTTGGTTTTCATATCCGATTCTCTCCCGATTTCGTATTATAAGTCAATTTTCGTGCGCTCCATCGTACGGCAAAGCGCAAGAGTGTCCTGTGCCCCACACATCCCCGACGTTGCATCGGGTGCAGAAAGAGAGGCGATGGCGGCAGCACTGCCAAGCTCCAGAATTTCCGCATCCGCAAGGCCTTGTGCAATGCCAAGCAACGCACCTGCGCAAAAGGCGTCGCCGGCGCCCGTTTTTCCCTTAATAAACCCTTGCGGCGGTTCAAAGGAGGGGCAAACGGAAAATCCGTTTGCGGAAAGGCACACGCCGCACTCCGGCATATGCAATATCACACGCTCGCGCACACCCAGTTCCATCAGCTTTTCACAAATGCGGCGCAAATTCTGCATCTTCGGCTCAATGCCGCAAAGCTTTCCCGCTTCCAGCTCGTTGATGATCAGGTTATCCACGTAAGGAAGCGCCGGCAGCACGCACGCATAGCGCTCACTGTTCTCGCTGACAAGATCGATTGAGGTCTTGATGCCCAGCGCACTTGCTTTTTTCAGAATTTCCACACCGTCGCCCGCGTCCACGCGGTCAAGCAGCAGGAAATAGCCCAGATGCAGCATCGCGGCGCTTATATTCTCAAGATCAATGCTATCCATACCGAAATCAGCACACACGCCCGCGTGGGTGAAGAAGGTGCGCTGTCCGCCCACCACGCTCATCACGTCGGTAAAGCTGGTGCGTCCCGGTGCCGTTTTTAAGCCCGAAATATCCACGCCACTCATGCCTAAAGTATTGCGCACAAACGCACCGTCATCGTCCTCGCCCACAAGCCCCGCAGCATATACGGGAAGCGCGGGAGCCAGCTTTTTCAGGTCTACCGCAACGTTCGGAACGCATCCGCCCACCGCGCGACGGCAAGCGAGGATCTTCGTCAATTCGCCCGCAGCGGGATAGGCAGCGATATCATAGATATGATCCACAAGAACGCTGCCGGCAACAAGAATACCGCTGCGTTTTTCCTTTTTCATCAGTTTGCCTCCGGTACCAGGGGGCCTGCCAGCTCTTCCAGGAAGAACAGCTTGCCCGGCAGCGTGGGAATATAGGTAGAAGTAATATGGCGCGTGGGACCGTAGCGAAGCGTCGTCCAAAGCGACATTCCCTGCCATTGCATACCGCGTCCCAGCGCGCCGTCCGCGCCACCGATCGCGTAGTCTGCGGAAAACATCAGTGCGGGGCCGACGGTATTGGCACGGCAAGGCACCAGCGTGGTGCGGCTCTTAAAGGACGTGATAGCGTTCTGCTCGATCGTCATCGGGTGCAGCATAGCACCGATGCGATGCGTTTGCTTGCGCCATTCCTCGTCGCTCTCAAATTCCTCGCCGAATTGCGGCTCCCAGAAGGCGATATGGCAGGCTCTGCCGATGCCGTACACCAGCACCAGCTTCGCGCCCTCGGCGCGCAGCGCACCGATCTTTTCCGCATAGGTGGGAAGGTTATCCTTCGTGGCGAAATTGCGCTGTGCCACAGGCACGGTCAGCTCGCCGAGCGGATTGTAAAACGCGTTTTCCATCGCGCTTTGGAAGGAAGCCTCGCCGGTGATGGTATTGCCCTCACCGTCAGCCCATTCGTCCATATTGAAGCACCAGACGTGCTTGCAGGAGATCTGCCACTCCTTCAAAAAGTACACCGCCCATTTATACATACCCATAGGACCAACGGGCAGGATAAACGCGATCTTTTCCCCGCGCTCAGCGGCTTTTTTGATCTCGTTGGCGATCTCGTGACCCATCTTCACGTCAAACTCTGCCACGTCGCGGCAGGGCTGAGGCTTGAAGTCCTTGTTCCAGAAGCTTTGCGCTTCGGTAATGCTTTCGGGGGGATTGGCACAGCAGGCGTCGATCTTCACAAGATCCCAGCCCTTGGGGTAAAATTTTTCCAACAAGCTTCCCTTAACGGTAGAATTGAAATCCATAACAAAATACTCCTTTTCGTTTTGTTTTAAGGCAACAGACGCTTTGTCGTACCCTTGAGATAAACTTGGCATTGGCGGAAACCCTCGGCGTATTCGGCACCGCACTGATAGCCGCGATAGCGGCTGCAGGTCTTCACCATATCGGGAAAATCAATATGATCGTGATCGCGCATCCACACAATCTGGCTTTCGTGGCAATTCAGCATCTGCAGCTTGAGGTCGATCTCATCAGAAATGTCCACGTACTCGGTGGGATTGAAATTTACTCCCGCGAGGGTATCCATATAGTAGATGGGCACAAGCTTTGCCGCCTTCCCCGTCTTGCTTGGATAATTGGGAAGCGTGGCGGAAAAGCTGGCATCAAACACCAGGCGTGACACCGCCGTGTGATCGGGCATGTAGTCATCGGGGTTGTG
>JAZRFS010000004.1:0-8328 GCA_045643765.1 Eubacteriales bacterium
CACCTACGGCAAGCCCCTCGGGGATGTTGTGCAGCGTGATGGAAAGGATCAGCATCATCACGCGGTGCGTGTGGCTCTCGGTTTCCTTGGCGCGGTTTAATTTTCCCTGCGCCAGCGTGACGATCTTGTCGCTCCCCCACAAAAACAGTGCTCCCGCCAAAAATCCCAGCGTCACCACCGCCCATGCGGGAAGAGCCGTAGCCATTTCCGCGCGCTCCACGGCGGGCGCGAGCAGCGACCAGAAGCTTGCCGCGATCATCACGCCCGCGGCAAAGCCAAGCATCATGTTCATCACCCGCACGTCGGGTGATTTGAAAAAGACGACGGTGGCGGCACCGAGCGCCGTGACGCCCCAGGTGCCAAGCGTCGCCGCCAACGCCATCCAAACAGTACCTTCCATATTACACCTCCCGTAATCAGTATATTTTTGTCGGATTTTGGCGTGCAAAAATCCGACAAATACTTGACTTTTCTGCGGCTTTTGCTATAATGGGGGTAATCAGTGTTGGAGGTGTAAGCAAATGACCTGCTACAACGCAAACGATCCGCGCTTTCGCGCCGACAGCGACAGCGCGACGATACAAAATGCCATCAATGCCACAAGGGAGGGTAAGTGCCGCTCCGTAGTGATCCCGCGCTACAACGAGCGCACGGGCGAGAGCCGTTGGGTGATCGACAAAACGCTGCTTTTGCCCAATGACGTCACCGTGTATCTGGACGATTGCTTCCTCACGCTTGCGGACGGCGTGTACGAGAATATTTTCCGTAACGAGAATATGTACTGCGAGGCCTCGCTCCTGCCCGAAAACGAGCAGCACGGCATCCGCATTATCGGTCTTGGCAACGCGGTGCTGGACGGCGGCAAGGACAACGGATTGCGCGAGCAGAACTGGACGCCCGACAAGCCGCGCCCCATCACGGGATGCCTGATCCTGCTCAATCACGTGCGCGACTACGTGCTGGAAAACTTCAAGTGCCAGCATATGCGCTACTGGGCGATCAATCAGATCGGATGTCGAAAAGGGCGCATACGTGATATTGATTTTGACTTTATCGAGCGTCACGCCAATCAGGACGGCATCAACTTCCGTATCGGCTGCTCCGAGATCACGGTAGAGAATATCACGGGCGTGACGGGGGACGACGTCATCGCGCTTTCCGCGTTTCCTCTCTCTGGCGACAGAGATTTTCTGCCCGTTGATTGCCCGCCCGACATTCACGACATCCGCATATCGGGGGTAATGGCGACCACGGTGGCAACCCTTGTTGCACTTCGTACCACGGACGGCGTAAAGATCTATAACGTCACCATTGAAAACGTCACCGACATCGGGCAGACGAAAACGCGCCCGTGGGGACTTGTCCGCCTTGGCGAGAACAACTGGTTCAAGCAGCGTCCCGCCAAAATGGGCGAGATGGATAGCATCATCGTGCGCAAAATCCGTTCCTGTGCAAAGGGAACAGTTTACCTCGGCGGCGCGCTTTCCAATTCGCACATCAGCAATTTGTATGCCGCAGGAAACACGCTTTATGCCGTGTCCACCTATCAGGGTGTGCAGACCTTCTGGGGAACGGGGAACGAGATCCACCCCGGCGCCAGTCTTCAGAACGTGGTGATCGAGAACGTGTATTACACGGGCAAGCCGATCTACCGCGAGCATCCCGAGGACCGATATACCGAGCTTACGTACCTTGGTGAAAAATTCGGCGGTTGCGCGCTGGATTTCCGTTGTCTGCGCGACACGGATGTTGTGGAAAACGTCACCTTGCGCAACGTCCACGCGCGAGAGGGCGCACCGCTCCTGCTTGCCAAAGAAGGATATGGCTTGAAGATTGAAAAATAACAAAAAAGCCCCCGTTCGGGGGCTTTTTTACTTTCCTGTCACGCTGACACGGCTGGTCGGTATGCCGAGCGCAGTCGAGAGCAGCGTGGTGAGCGTATGCTGGACGACGGGGGAATTGCCCCCGCGGCAGACCACGGCAACGCCGGCGATCTCAGGTGTCAGAACGCTACCTGGCAAGGCTTGTTCACTCGAGCCACTGCCTACCGTGACGGGCTTGCCCTTTTCGTCGGTGGCGTAAAGCACGCGCGTGCCGCCCTTCAGGTGCACCATCACCTCGGTTTGTCCCACGCCCGCTACCTCATCGCAAAGCGCTGAGATCTCTTTTTCCAGACGTTGCTCGTAGGCTTGCAGTGCGGAAAGATCCTCCGTGTGTGCCGTTGTCTTGGTGCGCTCTCCCTCCTCCATCGAAGAGCCGAGCAGAATGAGGAAAATGCCGCAGACAAGCCCGCCAAGCAGCAACCAGATGCGCCCGCGCGCACCCAAAAAACCAAGAAGCCCCGCAGGGCTTTTTTTCTTTTGCTCCATTACCGTACCTCCACCGTACACCCAAGCTTTTGTGACAATTCTTTTTCTAATTGTGCGGGATCCAATAAAAGTCCCGCGCCCGACAGATAGACCGACACGCTTGAAAGCTCGCCGCTTGCATCAAATAGGATAAGCAACGTGGCGTTTTTTTGCGGGATGCCGTATTCGTGCTCAAGAAGCGCATACAATCCTTTTTCAAATTCCGCCTTGCCTTGCGTATTGACTGTGTCGGAAAAAATCTGCTCAAAATCTGCACCCGCCTCTTCCTCGAATGTGATTTCGCCCGATAAAAAATCCTCACTCTCCCGCAAAAAGCCGAAGAACGGGGTGAGTATCAGCAGTAAAACGACCAGTGAAATGAGGAAGCGGAATACCCTTGCACTGCCTTCTTCCTCGCTTGGCAGAAGCAGCTCGGCAAGCCCCGCCGCCAGCGCCGCGCCAAAGAGCGCGAGAACCGTACCCTGCATACCTTACCCCGCCGCCGCGCATTGCGCAAAAAGTGTGAGGGAGAAGGTCAGCGTCACGAAAAGCACCGAGATGATGGCAAGAAAATACCCGTATACCGAGGATAGCTCACCGAGCAGCTTTCCCTCTGCCTCGCAGGAGAGCAGATTTGCCACCGCACCGCCAAGCAAGAGCGCGATGCGCGTGAGAAGTACTGACAAAAAGGTGGGCAAAAAGACGAAAAAAAGCACCAGGATTGCGCCCGTCCCCGCCACCGAGCGCAGATATTCCACGCTTCCTGCCACTGTGCGCAGTGCCTCGGATACAGAGCCGCCGACAAGCGGCAGAAAGCTCCCCGCAGCAAAGCGCGCCGTGCGCAAAGCCAGAGTGTCGCTTGCTTTGGCAAGCATGCTCTGCGTGCCGAGCACGAAGCAAAATATGCCCATTAAAAAGGAGATCATCAGTGTGTAGGTGCGCTTGATGACACCCGCCACGCCGCGCAGATTGGCGCGTCCCGTGACGGCATCCAGGAGGGAAAGGGCAAGACAAAGCCCCGCGATGGGAAGCACCGTTCCCGCGCAAAGCGTTTCCAGCACTGCAAGAAAAAAGGAAAGCGTGCTGTGGTTGACCACGGCACGTCGCAGGTTGCCGCCCATCGCGTAAAGCGTGCCCATCATGGGCAGAAGCGCCGCACAAAGTGCCTTAACGGTGCGAAAAAATGCCTCCAGCTTAGAAAGTTTTCCGCTTTGCAGACCAAGTAAAAGCACCGCTGTTGCAAGCGTGGTGCAAAAGGAATACGCCTTTCCCACGCCCTGCGTTTTGCCGCTTGCCAACGCGCGGAATACCGCCGCCAACAGCAAAAGACCGCAGATCTTGGCGAAAAGCGCCAGATTTTCCCCGATGGCAAGCCCCGTTACCTTGCCGAGCGCGCGCATTACGCCGGTGATGCCGCCGGCATCTTCTACGGCATCCGCTCCCGCCTCAAGCGGCACCGAGAAAAAGCTTTCGGGTAAAAGCTCTGTTACCTCGGGCGGAATGCTTTCCAAAAAAGCCGCATAATTCGCGCGCAAATCCTCTGTGACGAGCGCCGCCTCCTCAGCGGCGGTATGCAGTGTGAAAAAGCAGAGAAAAAACACGAAAAAAACACACCGTGTAAGGACTTTTTTCAATATTGCAACAACTCCTTTGCCATTTCCAACACCTTGTCCAAAAGCGGTAGCGAAAGGACAAGAATTTCCAACTTCCCAAATAGCTGTACCCCTTGCGCCAGTGTGTTTTCGCCAAGGTCGCGGCAAAACAGCGCGGTCAGCTCACAGACAAGCGCAATACCGAGCGCTCGTAAAACAATATCCATATACTCTCCCGCTCCCGTCTGTGAAAAAAGCGCTTGCACGCGGGAGAGCACGGGGGCGTAAAGCGCAATAGCCGCACCAATCAGAAGAAGCGCCGCGCCAAGACGCACGGGCGGGACGAAGGCGGGGCGTAGCTCGCGCAAGATAAGGATCAGCATTGCGGCAAGCAGCGCAATACCCGAAAGGGAGAAGATGCTCATCTAAAATCCAAAGGTGGAGCGCACCGTGTCAAAAAGTGAGCCGATCTCGCGGATCAGGATGAAAAAGACCACGATCATTCCCGCCACGGTGACAAAGCTTGCCTGCTCGTCCCTGCCGTTTTTGGAAAGGATCTGCGCGGCGATCGCAACCAGAAGTCCCACGCCCGCAATGCGTAAAATCAGATCAACGTCCATTCAAACCTCCACGACGTTAGCATAATAACAAAATCAGCGCCACCGAAAGCGCCATCGGCAAAATCAATGCAAGACGGATGCGTTTTTCCAGCTCCTCACGCGTTTTTTGCGCCAGCGGGGTAAGTCGCGTCAGATAGTAATCGCAATAGCGAAGCTCCTCCTCGCGGTATCCCGTGCCAAGCGAGGCAGCAAAATCCCGCAGAAGCTTGGCATATTCCCGATCTACCAGAAGCAACGTTTCCGCAAGCAGTACATCGAGATCGGCGGGGGGGCGCGGTGCACCAAGCGCCGCATAGAGCTTTTCATCCAGCGAGGCAAGAATTTTTCCGAGTGGGGTGCCGAAGCAGTCGATTTGCAAGCGGATATTACGGACGAGCTCCACAAAGCCCTCGGCTTGCAGACATCTCTTGCGCTCAAACCTTGCCCAAAGTATGCTGCCAAGCCCACCGCACCCCAAAAGCAATGCGATCCCCAGGATTTTAGTAAAAGGCATCGGCAGCCTCCCGCGTGTAAATATCATAGCAAAAATCAAACACATCCTCGCGTCGCGTAACGCCCACGTAGTAACCAAAGCAGCGTGCCTCGTGCAAAAGGCGTAGCCCGGGGCGTGCCAGAAGGTCGCGGATATCGGCGGCATGGGCGCTGGCAAGCAGCGGTACACCCGCTGCGTGCGTGGCGGCGATCTCCTGCGCTTCGGTAAGATCACCGATCTCATCGCAGACGATCAGCTCGGCAGCAAGCGTTCTTGCGGCGATGGAAATGCCCGCACCGCGCGGGTAGCCCGAGAGCAGATCCAGCAAAAGCCCGCTTGCTTCCAACCCCGCACAAAGCTCTGCGCGTGTGTCCACTACGGCAACGCGACGTGCGTGCCGTGTGCTCGCCATACGCGCCGCTACGGCGCGCAAAAGGGTGGTTTTTCCCACGCCGGGCGGGGCGAACAGCAGCACCCCCTCCCGCCGCGGGGCGCATAAAAGGTCGCAGATTTCTCCACCAAGCGGCGGGGGCGCGTGTGGCAGGCGAAAGGCGTAGGAGCTGATCTCGCCTATGCCGAGCACGTGCCCGTTCACAGTGTTGGCGCGCCCGCAGACGCCGACACGGATGCCGCCCCTCAGGCTCAGAAATCCGCGGCAAACGGTTTCTCCGTGCGCATAAAGTGAGCCCTCGCAAAGCACGGGGAGAAGCGCATCCATTTCTGTGCCGCCAAGCACACAGGAAAGGCGAAGATTTTCACCCGCTATCACAAGCGACGCACAGCGCTCACGCCGAAGGCGGATCTCCTCTAGTGTAAGCCCCTGCGGAAGCACGGCGTAGATTTCCTCTACCAATCTTTTCGGCAGAATTTGCTCCAGAAAGAGAGGGAGCGCTTTTTCCTTTGCCAGTACGATGCTTTGCACGTTATCCCCCCTCCCATTTGTACAAGCGTATGTTGTGCGGGACAAACTTAGAACCGCAAAAACTTTTGACGGGGCTTGCAATTCAAAGTGATTTGATGTATAATATAATATCGTTGCAAAAATATTGTGAACGGAGGACCTCCTGATGCAGGATAAAAGAATTTTAACGGTGCAGGATATCTCTTGCGTGGGGCAGTGCTCGCTCACCGTGGCGCTTCCCGTCATCTCGGCTTGCGGTATCGAAACCGCCATTCTGCCCTCTGCGGTGCTTTCCACGCACACGGGTGGCTTCAAGGGCTTTACCTTCCGTGATCTTACCGATGATATCCCCGGCATCGTGGAGCATTGGGAAAAAGAGAATATCAAATTTGATGCGATTTACACGGGTTATCTTGGCAGTGCCCGCCAGATTGCATTGGTGCGCGATATCTTCCGCCGCGTGGGCACGCCCGACTGTATGAAGATCGTGGACCCTGCCATGGCAGACCACGGCGCGCTTTATCCCGGCTTTGATGAAGCCTTCGCGAAGACGATGGCGACGCTGTGTGCGGATGCGGATATTGTGTTGCCCAATATCACCGAGGCGTGTATGATGATTGACGAGCCGTATCTGGCAAACGGCTATGACGAGGCGTATATCCGCCGTCTGATGGATAAAATGCTTGCGTTGGGAGCGGGAACCGTTGTTCTGACGGGCGTTTCCTATCGAGAGGGCGAGGTTGGTGTGGCGGTGCTTGCCAAGGGAGATGAGAAGATCTCCTATTATTTCCACGAGCGCTTGCCGAGAAACTCCCACGGCACGGGCGATGTGTTCGCGTCCTCCTTTACAGGGGCGCTTCTGCGCGGTCGCACGCCGCTTGCGGCTGCCAAGCTTGCCGCCGATTTCACACTGCTTGCAATGAAGCATACCTTCACCGACGAAACACATTGGTACGGCGTGAAATTTGAAAAGGCGCTGCCCGCCTTGGTGGCAGAGCTGAATAAATAAAGCAAGATATTCCACCGTGTCAACCTCCGCTTTTCTTTGCGCATCAATAAGAATTTGTCCCAAATCTCTTGACACGTGCGCGCGCGTATGATAAGATAGCCGTAAAGAGATCGTTGCCGACAGGAGGCAAATATGGAAAAATATTTACACGTGTTTCGCGAAAACGTCTATGCCTTTCGCAGCGAGGATAATATTTTAGAGGAAAATGATCTCGGCATCGTCGGGGATATTGCCTCGGTGCTGACGCCCTGGCGCTCGGTGACGGCGCTGAACACCTTTCAGGGGTGCCCTTATACCAACACGGGGTTTGATTTTGAGGTGCGCTTCGACGGCGAGCGCGTGAAGTGCGCCCGTTGGGACTGGCTTCCGAACGCCATTTATAGGGAAGGAAGTGCGCCCCTTTTTACTGCCAAGACCTTGACGGCGGTCCTGCCGCAGATGCGCACGCTGGTGCAGAAGATTGTGTTGGAAAACACCACGGAAAAAGAAATGACGGTGCCCGTGCAGGTGATGTATCGCGGCGTCACGCGACGCGAGGAAAAGTGGGCGTTCAAGATCCCACCCGCCGAAAAGGATCACCGCGCACCCTACCGCGCCGAGGGGCGCATCCTTTCCCGTGAGGAAAACGGCTGTGCGTATCATCTGACCTCCTCGTTGGAGAATTTGAAAATGTTTGGACGCGCCTATCTGTGGGAGGGTGAGATCACCCTGCCCGCTGCGGGCGAGGTGGAGATCTGGTTCTCCGCACACATGGGAGAAGCGGAAAAATCCCGTGCTGAAGCGAAATATGCCCTCACACGGTATGAGTTGTTGCTGGAAAAATCTTTCGCGTGGCTGCAAGCGGAATGCGACCGCATCCACGATCAGCTGCCGCGCTTTTCCTCAGACGATCCGGCACTCACACGCCTTTACTACCGTTCGCTTGTGACTTATATCCTATGCCGTTGGGAAAATCCCGACCTTTGCGCCGTGCCCTATTTCAGCACGGGCAGTGTGAACGGCAGCTGTATGTGCTCCTACCTCTGGGACTATTGCGGAGGACTGATGATGCACCCCATCTACGATCTTGAGGGCAACAAGGTACAGCTGCGCGCGTATTTGCGCAACGATCTCACCAAGTCCTACGCGCTCAATCCCGTCACGGCAGGGGCGGTGGGCCCGTGGTATCAGATCAACCAGGAAAAGATCATTCTGATGGTCTATCATCACGTGCGCGCCACGGGGGATCGCGATTTCCTTTTCGAGCAGGTAGGCGAGCGTACGGTGCTCGAGTGGATGCGTTACCACGCCTACGTGTGTGATGATTTGAGCAAAGAAAACGAGCTTTACGATTACGGCAAGCGCGGCGATGACCATCTGGAGTTGTTCTACTACGACAACGGCCCC
>JAZRFS010000005.1:0-12624 GCA_045643765.1 Eubacteriales bacterium
GTGAGGGAGGAGGAGGTGCCTCTCAAGCTGAGTGCCCAACCGCCACCGGTGGTGAAAACAACGTTCGTAGAAGCGGTACCCACAAGGGTGATGTGCTTATTATTAAGAACGTACTGCTTGGGCATAACGCCGTTCTGCAGCAGATAGATCGTTGCGGTGGCAGGAGATGCGACAAGCGCATCCTTAAGGCTATTGTAATAGCCATCGCCGCCCTCGTCACCGATGCGTGCGACCGCGCCGGCTTCCACAGCCGCCGCATCGCTGGCATACTCCGTCCCCGCAGCCGATGCCGCCAGAACGGTCAGGCCGAACAAACACAGCACGAAGATCGTGAGGATGAGTGCGCGCTTTGCAAACAATTTCATAAGTTCCCTCGCTTCCCGACCATTTCCGATTGATTGCCGGAAGATGACCAAAAAATTTCGCATTTATAATCAAAGTGTGAACAAGCCTATGTGGTTTGTTTATTTTACACCAAAAAAGCAAAAATGTCAACGATTTTAGTGACATTTTCACAAGCGCTTCTCACTTTTCATCCTTTTACACAAAAAACAATCAGTTCTTTTGTAAACTATACACTTCTATTTGTCCACTTTGTGTGTCCCTTCTCCAAATTTCCCTATAAATAATATACTCCACTTTTATCGCGTATGCTCCTTGACCAAAAGACAGCAAAACGGGCGCCCCGCCGCAGCGGAGCGCCCGTCCTATGTGTTTGCTTAAATTTCTTCCTCTTCATCCTTATTCACAGGAGTAACCAGCACCGTCAGCTTTGTGACGCTCTCTGCCTCCATTTCGGAAACAACGATGAACAGATTTTCATAGTGGAAGCTGTCGCCCACGTGGGGATTTGCCTCCAGCATCTGGATGGCCCAGCCACCCATGGTGGTATACTCGCAGGAGAAGTCCTCGGGAATATCGAACTCGATCTCATCGAAGCAATCCTCGATGTTCATCTCGCCTGCGACCTCATAGGTATTCTCGCCCGTGGGGATACAACGGTTCACGATCACGTCGGTGTCGTCCCAGATATCGCCCACCAGCTCCTCCAGAATATCCTCCATCGTCACCACACCAAGCGTGCCGCCAAACTCGTCGATGACGATGGCAAGGTGCATCTTCTGCTCACGCAGACGTGCCAGCGCTGCGGGCAGCTTCATAGTCTTATGGATCTTACAGGGCTTAAGCAAAATCGAACGGATATCCGGCTTTTTCTCATCAATGCCCGCCTTATAATAACGGGTCAACGACAGAATACCGATGACGTTATCAATGCTTTCCTCGTATACAGGAAGACGCGAGAACTGGGTGTTATCCGAGATCAGCGCGTGCAGCTCGCTCTCATCCGCATCAATATCCAACGCCGTCACGTTGACACGGGGGGTCATAATCTTTTCTACGGTGATGCTGTCAAACTCCAGCGCGGATTGCAAAAGCTCGCTTTGCTCCTCGTCAATGACGCCCTCCTCCTCAACCGTTTCGATGATAGAGGTCAGCTCCTCCTCGGTTACGGTAGGCTCACCCTCGACGCGATCCTTGCCCCACAGCTTACGCAAAAGGAACAGAAGGATCATCACAAGTGCCACAATGGGCGACAGAAGCAGCGTCAGGATGCGGGTGGGGATCGCCACCCAGCGCGACACGCCGTCGGCGTGCTGCTTGGCAAGTGTCTTGGGTACAATCTCGCCACAGATCAGGATCACAATGGTTACCACAATCGTCGCTATCGTGGATGCCACACCCTCGTGCCCCGGGAACAGATCCATAATGATCAACGTGGTACAAGTGGATACGGCGATATTGGCAAGGTTGTTACCAATCAGAATAGAAGACAGCGAAGTGGTGAAGTTTTCTGCAATATCGTGTGCCATTTTAGCGGTTTTAGACCCCTCGTCGGCGGCACGGCGCAATCGCATCTTGTTCGCCGAGTTAAAGGCAATCTCGGATGCGGAAAAATAAGCGGAAAGGCAGATCATCACAAAGATAACGACATACGCCCACCACATTTCGGAAAAATGCTCGGCAAACATTATGCATCCACCTCCTTTTCCTCAGCGGCGGCAAGCTTCTCAGCAAGCGCCTCGTCATCCAGGAAGTGCACCACAACGTAAGTGGGACGACCGTCCTCTACGGTATCTACGGTAATTTCCAGATGGTCGTACAGGAAGCTTTCCTCCTGCTCGGGCATTCTGCCGAGCGCCTCCAGCACAAGCGTAATCACGGGCTTGGACACAAGACCGCGGGGAGCCTTGCCCATACCCGCACGCTCATAGACGGTGCCGACAAGCATATGGGTGTTCACCAGATACTTATCTCCGCCCAGCGTCTGGAAGTTGCGGTCCACGATATCCTCCTCGTCGAAGATCTCGCCGACCAGCTCCTCCAATATATCCTCAATGGTCACAAGACCGAGGATCTTTCTTTTCTCATCACGCACCAGTGCAATATGATGCTTGTGCTGGCGCATATCGGTCAGTATGTTGTCGATCTTGGCGTCCTGGCGCACAAAGCGGGGCGCAGAAAGCAAGGAACGCAGCTTTACGTGCGGATTGCGGTGATACTCCGTCAAGAAAGTACGGATACGCAACGTACCGATGATACGGTCAGGATTTCCTGCGTAAACGGGGATACGCGAATGGTTCGCCTCGCGAATAAACGCCAGCACCTGTTCGTTGGTGGCATCCGCATTCAACACTTCCATATCACGCGCCATCGTCATGATATCCCCTACAACGGTATCGCCAAACTCCAGCGCGGACTTGAGCATATCTCCCTGCTCCTCGTCCACAACGCCCTCCTCCTCGACCGTGTCAAGGATCTCCTTGAGCTCTTCCTCGGTGAAGGAAGGATCCTCCTCTTTTTTGGAGAACAGTCTGGTAACGGCATTGGCGATCATCGTAAAGAACGTCGCAATCGGGGAAAGCAGCTTCATAAGCAGGCGCAAGGAGCGCTGGAAGAACAGCGACACGCTTTGCGCGCGGTCATTGGCAAAGCTTTTCGGGATCATTTCGCTGAGCAAAAAGATCACTGCCGTGGTTGCCGCCGAGCACGCGATAGAGAACGCGAAGGACTCCACGAACTTTTCGCCACGATGTGCAAACATCTGCGTGGCAAGCACCGTAGCCACCGATGCCGCTGCGATCTTGGTCACGTTATTACCGACAAGCAGCGTGGAAAGCGCCTTTTCGAAGTGACCCAGGACATAAAGCACGCCCTTGGCGCGCTTGTTGCCATCATCCGCAAGTGTTTTGACTTTGATTTTGTTGACCGCCGAGAACGAGCTTTCGGTTGCCGCGAAATACGCACCGCCGACCACACAAAGAGCAAATACGATCCATAAAGGTATACTGTCCGGACCCATGATAAGAAAAACCAACTCCTTTTTTACAATGTTAAATTGAATTATAACATAATTTTTTGATTTTGTCAACGGATGAGCGCGTTTTTGACAAAAAGATGAAAAAGGCGTTATACGGGGGGAGTAAGCCCCGCTTCACAATCAAAATCGCGCAAAATCCGACCCGTTCAGGGGTGTTTTCAAATTACGCTGCAAGCGCGAGGGAGCTTGACGAAAAAAACGCACGAAAAATTCGTGCGTTTTTGATCTGCGTAAAATATGTGCCCCTTAGCGGTGCCGTTTCCTGTACTCGGTCGGAGAGATCCCCTTTTCGTTTTTAAAGACCTTGCAAAAATAGGACGAGGAATTAAATCCACATTGCATCGCAATCTCGGTAAGGTTCCCCTCCCCGTGCTTGATCATACGGCACGCCTCGCGGATCTTGATGGTATTGAGATACGCGATCAGGGGAATGCCCAGGTTCTTGTTGAAGATGCGGCACAGATGGTATTTGGAAATATAAAAGTGCGCGGCGATCTCCTCAATATCCGTGATCTGGTTGTAGTTTTCATTGATGTATTTGATGACCTGTGTCACGCGTCCGTCAGCATAATCGTGGGGGACGTAGGCATTGGTGGCGTATGCCATCGTGAAAAGCAGCTGATACAGGTAGCCCGCCAGCATCGCCTCGTTGTGCGGTGTTCCCTCTCGCTCGGCGCGGTTATACTCTGCCAGAAGCGTGTGCAGAATACGGGAAAGCTGCTCGCGACCGTTCTCATCCGCGCGAAAGACGAACGGACGGCGGAAAAGCAACGGTGTGAGTGCATCGCGCGTAAAGTAGCGCAGAAGAAAGCTCTCGGAAAAATGCAGCAAAAAGCGCGTCGCGCCCTTGCCCGCAGTGCGGTGCAGCATGGTGCGCGGGATCAGCACCATATCCCCCTCGCCCAGCTTGAAAAAGCGGTCGTCAATGAAATATTCGCGCTCGCCCTTCACCAGAAAATACAGTTCGTAGGAGCGGTGGTGGTGCATCGCGTGCATCGTCCCCCTGTGCTCTTCCTTTTCAATGAAAAAATCAGCAGACTCGACAAGCTCGATCTGTGGCACGGCACACCCACCCCTTTCCTTTGACGTTAAAAATATTATACACAATTCTTTGCACAAAATCAAGTACATTTGCGCAATAAATTACAAATTCAGCAAAAGAGGGCAAGATTTTGATATTATTTTGACAAAATATCACTTATAATGAAAATTGTGAATTTATACCCAAGGAGGGTCTTGATGATGGATTTTCGCACGCCCGAGCAAATGGGCATTTCCTCCCGTCACGTTCTGAATTTTTATAAGGAGCTGGACTACTGGCACCTTTCCACTCACGCGGTGATCCTTTCCCGCGGTGACCATTTCTTCTCCGAGTGCTATTATGCCCCCTTCCACAAGGATTTTCAGCACCGTATGTACTCCACCTCCAAGTCCTTCGTTTCCATCGCCATCGGCTTTGCCGAGCAGGACGGTCTGCTCTCGCTGGACGATCCGCTTTGCAAGTTCTTCCCCGAATACAGCCATCTGAACCAACACAAGACCACCATTCGCGAGATGCTGCAGATGCAAACCTCGATGGACGCCAGCGGCACAGGGTGGTTTCACGCACGCACGGATGATCGCGCCGCCTATTACTTTGCTAAAAATCCGCAAAAGCACCCCGGCACGACCTTCTATTACGACAGCACGGGCAGCTTTATGCTGGGCAGCGTAGTGGAAAACGTCACGGGTATGCCCTTTATGGAATACCTCAAGAAAAAAGCGTTTTATGAGATCGGCTTTACCAAGGAAGCCCGCTGCCTGAAATGCCCCGGCGGACACTCCTGGGGTGACAGCGGCGTGCTTTGCACCGCGCGCGATCTGTGGAAATTTGCCCGCTTCGTACTGAACGGCGGCACATGGGAGGGCAAGCGCTACTTAAACGAGCAGTACATCAAGGACGCCACCACCCCCGCGGTGCCCAACAACCCCTACGGCTTTGGCGATATGCACGACACGCACGGCTACGGCTACCAGTTCTGGGGCGCGCCCGAGGGCTGCTTCGCCACGCTCGGTATGGGCAATCAGGTCTCCTTCTGCGATCCCGCACACGATTTCATCTTCGTCATCAACTCGGACAATCAGGGCAACTCCAACGCCTACGAGCAGATCTTCCGCGCCCTTTACACCCACCTTGTGCACAATCTGGGCGATCCGCTCCCCGAGGATCCCGCGGCGCTTGCCGAGCTGAACGAGTATCTTGCCTCGCGCAAGCTGTTCGCGCTGGACAAGGCAGCCACCTCTCCTATGGTGGAAAAGATCAGCGGCAAGACCTTTGTGTGCGATGAAAACGCCTCGGGCATCAAGTGGTTCCGTCTGGATTTCCAGGGTGATGAGGGCACGTTAACCTACGAGAACGCTCAGGGCGAAAAGGTGATGCCCTTCGGTTTCGGTCACAACGTATTCGCCAAGTTCCCCGAGGAGGGCTACTCCCGTGAAATTGGCAGCGTGCGCTGCCCCGGCAACTACTACGACGCGGCATTCTCCGCCGACTGGCCCGCCGACTACACGTTGCGCGTGCGCGTGCAGGTGATCGACACCTATTTTGCGAACCTTTCGATGATGTTCGGCTTCCGTGACGAGAATACCGTCACCCTTCGTATGGAGAAAAAAGCAGAGGATTTCATGGAGGAATACAAGGGTATTGTGAACGCGAAAGCGCGTTAAATCAACACCGTTTTGGCGCTAAATTAAAAAAGTCCTGCCGTTTGGCAGGACTTTTTGTTTTTAGGAATTGACACACCCGCCCGCGTGCGGTATAATAAAACCATCTAACAAACACGGAGGACACCCTCAATGAAGATCGTCGTTGGAGATGCCGCTACACTCGGCACCGATTTAGACCTTTCCCACTTAAATGCCCTTGGCGAGGTGGAGATCCACCCCACCACCGCTCCCACCGAGATCGCCGCGCGTTTTGCGGGCGCCGACGTTGCCATTGTCAACAAGCTGCGTATGAACCGCGACACGCTGGGCGAGCATCCTACCCTCAAAATGATCGCGGAGTGCGCCACGGGCTTTGACAATATTGATCTGGACTACTGCCGCGAAAAGGGCATCGCCGTTGCCAACGTCAAGGGGTATTCCACCCACAGCGTGGCACAGGTGACACTCTCGATGGCGCTTTCGCTTGCCACCAATCTTGCCGACTTCCGCACGTGCGTGGCAAGCGGCGATTACACCAAGGTGGGTATTGCCAACCGCTTGGAGCCGATCTTCCACGAGCTTTGCGGCAAGACCTGGGGCATTGTAGGTGCAGGTAATATCGGCGGGCAGGTCGCTCGTGTAGCACAGGCTATGGGCTGCCACGTCATCGGTTTTTCGCGCACACCCAAGGAAAATATCGAGCAAGTCAGCATCGACGAGCTCTGCCGCCGTGCCGACATCATATCGGTGCATCTGCCGCTCTCCGACGAAACGCGGGGCATCATCGGTGCTCGTGAAATTGCACTGATGAAAAAGGACGTGATCCTTGTCAACGTGGCACGGGGTGCCGTGACCGATGAGCAGGCACTTGCCACCGCCATTTTGGAAAACCGCATCGGCGGTCTTGGCGTTGACGTCTACTCCGTAGAGCCCTTCCCCGAAAGCCACCCGTTCACCGCCATCCGCAATCATCCCCGCGTGATCTTCACGCCGCATATGGCTTGGGGCGCGAAGGAAGCACGCGAGCGTTGCCTTTCCGAGGTCGCGCAAAATATCAAAGCTTTCCTATGCGGCAAAAAACGCAACCGTATTGACTAAAACAAGAAAAAAGGACGGAATTTCCGTCCTTTTTCTTATTTGCCAAACACGTGAGAGGAAAAGCTTATGCCATCCTTGAAATTAAAGATCCAATAGTTCGGTGCACTTCCGAAGATCGCCATATGGATATTCATCCAGGTCGTATCCAGCACGATGATAATACCAAGCGTCAGGCAGATCCATTTTGCCACCTTGTAGGGCACCTTGCCACAGATCAGCCTCATCATCGGCTTATACACAAAGCGCACGATCACATATGCCGCCGTGCCGAAGCCAAGCGTGGTCACGATGCTGGTATACTGCGTCACCGTCAGCGGCCAACCACTGTAATTCCACAGCTGCACACCGAAGAGGACCTCCCACAGATTGCCCACGACAAGCTCACCGAAGAACACACCCCCGCAAAGGATCACGAAGCAAAGCAGGTTGGAAAGCACACAGGTCTTACGGTTTCTCTGCTTGAAAAGCGGCTTGCCGAAGAAGCAAAGGTGATCAGGATCACCGATCACAAGATGAATGGCAAAGCTGATCAGAAGATAGGGGGAGATAAAGGGCAGCAGGTGGAAGCGGGAGTCGATCGTGGCAACTGCGGGATTGATCGCACGGGGGATATTTTCCCCCACCCAGCCGAGAAACGCCACAAAAATGCCGAAAAGGTACAGATATACAAACTCTACCCCCAGGATCTTCCATCGCTTCTTTCCCTCAAGGGGCAACTGCAGTTCCTTGTCGCTCATCGGCACTCTCCTTTTTTTGATATTCGTGTGCAGCATAGGTGGAATGCTCTGCCGCACGCACGCACATCACCTCGTAGCATTTGTCGCGCAGATATTTTGCACTTTCGTCGCGTGTCATTCCCGCCTCGGGATAAAAGGGACCGTCAATAAAGGTCACCACGCGCGGCGTTTTTCCGAAGCGCTTTTTCTGAAAGCAGGACGTGGCACAGTACACGGGCACCTTCAGGGTAACGGCATAGCGAAAGCTGAGATCAATGAAGGGACGGATCCCCGTATAATAGGGCCAGATATGCGCCTCGGGATAGATGGTAATACCGGCACCCTCCCCCACACGCTGACGCATGCACCTGAGCATTGCCACGTTTTGCGCGGCACTCTGCCCCAGCGGGATATTGCCAAGCGTGCGCAGCAACGGCAAAATGGCGTGCAAGGAATTTGTTTCCTTGCCCGTGACGATATAGTTTCTTTTTCTCATACCGATCACGTTGGGAATGAAGGCATCTCCTGCCAGCATCACGTGATTTTTGTATAAAAAGTAACCCGTCCTTTCACGACAAAGCTTCTTTTTACCCACAAACCTGTGATGGAATTTCACCTTCACGTACCCCCATACAATGGGACGTACGATCACGCGGTAAAGCGCAAAGGAAGCAACACGGGAAAAGGGATTTTTCTTTACGTACTTGTATTTCGCAGGAAGCGGCCTCAGCGTTTTCACGGTGTTGCCGAAGTCGTCGTGCAGCTCGTCGCTGTAATAAAAGGTCTTCTTTTTCATTTCGGCGCCTCCGTGCTTCCCTTGTGCTTAATCACTTCCCATTTATTTTTGATCAGCGGGATGCGGCAAACAGCGATCAGGTAAGTAAAGAGATAAACGGGGTGAAAAAACACGGTTTTGATCAAATTCCAACGCGTGATGCAAACATCCTTTTTCTCAAGGTGAAACAGCCATACGGTGAACAGCACGATCAGCGCATACACCGCACCGATCAGCGCAGCAAAGCGCACGAAATAGCTCCAAAGCAGTCCGTTGCGGATGACCGCGGTGTAAATCATACCACCAACGCACAAAAAAAGATAAGCGATCACGTCAATCACTACGCCCATCATAGGCACCGTTCCCATTCTCATAAAGCGGACATCCTTGCTTTTCGGGCAGCTCTTGGCATACGCCCTTTTCATCCGCTTATAGCGGCGACGCACCGCGAAAAAGCCCTTCACCCATCTCGTGCGCTGCAGAATGGATTGCCAGAGCCCCTCGGGCTGCTCGTCATAATAGATCGCATCCTCCACGTAGGTGGTCGTGATGCCGTTGCAAAGCGCATAGGTGGAAAACTCGTAATCCTCTGTCATCGTCACAAAGGGCCAACCGCCCAGTTTTTTCAGCACGTCATAGCGGACATAAAAGCCCGTACCCGTAAATATCACGTTCATCCCGCGCATCGCCTTCGCCTTGTTTTGCAGGGTGTTGATCACCATAAAGGTAAGCCCCGAGGCAGCCGAGGTCGCAGAGGAATTCCAGTCCTTATTGTTTCGCTTGCCACACGCGGCATCGTAGCCCGCCACGTATGCATCGTTCAGTCGGGAAAGAAAGTTAGGCGCAATCACGTTATCCGCATCCAGCAAAAGTACGGCATCATACTGCTCGTCCGTCGCAAAAATGCTTTTCAGACATTCGTCCAGTGCGGGACCCTTGCCTACGCGCTCAAAATTGCGGCGCAGGTAGATCTCGGTATCCGGATATTTCTTGCAGATCTCTACCGTCGGATCCTCAGGGCTTTCCACGATCACATAGGTCTTGTGCAGTGCCGCAGGATAGTCCGCGTCTTGCAGCGCGCGCAGATTTTCCTCAATCACCGCAGACTCGTTGCGGGCGGGAATGATCACGGCAAAGCGCGCTCTTGCCGCTTGCGCGGGGATCTGTATGCTGCTTCGTCCTTCACGGACAAGGAGCCACGCAAGCCATATAAGACACATCATGCAGCAAGCAAATACTGCTACACACGCCATTTCCAACGCAAAAAGAACGGTCATACCGCACGCGCCCTCCCTTCCGTTTGTTGCAAAGAGCAACATAATGCTATTAGTATAGCACACGACAATAGCTTTTGCAAGGCAAAACGGGACCAATCCCAACACTTTCAGGGAATTGCCCAGTAGCAAAAAAACGGCATCAGGCGGAAAGCTGATGCCGTTTTTGATACCGTTTCAGGGGATATAAGCGATTGGGGCATACGTTTGCTTGCCATTGGGCGCCGATCAGATCCACCCAAGCCCCTTGGTCAGCGTGATAAATACAAAGATGGTGAGAATAGAAAGCAGGGTGCTGAGCGTGATGATCTCACCCGCCAGCTCGTAATCCGCCTCGTAATTTCTTGCCATAGCATAGCTGGAAACCGCGTTGGGCGTAGCAAACACGGCAAGCAGGATCGCCATCTCCAATCTGCCAAAGCCCAGAAGATAGGAAACGGGAAGCATGATCACGGGGATCAGCACGGTCTTGCCAAGCACGGAGAAAACGGAAAATTTGACGTTGCGCAGCATGTTGCCGAATTTCAGATCGCCGCCCAGGATCAAAAAGGCAAGCGGTGTAGCGGTGGATTTGATGTTGCTCAACGTAGTGTCGATCATATAGGGAAGCTCAAAGCCGACACAGCAGCGGATCAGCGAGAACACAAGTCCCGAAACGCCGCCGATCACCAGCGGGTTTTTGACGATACCGAAAAGTGCGGATTTCAAGCTCTTGTTTTCCGCTTCGCTGAAGGCGTAAAGCGAAATGACCGACAGCATATTGTTCACGGGCACGTAAAAGGCTGCCACCACGGCTGCCAGCACCGAGCCGGATGCACCGCCGATGCTAAGCCCAAGCGGCACGCCAAAAAGCAGGAAATTCGAGCGGAAGGTGCCCTGGATCATCACGCCGCGACGCTTTTTATCCTTGACAAACAGCGGGACGATCAAGAACAGAAATCCACAAAGTCCGCAGGCGCACAGGCAGGCGTACAGGATCAGCTTACCGTTAAACACCTCAAAAATATTGGCAGTCGCCACGTTGTGAAAAAGCAACACGGGCAACAGCACCTTAAAGCAAAGGTTGTTGGCAATCTTCAAAAAATGAGCATCCCAGATCTTCAGTCGGGTCAACACATATCCCAGCATGATCAGCAAAAAGATCGGCACGATCACGTTGGCGGAAAACAGCAAATCGTTCAGCATAACATTCTCCTTTTTTTCCACAAAACAGACATAATTATACACCCAAACAGATGCGAAATCAAGAGCAAAAAGCAGAAAAAAGTAAAATTTCAATATCCGTCAAAAAGCCCTGAGGTTTTACGGTTTTTTTGTCGATTTTGATCAGAAAACGCAACAAAAAAAACCGCCCGCAGGCGGTTTTTCTTCGCTTTTATCGTTAAAACGGCAATTCTATGTAAAAGCTGTCCAAAATCACCGTCTTGGCAGCCACCCTCGCGCTTGCAGCAACCGCGGCAGTGCTGATAGACCGCGGCATAGCCCGCGTCCAACCGGTGTTGATACTCGCTCAATTTCTTCGCGCAAAGCTCCGCTTCGGGAATTTCTTCCGCTCTATCGGCGTCAGACGTGCGATACTGGCACCGTGGGATATTTTCCGCTCACCCGGGCACGGTAAACAGCGACACGTCGTCGCTTTTTATACGTTGGCAGAAGCAATCGAACTGATCATTATTCCTTTCTGAACATTCGCGCAAAAGCCCTAAAACTCATACCGTTATGCGGTGTATTTCAGTTTTCGATCCGTTTTTGTGCCCACGTGAGCAGCAATTCTGACATTTTTTCAAAATCCACCGCGCCGCCGTTTTTGAGATGCAGAAAGGCATCAACAATCCCCTTTTCCGGCAATGCAACCACCTCGCGCAGCTCGGCTTGACGACGGAAATATTTCCCCGTTTGCAAAAAAGCAATCGCCTGCACGACAAAGGATGCTGCCTTATATAAGCCTCTTAAAATCTCCTCGCTTTTTTCGTGGAGCATATTATGCACGCAGCCGTGATAGATATTGCACGCGCCGATCTTGATGGCTCGCTCCACGACGGCGTGATCCAACAAGGGCAAAAGCGCATCCAGACTGCCTTTTACGGGCGTAGTGTCGTGGAAAAACTGAAAAAGATCAGACGGCTCCCAGCAAAGCAACTCTTTCTTTCCCGAAAGAAAGCCGCAGATCAGCTCTCGCTGCGGCAGCGTATCCAGCATGCCGTTATATTTTTGAATATCCGCAGTGGTCAACTCGTTCAGTATCACCACAACGTCAATATCGCTGTGCTCCGTCGCTTCGCCGCGCCCATAGCTCCCCTGCAAGCCCACAAACCACACGCGCTCGCCAAAGGTTTCCTCCAGCTTCTTCAAAAAATCCTTCATCCAAGCAGAAATATCAAGCATCCTATCACCGCCTTTCCCCGATATTATAACACACGGGCAAAGGAGTGTCAAGAAGACGGAGGAATAAAAGAAACCCGCCACGGGGGCGGCTCCCCTGCTGGGGCTTGCTTCTGACCGCAAGCGGTCAGGGGAAACCGTTTTTATCAAGATGCGACATCATAGATTATCCGCATCGTTGCTTCGCACCGATGCGGCAAGCTTGCCTTGTGCCGCATTTGCTATGCAACACGGCAAGCGTTGCCCGTCACCGCGCTTCGCGCTGTGACTTTTGCGCTTAGATGTCGCTGGTTCAAGCCGGCAGGGTGCCGAAGG
>JAZRFS010000006.1:0-6543 GCA_045643765.1 Eubacteriales bacterium
CTTACGCGCCGAGGTATGCTTTGCGCACACGATCATCCTCCGCCAGTTCCTTCGCGTCACCCGACATCGTGATCACGCCGTTCTCCAGCACGTACGCGCGGTCGGAAAGCGCAAGCGCCTTCTTCGCATTCTGCTCAACGAGCAGCACAGTCTTGCCCGCCTCGCGGAATTGCTTGATGATCTCAAAAACCTCGCCCACAAGCAAGGGGGAAAGTCCCATCGACGGCTCATCCATCACAATCAGCTCGGGATTGGAGAGAAGCGCGCGACCCATCGCCAGCATCTGCTGCTCACCGCCGGGAGGCGTGCCCGCCAGCTGACGGCGGCGCTCCTCCAGACGCGGGAACTGCTTGAACACCAGCTCCATATTCGCCTCGATCTCCGCCTTATCCTTGCGCGAGTATGCGCCAAGCAGGAGGTTATCGTAAACCGTAAGACCCTGGAAAATGCGGCGTCCCTCGGGCACGTGCACCATACCCATACCCACGATCTTGTGCGCGGGGATCTGTGTGATGCTCTCGCCCTTGTAAAGCACGTCGCCCTCCTTGGGACGAAGCAGACCCGTGATGGTGTGCAGCGTGGTGGTCTTGCCTGCGCCGTTGGCACCGATCAAGGAAACGATCTCACCGCGGTTTACCTCAAAGGAAATGCCCTTGAGCGCGCGGATCATACCGTAATTCACGTGCAGATTTTCTACCTTCAAAAGAGCTTCTGACATAGCAAACTCCTTTCTTAATCACCGAGATACGCCTTGACAACGGCGGGATCGGCCAAAACCTCAGCCGTTTTACCGCTGGCAAGCTCGGTGCCGAAGTTCAGCACGGTCACGTTCTCGCAAATGCCGCTGACCAGGCTCATATCGTGCTCGATCAGCAGAATGGTAATATCAAACTTTTCGCGGATGAAGGCGATATCGCGCATCAGCTCCTCGGTCTCGTGGGGGTTCATACCCGCCGCGGGCTCGTCCAGAAGCAAAAGGGTGGGATTGGTCGCCATAGCGCGGGCAATCTCCAGCTTTCTTTGCTTACCGTAGGGCAGATTTGCCGCCAGATAGTCCTTGAACTCCGCCAGCTGGAAGAGGTCGAGAAGCTCCAACGCGCGTGCCTCAAACTCCTTCTCTGACTTTTTGTGACGGGGCAGGCGCAAAATCGAGTGCGCCATGCTGCACGAAATCTGGTTGGCAAGACCAACCATAACGTTTTCCAGCACCGTCAAGCTGTTGAACAGGCGGATGTTCTGGAAGGTACGGGCAATACCCATGCGGTTGACCTCGGCGGGCGCCTTGCCCGTGATGTCCTTGCCGTCAAGATAGATTTTACCCGAGGTGGGCTTATACACGCCCGTCAGCAGGTTGAAGAAGGTGGTTTTGCCGGCACCGTTGGGGCCGATCAGACCGTAAAGCTCGCCCTTCTTGATCTCGATATTCACGTCATCCACGGCGCGAAGACCGCCGAACTGGATGCAAAGATGCTCGGTCTTCAGGGCGATCTCGCGCCCGTCAGCAGCAATAAACTTATTGTCCGTCATGCTCTGCTACCTCCTGTTCCGCATTTTCCTGCTCCGCCTTTTTGCCGCCAAGCTTTTTCTTTATCCACGCGGCAGCGGTGTTCAGGTTGTATCTCTCGCGGAAGCCCTTGAGAGAGGGGGCGTTACGGTAGATTACGATGCCGATCAGGATCAGCGCGTAGAACACCTTCTGCAGCACGGACAGATTGCCCGTCAACACGGTCTGCAGCTTCACGTTGATAAAGGTAATCAGCGCAGCTGCGATGATCGAGCCGTTGATCGAGCCCATACCGCCCAGCACCACCATCACGAGGATCTCGATGGAGTAGTTGTAATCAAACGTGGAGGTCTGCACACGTGCCTGCGTATAGCTGTAAAGCACGCCCGCGATACCTGCAAAGAAGGAGGAGATCGTAAAGACGAACAGCTTATACCTGGTGACGTCAACGCCCATCGCGCGTGCGGCAATCTCGTTATCCTTGATGGCAACGATCGCACGACCGTGCTTGGAGCGCATCAGGTTCTGCGTTACCGCAAGGCACGCAAGCACCAGAAGCAACGCGATCACAAACAGCAGCTTACGGTCGTAACGGGGGGTCGCAAGACCAAGCGTACCGCCAAACCAAGTGTCGGGCAGGTTCATCACCACGTTACGGATGATCTCGCCGAAGGCAAGCGTTACGATCGCCAGATAGTCACCGCGCAGACGCAGTGCGGGCAAACCGATGATGAAGCCGAAAAGTGCGGCAACCAGACCGCCTGCGATCAGCGCGATCACAAGCACGATCAGATTGTTGTCGTTGCCCCCCATTACGGGAACAAGCGCGGCGGAAAGCTTACCGCCGATATACGCGCCAATACACATAAAGCCGGCATGGCCGAGCGACAGCTCGCCAAGGAAGCCGACCACCATACCAAGCGATACGGCAAGCAGGATCGCGATAGCGATCTGCTCCAGCAAAAATTGCGTGCCCATCTTGATGCCGCCGCCAAGCGAAAGTGCGCAGAACACGACCGTCAGCGTGGCAATGATCAGATAATTGGCATATTTACGCATAAAGGGCTTTTTGAGAAATTCCATGATCTGCATCATACCTTCTCCCTTCTTGCCTTGCCAAGCAGACCTGCGGGCTTCACCAGCAGGATCACGATGAGAACGGCGAACTCGATCGCATCGGTAAAGGGTGCCAGCGCGGGAATGCTGAGGGCAAACGCCTCAATGACACCAAGCAGAATGCCGCCAAGCATCGCACCGGGGATCGAGCCGATACCACCGATAACGGCAGCGGTAAACGCCTTGATACCGGGCATCGCGCCAAGCGTATTGGTCAGGCTGGGCGCCTTCATCAGCATCAGATAGCCGGCAACGGCAGCGAGTGCCGAGCCGATGGCAAACGTGATCATAATGATGGCGTTGGTGTTGATGCCCATCAGCTGCGCGGCGCCTCTATCCTCGGAAACGGCAACCATGGCGCGTCCGGTTTTCGAGTATTTGACGAACGCCGTCAGCGCAACCATCAAAACAACGGTTACGGCAAGCGTAACAAGCGTACCGTACGCGATACGCAGGGAGCCAAGCTGCAAAGCGCCATTGATCTGCAGTTGAGTGGGCATTTGGGGGGCAGCGCCGAAAATGATCTGTGCCAAGCTCTGCAAAAGCGAGCTGACACCGATGGCGGTGATCAGCACCGCAAGGGGGGATGCGCCACGCAAGGGGCGATAGGCAAATTTCTCAACGCACACGCCCAGGATCACGCAGAAGATAATGCCCACGATCAACGCCAGGATGGGTTGATTGATGAGGATCAGCGTGCTGAACATGGCATAGCCGCCCACCATGATGATATCACCGTGAGCAAAGTTCAGCATCTTGGCAATACCGTACACCATCGTGTAGCCAATGGCGATGATGGCGTAGGTGCCGCCCGAGCTGAGGCCATTGATAAGAGTTGCTAAAAATTCCATAAATCCAACTTCCTATTATGACAAGTTTGCTGGCGTTCGGGAACCCGCGCGCCAGCAAACCGACAGTTATTATTTACGTAAATCAGTTAAGCTCCTCACAGATGGCCTGCTTGTCTACGAAGCCATCAGAGGTCCACTTAACGGAGCCGGTCTTACCGGTTACGGCGCCAGTGTACTCATAGCCGCCGTTGAACTGTGCCTTCAGGATCTCACACATCTCGGAAGCGGTGGTGGAAGCATCCACGTCCGCGCCTGCCTCGATAGCAGCCTTCAGCGCGCCGACGATCGCGTATACGCAGTCGTAAGCAGCAGCACCAAACTGGTTGAGCGTATCCTTGCCGAACTTAGCGGTGTACTTGTCAACGAATTCCTTGGCAGCACCCTCGGTAGCGCCTGCGGTGAAGTGGGTCAGCATCGTAACCTTCTGGGGAAGAGTGGTGAGGTCGATCTTGGATGCAAGGCCGTCAAAGCCGTCGCAGCCGTAGTAGACCTTGATGCCTGCCTCTGCCTTGGCCTGGTTCATGAACAGAGCCGCGGGAGTGTAGTAAATGGGCATGAAGATGAACTCGCAATCCTTCAGGGTAGCAACCTGGGTGGTGAAGTCAGAGGAGGTCTGCTCGGTGAAGGATGCCTCAACGATCTGGATACCGGTCTTGAGGTTCTTCTTGAACTCCTCGAAGATGCCCTTGGAGTAGTCGTCGTCGGACTTGTAGAACACGCCGATCTTGGTGTAATCAAGACCGTTTACGTGGTCAGCAGCGGCCTTACCCTGCTTTGCATCAGCGAAGCACATCTGGTAGCCGTTTGCCTCAGCGCGAACTGCGTCAGCAGAAGCGGAGGGAGTGAGGAAGAACACGTTGTCGTCCTTGGAAAGCTTTGCGAACTCAAGCGCGGGCTTGGTGGTTACGCAGCCAAGGGAGACCTGCATACCCCAGTCGGAAAGGGCAGCGTAGTTGTTGGCGATCTTCGTGGGATCGTGAGCGTCGTCCATAGCCTTGAGCTCAAGCTTGATGCCGTTCAGACCGCCGTTCGCGTTGATCTCCTCAACAGCCATCTGAGCCGCGTTGGCAACTGCAGTGCCGTAGACAGCGGCTTCGCCGGTGAGGGGGCCGGAAAGACCGATCTTGATGGTGTCGCCGTTACCGCCGCAGGATGCGAACACGGCGCAGCAGCCGGCAAGCATCAGAACTGCCAGTGCAATTGCAAGAATTTTTTTCATAATTGTTTTCTCCTTTAAAAGAAAAATTTTAGTGCCTTTTGGCATCATGCTACGATTATAGCGCATCTTGACAGATTTTGCAATAGTCATAATGCACAAAATATTCATATTTATATTATAAATGCGCAATTTTTTTGCAAAAAAGTTAATCTGAAATGCAAAATTGCACTTTTTGTTGACACAAACAAAAAAGAAGGGGCGCAAAGCCCCTTCCCTTTACAGCTCTTCTATGCTGCCGTTTTTACGAGCGCGATCTGCCGCGTACACAACCAAATGGCTGCGCAGCGAGTCCTCCAAGGTGGCGCAGGAAACCGAGGGGGGTCTGCCGTTCACATACTCCAGAAAGTCCAGCACCAGGTTGCGGTCGCCGCCACCGTGACCGCCGCGCGCACCGATCATATCGTCGCTCACGTTCAGGTCGAACACCTGCTCCTCGTAGCCCACCTTCGTGCCGGGAAGCATTTTACGCACCACAAAGCGACCGTCCTCAAACGTGCCCTTGATCTCGCCGCGCGTACCTACAATGTGGATATTGCGCTCGGATTTCGCGCTGCCACCCACCATCGCAAAGCTACCCGTGGCGCCGTTTGCAAACTGAACGTTCACCGTCTGATGATCCACGTTACCGTCGCGCTCGAAATCCCATACGCATTTTCCGTAAGGGTTATCGGTACGCAACGACTCTGCCTTGCGCTCGGGCGAGAGCTCGCCCTCTGCCTCCAGGGGCTTCCAGACATACTGCTTCCATCTGTCCGCCGCCAGATAATTGGCGCGCGCGGAGAAGATACACTCGCGCTCATACGGGCAATCTGCCGTGCAGCGCGTGCCGGCGCCCGCAGGCTTTCTCTCGGTGCCAAATTGGAAATCAGAGCCGAACGAGGACACCCGTACGGGGGCATTATCCCCCATCATCCACACCATAATGTCGATATCGTGGCAGGATTTTGCCAGCAGCATCGGCGCAAAGCACAGCTTTTCCGAGCGCCATTTGCCACGCACGTAGGATACCGCCATATGATGATAATTGACGTGCTCGCAGCTCTCGATAGAAATGATCTGCCCGATCGCACCCGAAAGCAGTTGATCCTTAATGGCGCGGTAAAACTCGGTATAGCGCAGCACGTGACCGATCACCACACGCGAGCCGTTCTCCTTTGCCACGCGGCAAAGCTCGCGTGCCTCTTCCTCGTTCACGGCGAAGGGCTTTTCCAAAAGCAGATCGTACCCCTTCTCCAGCACGGGGATCGAGGTCGGCACGTGCAGATGATCCATCGTGCCGTTAATCACGGCATCCGCGAATTTCTCCTGGGCAACAAACTCACTCACATCGGCGTAACAGCGTGTGGGATCCACACCGTATTTCTCTCGCATCAGCTCACGGCGCATGGGATCGGGATCCACAATGCCGACCACCTGCATCTTATCGGGATGCGCCAGCGCGGTTTTGGCGTAAACGTTCGCGCGGTTTCCGGCGCCCAGAAGCACCACCTTGATCCGTCTTTGCATAGCAAGCTCCTCCTGGGAGTTCAAATTAACCCCATTATAGCACAAAGCCACTCCCGTCGCAACCTTTTTGCAGATTTTTCTTGAATTTTTGGGCGCGAAAAATATGGGGGATGAGAAGCAGGATTTTGAAGGGGCATGGGGGAGCTTTTGCAAAAGTTCCCCCTAAAAAGCGACGGGTATTTCGCCTGCGGCGAATACACCCGCGCCCTGCGCCTGGTGAGCAAGCTCCCCGATCTTCGGGCGGGGTGTGCGCACCCGCGTTTGCGTGCCTCTTGATATGGTGAAAACCTTTCGTGCCCCTCCGCGCAAACCGGGGCGCACCGCGCCCACTCCAAAGAGAAAGCCCC
>JAZRFS010000007.1:0-8826 GCA_045643765.1 Eubacteriales bacterium
GGGTGACAAGGCAGGCCTTGAGGTGGTAGAAAAATACATCGATTATCTCGCCTGCGGCATCACGAATATGGTGAACATCTTCCAGCCCGAGGTGCTTTGCATCGGCGGCGGCGTGTGCGGAGAGGGCGATTATCTGCTTGAGCCGCTTAAGAAGATCGTGGATCGCGACCAGTACGGCTCCGCGGCGCACGACGACAAGACGCAGATCAAGATCGCAGAGCTTGGCAACGACGCCGGCATCATCGGCGCGGCGCTGCTCGGTTTATAAGAAAAAAGCCCCTGTTCGGGGGCTTTTTTCGTTCAACACCGCTTTTTCAAGCGGCGGATGCGCGCTTGCATCCCGCGGTTTATTTGCCTTTACGATATTGACTTGCGGCGCAAAGTGTGCTATCATTAGTGTAACTTCATAAAAAGCAATAGCTTTTTACGCTTTGAGGAGGCAATATGAAAATAGCAACGACCATTGGTGAAATGTACGCGTTTACCACCTCTCCTGCCGAGGCAATTCGCCAGTATGAGGGAACGGGCTTCCGATATCTTGATTACAGCTTTTACACGGTGCTGCGTCCGAATCATCCCTTTATGGGCAACGATTGGAAAAACGGGGTGCTTGAGGCAAAGCAAGCCGCCGAAGAGCTTGGCTTCCAGTTCGTGCAGGCGCACGCGCCCTGCTGTGAGGTCATCGGAGGAGATACCGAGCGAGAGCTTGAAGCCACACTCCGCTCTATCGAGGCCTGCGGAATGCTTGGCATAAAGAACATGGTGATCCACTCGGCGTGCGTGCCCGCATATAAGCATCCGGACGATGCGAGCGCTTATTTCAAGGCGAACGAGCCCTTTTTCAGGGCACTTATCCCCGCGATGGAGAAGCACGGGGTCAATATTCTGTTTGAAAACACCACGATCAAGCATTGCGGTGACGGCAATTATTTCCCGATATACGCCGAGGATCTCAACGCGTTTATCGCACATATGAACCACCCGCTTTTCGGTGCGGCTTGGGACGTAGGGCACGCGCACATGGACGACATCGACCACGAGACCGAGATTATGGCAATGGGCAAAAATCTCCGCGCCATCCACGTTCACGATAACGATGGCAGACGGGATATGCACACGGCGCCCTTTCTCGGTACGCTGAATTACGATTCTCTGATGAGAGGACTGATCAACTCCGGCTTTGACGGATATTTCACGCTGGAAGCCGACGGATTTTTCAAGTACGTTAGAAGCGCGACAAGAATGGCAGAGCCGGATGGCAGATTGGCGCATCCCACGCTTGAGATCAAAAAACAGGCGTTGTCCCTTCTGTATCTCATTGCCAAAACGATCCTTAGTGAGTACGGAGCTTTCGAGGAATAATCAAAGCGGCGAAAGGAGCTTTTTACTATGATCAAAATTACGAATTATCAGGACTTGAAACAGTATTTCAACGTGCCAAACGCGGCGCTCGCGTTTCTTGCCGCCATCTCAGAGAACACCGACAACGGCAAATACCCCTTCGGCGCGGATTGCTTCATCAACGTGATGGATTGCACCACGCGTGAGGAGCTTGCCGACATGGAGGCGCACGATATTTACGTGGACGTACAATGCCTGATCACGGGCGAGGAGCGCATCTACTACACCGACCGAGCCGCCCTCACCGTCACCAAGCCGATGGACGCTGCAAAGGACGTGGGCTTTTTCGCCTACACGCCCTGTGAGCACGTGGATTACAAGGCGGGCGAGTGTGTGGTGCTTTACCCCGAGGAGGCGCATCTGCCCGGCCGTGCCGTGACCACCTCCATCACCGCCAAAAAGGCTGTGATGAAGCTGAACTGCCAAAAGCTGCGCAAGTAATGAAGCGCACCGAGATTTCGGTGAATATCACCGATTTTCCCGCACCGTTTGCCCATATTCTGCAAAACAGCCGCGTTTTTGACAGCTCCTGCTCGCCCGAGGCGCGTGTGTGGTTTGTTGACAAAAAGGACGGCTATTTCCTCAAGCGCTCGGCGGCGGGGACACTTGAAAAAGAGGCGATGCAGACAAGCTATTTCCATTCGCTGGGTCTATCTGCCGAAGTGATAGATTACCGCACCGAAGGCAATTACGATTGGCTGCTGACCGCGCGCGTTACAGGCGAGGATTGCACGCACGCGGACTATCTTTCAGAGCCCGCGCGCCTTTGCGATCTGATCGCCACGCGCTTGCGCGCGTTGCACGAGCTTTCGCACGTGGGGTGCCCCGTACAAGCTCACACGGCAAATTACATCAAAACGGTAACGGAAAATTACAGAAACGGGCTGTTTGATCCCTCCTTTTTGCCACCCGTTATGGGGGATATGACAAAGGAGAGCGCATTTGCCTGGTTTGACGCGCACAAACACCTGTTACAGACCGACACGCTGCTGCACGGCGACTACTGCCTGCCGAATATCCTTCTTGTCGGGTGGAATTTCAGCGGATTTATCGACCTTGGCAACGGGGGCGTGGGCGATTGCCACGTGGATCTGTTCTGGGGCGCGTGGACGCTGGCGTTCAATCTGGGAACAGACACTTACCGCGACCGATTTTTCGATGCCTACGGGCGGGATAAGATCGACCTTGACCTGATCGGACTTGTGGGCGTAGCGGAATGCTTCGGATAACGAAAACAACTGAAAAAAGCGCTCTTTCCGGGCGCTTTTTTCTTTGCCCTTGACATTTGCCGCAAAATACGGTATAATATACCGTATACAAAAGCGTGCGCCACCGTTTGTGGCGACAAACGAGTGCGTTTTGTGAGAGGAAGGTTCTTCATGATGACGGAAAAAGAGATTGCCAAGCATATAAAAAGCGCTGTGAACGACGTGGATCTTACCGATACCGAGATCCCCTCGATCGATCTGTATCTGGATCAGATCCTGAGCATCGTATCGGAAAAGACCGCACTCTCCGCACCCCGTTATCGCGAGCGTGCGCTGACGAAAACGATGGTCAACAACTACTCGAAAAGCGGTCTGATCAGCCCCGTCAACGGCAAGAAATACACCCGCTCACAGATCGTGGAGATGCTGCTTGTTTACGCGTTGAAGAATACGCTTTCCATTGACGAAATCAAAAGAGTTCTCACGGGCGTGCGTGAGGATTGCAGCTTTTCGGGCGAGGATATCATCTCTTCTTACCATCAATTCCTTTCCCTGAAGGATCGCAACCGCGAGCGTGTGGCGCAGACCGTTGATCAGCTTTTGACGGACGATGCGCTCAATCCCGCCGACGACAAGGATTTCTTTCTTCTGCTGTTGGATATCATTTCCTTCTCTGCCTATCTCAAGGCCGCCGCGCAGGAGCTGCTGGAGGCGCGGTATACCGATCCCGCCGAGCGCGAGCGCGAAAAGCGCGAGCTGGAGGAGCACGAGAAGCGCGAACGCAAGGAAAAGGACGGCGCCGAAAAGCGCGAGCGCAAGGAAAAAAGCGAAGGGCAGAAGCGGGAGCCCCAACGCCGCGACGCCGAGGTAAAGGCAACCATCAAAAAGCTCAAGGAGGAGCTTGCCGCTACCCCCTTGGTTACCACAGCCCCCACAGAAGAAAAATAAGAAAAAAGGAGAGTGTGTATGATCTTGACCGTGCTTGCGGATAACCGCCGCATCTCCTTTGCATTTTTTGACAAAAACGACACCAAACTCGACCCATTAGCCACCTTTTCGCTCGCATCCGCACCTGCTCGCAGTGCAGACGAGTACGCGGTGCTGTTGGAAAGCTTCTACAAACGCGCCGCTTGCAAAGCACCGCAAAGTGCCATTCTCGCCTGCGTTGTCCCCCCTCTTACCGATGAGCTGCGCCGCACCGTGGCGCTTCTTTTCGGGGACATTCCCTGCCTTTCGGTAGGCGCGGGACTGCGCTCGGGGCTCTCGTTGCGCACCGATGCGCCTGCTGAGCTTGGCGCAGATCTGGTCGCGATGGCGGTGGGTGCCGCTGCGATGCAAAAGCCGCCCCTTCTGGTGCTGCACTGCGGGGACGTGACCACGCTTTCCGCCGTTGGTGCAGGCAAAGACGCCCCCAACTATCTCGGCTGTGCCATTCTGCCCGGTGCCTCGCTTTGTGTGGGCTCGCTCAAGGATGAAGCTGCCTTGCTTTCCACTGTGGCGCTTTCCAATCCCACGCGCGCCATCGGGCAAAATACGGGTGACAGCGTACGCGCAGGTGTGCTGCTCGGACACGCCGCCGCCATTGAGCGTCTGATCGCGGATTTTGAGGCGGAAATGGGCGAGCAGGCACTCCCCGTGATCGCCACGGGTGAGGAGACGGACCTCGTTGTGCCGCTTTTGCGCCGTCCCGTGCAAAAGCAAGAGACACTTGCACACAAGGGACTTTTCAAAATTGCCCTGCTCAACGAGAAAAAATCGAAAAACAACCCCAAACGGGTTTGATTTTCACACCATTTGATCTTTTCGGCATCCGCCGCGAGAGATATATTTTGAACTGCGTTGCACCCACACAGGTGGGGCGACAGCACGGGGTAACGTCCCCGAAAGGAGTGTCTTATGGCACAAAAACAAGCGATTTCCACCAAACAAATGACGCTGGGCGCGCTACTCACGGCAATGGTCGTGGTATTGCAGCTGCTCGGCTCCTTCATCCGCTTCGGCCCCTTCTCCGTATCGCTGGTGTTGGTCCCCCTTGTAATCGGTGCCGCCACCTGCGGCCCGCTGATCGCCGCGTGGTTGGGACTTTCCTTCGGTGTCACGGTTCTGCTCAGCGGTGACGCAGCGCTCTTCCTTTCCATTCACGCGCCCGGCACAATCGTGACCGTGCTTCTCAAGGGCATTCTTTGCGCCTTTGCCGCCGCCATGGTTTACAAGCTTCTGGAGCGCTTCAACCTCTACGTAGCCGTCATCGTCGCCGCGATCGTTTGCCCGATCGTGAACACGGGCGTGTTCCTTATCGGTTGCCGCCTTTTCTTCTGGGAAACGATCGCCGAATGGGGCACGGGTGCGGGCTTTGCCAATCCCGCCGCATACGCACTGCTTGGCCTTGTCGGTGCCAATTTCCTGTTTGAGCTGGCATTTAACATTCTGCTTTCCCCCATCATCGTTCGACTTTTAAAGATCAAGCTTTGATCTCATTCTCAAAGGATACGCCGCTATCCGCGGCGTATCCTTTTTTTCTTTTTTACAACCCGCAACCGCGAGGTGACAAAAGCCTAGCAAAAGCCTTGTTCGTCATCGACGTTCGCCAAAATTCTTGTTGCTCGCAACCGTCAGTTGCCAAAAGTTCCAACTGCGCTTGATTGTAAGCGCGGCAAAAAACTGATATAATACTACTGTTTGTGCCAAATGCACCAAAGGAGAAATACTATGACCATAGGCAGAAAAATCACACAGCTTCGTACCGTCAAGGGAATGTCGCAGGAGCAGCTGGCAGAGGCGCTGGATATCTCGCGCCAATCAGTTTCCAAATGGGAGATGGATCAATCTTTGCCACAGATCGACAAGGTGTTGCAGCTTGCAGACTTATTCGGCATCTCAACCGATGCCTTATTGCGCGATAGCGCACCGCTCGCCATCGAGCCAAAAGCGAAAAATCGCTACTTCGGCACAGACGGCTTCCGCGGCGAGGCAAACGCAGAGCTGACCTCTATGCACGCGTATAAAATAGGAAGATTTCTCGGTTGGTATTACGCTTCGGCGCTATATGGCTGTGATACTCCCGCGTACCGCCCCCGCATTCTGATCGGCAAGGACACGCGCCGCTCCAGCTATATGCTGGAATACTCGCTTGTCGCGGGCATCACCGCCTCGGGCGCGGATGCGTATATGCTACACGTCACCACCACGCCCAGTATATCTTATATCACAAGGCAGGACGAGTTCGATTGCGGTATCATGATCACCGCCTCACACAACCCTTATCAGGACAACGGCATCAAGATCGTGAACACGCACGGTGAAAAGCTGGATGACACGACAATCGCGCTGATTGAACGGTATCTGGACGGCGATCTCGCCGCACTGGGCATGAGCGAAGATCTTCCCGTGGCAAGATGCGAGCATGTGGGCTGCATTCACGATTTTGTATCGGGCAGAAACCGCTATACGGGTTATCTCATCTCGGTGGCGTCCAATTCCTACAAGAATTTAAAAATCGGGCTTGACTGCGCAAACGGCGCTTGCTGGAATATCGCACGCTCGGTGTTCGGGGCGCTTGGCGCGCAGATTTACGTGATCTCTGCCGAGCCGGACGGCGTGAACGTCAACCGCAATTGTGGTGCAACGCATCCCGAGGCTCTTTGCCGTCTGGTAAAGGAACGTCATCTGGATATGGGCTTTGCCTTTGACGGAGATGCCGACCGTTGTATTGCCGTGGATGAAAACGGCAACGTGGTGGACGGAGATAAGATCCTTTATATTCTGGCGCGTCGTTTGCAAAAAAAGGGAATGCTGGGTGGCGACACCGTGGTGGCAACCGTTATGTCCAACGGCGGCTTCATAAACGCGCTGCAAGAGGCAGGCATTGGCTGCGTGCAGACCTCTGTGGGTGATAAATTCGTTTACGAGTGTATGCTGGCACACGATTATTGCTTAGGCGGCGAAAAATCGGGGCATATTATTATGAAGAAATACGCCACCACAGGTGACGGCTTGCTTACCGCCATTATGCTTTGCGAGGAAGTCTGTGACAGCAAGCGTACGCTTGCCGCGCTGTGCGAAAACGTTGTGTTCTATCCGCAGGTCAACTTTAATTTGCAAGTAAAAAACAAGCAGACCGCTTTAGCGGATAAAGCGGTACAGGCGGCGTTGGCAGACGTTTTGGCTCGCCTTGGCAAAAAAGGACGCGCGATGCTGCGTGAAAGCGGCACCGAGCCCGTCATCCGCGTGATGGTAGAATGTGAAAACGAGGAAAACTGCAACACGTATGCACAGATTTTGACCAACGCCTTGCGGGCAGGCGGTCACACCCTGGAATAAACTATAAAAAAAGGAGAATTTCTTATGTGCGGAATTATCGGCTATACGGGCAAAAAATCAGCCGTCCCGATCCTCTTGGAGGGGCTGGCAACGCTGGAATACAGAGGCTACGACTCCGCGGGCATTGCGGTACAAAAGGACGGTCTGCGGACCGTAAAGGCAAAGGGGCGTCTTGCACTCCTGGAGGAAAAATTGGAGGGGTGCTCCTACCTCAATGACGCGAAGTGCGGCATCGGTCACACGCGCTGGGCAACCCACGGCGAGCCCTCGGACGTGAACTCTCACCCCCACGGCACCGAGCGTCTGGCGCTGGTACACAACGGCATCATTGAAAACTATATGGAAATCGCCGCATTCCTGATGGAGGAGGGATACGCCTTCGTATCCCAGACCGACACGGAAAGCGCCGCCAAGCTGGTAGATTACTATTACAAAAAGACGAACAACCCGCAGGAATCGATCTTCAAGGCGCTGGCAATGCTGCGCGGCGCGTACGCGTTTGGCATCTGCTTTGCCGATTATCCCGAGCGCATCTACGCGGTGCGTCGCGACAATCCCCTGATCGTGGCAACCACCGAGGAGGGCGGTCTCATCGCCTCTGACGTGCCCGCAGTGCTGGCGCACACCAACACCTACTACCGCCCCGAGGAAGGCATTCTTGCCGTTCTGGAAGGTCCCAACGTGACCTTCTACAACCGCGCGGGTGAGGTCGTGGAGCAAAAGCCGGAAACCGTGGATTGGGACGTGACAAAGGCGCAGAAGGGCGGCTTTCCGCATTTTATGTTAAAAGAGATCCACGAGGAGCCTGATGCCATTTCTCATACCGTTTCGGCACATTTGAAGGACGGATTGCCTTTTTTCGGCGTAGAAGCGCTGGACGGCGACTTCCTCGGCAAATTCAATGCCATTCACATCGTGGCATGCGGCACGGCAATGCACGCGGGACTTGTGGGCAAGAATATCATTGAGCGCATCTGCCGCGTCCCCGTGCGCGTGGAGATCGCCAGCGAGTTCCGTTACCGTGACCCCATCCTGCACAAGGACGATCTGGTGATCCTACTTTCGCAGTCGGGCGAAACCGCCGACACGCTGGCGGCGCTGCGTCACGTGAAGGCGCAAGGCATCTACACGCTTGCTGTGGTAAACGTGATCGGCTCCACCGTCGCACGCGAGGCAGACAGCGTGCTTTACACGATGGCGGGTCCTGAGATCGCGGTCGCCAGCACCAAGGCATACAGCGTGCAGTGCGCGCTGCTTTACCTGTTTGCCCTGCGCCTTGCGCTGGCACGCGGCAAAATTAGTACCGAAACGGTGCGAGAAATCAGCAAAAAGCTCTCCACCGAGGTGCCCAAGAGCATTGAAGCGGTGCTCGCCATGAAGGACGATATCCGCCGTCACGCAAAGACGCTGATCGGTGCGGAGCATATCTTCTATATCGGGCGCGGCATTGACTGTGATCTGTGCACCGAAGCATCGCTGAAATTGAAGGAGATCAGTTATATCCACTCCGAGGCGTACGCCGCGGGAGAATTGAAGCACGGCACGATCTCGCTGGTCGTGAAGGGCACGCCCGTAGTAGCGCTCTCTACCGTATCGGCGCTCGCAGAAAAGATGCTGTCTGGCATTCGCGAGGTCACCTCGCGCGGTGCGAAGCTTCTCACGGTGACCACCAAAGAGGTCGCCGAGCAGATTGATCTGCCCGCGGATATGCGCGTGGTGCTGCCCGAGATCGACGAGCTGCTTGCTCCGTTCCCTGCCATTTGCGTGATGCAGCTGCTGGCATACTATGTATCCGCCCAAAAGGGACTGGACGTAGATAAGCCCCGCAACCTTGCCAAATCGGTGACGGTAGAATAAGGAAAGCGGCGATTTCGCCCCCGAACGGGGTGCGAAATCG
>JAZRFS010000008.1:0-8821 GCA_045643765.1 Eubacteriales bacterium
CACGCGCCGCATCCCCCTCGGGAACGGTATCCAGCGTACCCTTGTTGAAGGGCAGCCACTCGAAATACTGCGACACGTGGCAACGAAGCACCTCGTATTTTTTGTCCGTCACGTCGTCGATCGGCACCACAACGTCCGCGCGGAAGGGGGGCTGCTTGAAGCGGTCGGCAAAGAACGCGATCACGGGCATCGACGCCATCGCCGGCGTGTCCATACAGTAATTCGGCACGGTCAGCAGATAGGAGGCGTCCTGCACCAGAAGCGCCACGTTGCGGTGGTCGGCGTGATAGTCGTTGTTGCGGTGTGTGATCACAAGATCGGGAGAAAACTCGCGGATATAGCGCACCATGCGGCGGCGGTTTTCCAAGCTTGCCTCCACCTCGCCGTCCGGAATATCCCACACGTCATAGGTGATACCGATAAGCGCAGCTACGTTGTCCGCCTCCTTGCGGCGGCGCGCTGCAAGGGCATCGGGTGCCATGGAAAAATGCCCCGCGCGCCCGTCACTGACCGAAAGAAAGCGCACCTCATCTCCGCGTGCCGCGTAGCGAAGCGCCGTACCGCCGCCGCACCCGTCGGGATCGTCGGGGTGTGCGCCGATCATCAAAATTTTCAGCTTTTTCATGTTGAAATCCTCATTTTCTCATACCGTTACGGCACTTTTTTAAAATTTCGCGTTATGCTCGTCGTTCCATTCCAGCACGCGGTCGTCCATCTTAAGAAGGCGGCACGCCTCTGCCTGCAGCGCGATGCGCTTTTTCAAAATGACGTTACCGATGCGCGCGTTCGCGCCCTCCAGATGCTCGCCCGAAAAACTGTCGGGATAATCCGTCATCCAGAACATGCCGGAGCCGCTGATGCGAATTCCCTTCTGTGAAAGATACCCGGTTCTGCCGCGGCTGGTGCCGTCATCCACGTCGGCGCGGCTCATATCCACGTGCTCGGGATTGATGGCACACATGATCGAGCTTTCGTTGATGCCGCCGTGGCCGAGCGTATAATGATGCTCCGCAAAATCACGCATATAAGCAATGTCCGCGTCGGTCAGCTCCGGGAAGCTTTCCCCATTTTCATCGATATCTTTCAAAATATCCTTATAACCGTATTGGAAATCGTTGCGCACCATCACCACGTAGTCCTTTTTCTTGTGTGCCGTCGAGCGCAGGAAGTTGGCAAGCAGCGCGCCGTTGCCGCCGTGGCCGTTGAGCAAGAGGATCTTTTTAAAGCCGTTGCGCGCGATCTCCGAGCAAAGCTCGGTCAGCATCTGCTGCAAAAGCTCCGAGGAAAAGGCGATCGTGCCCTTCCACATATAAAGTCCGCAAAGGTCACCGAAGTAAAGTCCGGGGAACACGACCACGGGCTCGATCTTCGCCGCCTCCTTGGCGATATGGTAGCAGGTCTGTGTGTCCGTGCCCACGGGCAGATGCTGACCGTGCTTTTCGATACAGCCGATCGGCACCACGCAGACCTTGTTCGATTTTTCAATGGCAGGGGCAAATTCTTCTTCTCTCAAATTTTCCCAAAGCATAGCACTTTCTCCTTTTATTTGTATTGCAAGATCAAAAACTCGTTTTCCTTCAGGTCAAGCGGAATATCCGCACCCTCGAAAATCTTGCCCGTGCGGATATCCTCACAGCGTTTTTTGCCATTTAGGTGCAACACGGTGTGAGTTTCGCCCTTGGCAAACACGCCAAGAAAGCTCTTGTCGCCAAATATAACACTGTTCACGTCGGTATAGATATGGCAGCCTGCCTCACGCGCAACGGCGCGGAACTCATCCGGTGTCAGGTTTTCGTTGGCGTTCAGCACGTGACGTCGGCCGTTCACCACCTTGGTGGCAAGCAAAGGGCTGTTCTCCCCCACGATGCGGCAAAGTGGGCAATCCAGCGCCTCGTCATAGCTATCAACCAGCTCGAAGCCCGTGAGCGCCTTCACATTCTCCAGCGAGGGCTTGCCGTCCTGCAGAATACCCGTAGTAAAGTTGAACATCAGCGTGGTATCCTTGGCAAAGGGGATGGCCGCCAGCTCGATGGGCGTAAGGGTGTAATTCAGGATAAACGCCACCAACCGGTAGCGCGAAAGGTCAAGCTCGGGCAGATCAGCGATGTGATGCACGTCGCATTGCACACCGCAGCTTCTTGCCATGCGCACCGTGTCGCGGATAAAGCGCAGCGTGTAGTTGCGGTTCATGCGCACGTGCTCCATTCCGGCAGGATCCACCACGAACAGCACGTCCGCCTCGGAGCTGTGATCCCCCACCTTCAGGGTGTCGTGCGCCTTTTTGAGAAGGTCGATCTCCGCCATGATATCGGGAGCATCGTACCAGCCGCCGCCCAGATCCATCCACCAGAAGCCGGAACGGTGCGCCAGATTTTTGCAAAGGTGACGCCAAAGCACGTAGCGCGTTTGCTCCATATTGGCGGTCAGATTTTCCGCGCGCGCATCGGCAAGCGCGGGATTGACCAGATACGTGCGCGCGTCCAGCTCCTCGATCCACAGCTTTTTGCGGTTCACGGATTGCGTGGGTGTCATATCCACCGAGGGCTCGCCGACACCGCGGAAGTGATAGGCGGTGGGGGCGCAGAGAAAGTCTACGTTGGGGTTGCGCCAGATGCGCTCGGGCTGCAGATGCCCCAAATATTGGATCTCCCAGGGGCCAAGGAAATAGCCGTAGAAAAATCCGACTGCCTTTTTTGTGATCTGCTTCGCGGCGGCAGCCAGCACCTCGATGGCGTCCGCCACGTTCTGCGACAGGAACTCGTCCATATCGGTGCAGACGGTATCCTTCTCGTCACCGCGGAAGAAGCTGTGCATGCTTTTCGCGCCGCCGTAACGCTCGGTGGGGGTAGGCAGATCCACCGTGTCGCGCGTGATGTCAGGCTGTCCCCACGCGCGCCCCAACGCCTCGCGGCTGCCGTATTTGGCAAGACCGTAATCGTAAAAACGGCGCAGATGCGAAATGCCGTAATCCCCTACGTCCACGTAGTGATAGGGACCGGAAAAATATTTGAACCAGGATATGCACTCGCATGCGTTGCCAAAGCCCACGTGATAACCTGCGATGCGGTCGGCGTAAGGAGATGCCTCCAAATGCGCGATCAGACGGCGCAGCGCCTCGGCGGCATCCTGCATCCAAACGGTAGAGGAAAGGCTTTGCAGGCGCAGCTGCGCCCCCGGTGCCAGTTCCTCATAGCGCATGGCGCGCAATTCCTTGATATTTGGGTAATCGTCGGGTAGATCGGCAAAGGAACATTCGTGCTTTGCGGTCGCTACCCGCTCGCGCACCTCGTCGCGTGTAAGACCCTTACCTGCCACGTAAAGAAAGACCTCCTCGGGGTTTTGGCGGCACCATTCCACCGGCACGTCCACCCCGATACGGGGCAAAAGATAGCCGTCCGGTACCGTTTCAAAAAAGCATTTCAGCGTATAATCCACACGCGTGCAATCATAGGCATCGGGACCCACCCAGCCGTTATCCAACGGCGTGGAATAGATCTTTACGCCCGTTTGCCGAAATTCACGGTTATAACGCAGATGGGGCGCCATCCTCTCCACCTCGGGAGAGATGCACACGCTGCCGTCCGGTTTTCGCGTGGCGTAGCGACCAACGCCGCCGATCAGCGAGAAAAAGATCGGGTTTTCGCGCAAAAATTCAACAGTGCCGGGAGCGGCGGAGTTCTTTTCAGACATAACAACCTCTCCTTTTATTTATACTGCAGGATCAAAAACTCATTTTACTTCAGAAGGGGTGACTTTATATCAGATCTCCTCGGGGAAGAAATAGCCGCCCTGCGCGTAGATGTATTTCCCACTCAGATAGTGCGCCTTGACCGCGCGCTGGAGGGACGTGTCCTCGCAAAGATCCTCGTTTTTCTCCACGGGCTTCTTGAAAAGGAAGGAGTACACGTCGGTGCCGACCGCCTTCATGGCGAAGCGGTGATATTTGTTCTGGAATGCCACAAGGTTGGACTCGGGCTTTAAGAATTGCCTGAGCTGAGGGTCAAGCAGCCAGGAGAAGCAGGTAAACACCTTGGCGCCGAACGCGGGATAGCGTTTCGGCAGCACCTCCCACGCGCGGGCGTAGGCGGCGTTGGCGTTCTCGGGCGTCAGCGGTACGTGGCTGGGGATATGCACGTTGATGATGCCGTTTTCTCTTTGCAGCACCGCGCGCCATTCCTTTTTGTCAAGGCGCACGGGCGTGCTTGCATACACGGCGTTCACGGGATCGGCGGCGTACCCCTCGTAATACTCGTCGGTTTCGGTGATGGCGGCGTGGAAGGCGATTTCCTCGCACCCCGCGCTCCCCGCGATCTGTCCGTTCGCGGCGATATCCTTGTCATTTGCCAGCACGATGCGCTCTTTTTTGCTGTTTTCGAACACCGTTACGGCGCTTGTAAAGTGGTCGCGCAGCTCGAAGTTCAGCACACCCACACGCAGAATGCGATAATTCATATAGATCTGGTTCCAGCCAAAACAACGCGGATGACAGCCGTCGCGTCCAAAGCAATCGTTGCACACAAGGATCGGCTCCTCGTACAGATCGTTGAGGGTATCCGTAACGATATCCGTGGGGACGCCGTGTGCCAGGTGATAGTCGGCAACGTCGCGGGCAAATGCGAGCTGGGAGAAAAACGCCGCCATTTCATAGTCGGCAGGATTTGTGCCATCCCCCAGCGGGAATTTTTTCAGATAGATCTCACCGTTGTGGTTATTGTCAAGCTGCATATGATAAAGCAGGAGCGAGTATTGCGCCAAAAACGCGTTATTTCGCACCCGTTTGGCGGCTAATTTGATATAATCGTATTTCTCACGGAAGATACGGTAGGTGCTTTGCAGCCCGTCGATGAAGACGTCCTCCAGGAAAAACACGTCGTCCCTTTCATATTCCGCCATCGTTTCGGCATAGCGTGCGCCAAAGAGCGCGGGCATTTCTGCGACGCCGAGCGCTGCGATGAATTCTTCTCTGTTCTTATACATTTCTTTACTCCTCAAAACAGTCATAGCTTTGCAGGGCGTGCTTGCCGATGTGGTAAAGCAAGCGCTCCATATCGATCTGCATTTCCAGCGTGGGATCCAAAAGTCTTGTATCCTTTTCAAACCGCTGGCGCGATCTGGCGGGAAGCAGAGCGTTCACCACCTCAAAGGTAAAATAGCCGTCGTAGCCCACGTCCAGAAGCCCGTTCATCACCTGATCCAGGTTGAGCACACCCGTATAGGGCATACTGTGCTGATCCGCCTTGCCGTTGTTGTCGTGCACGTGCAGACCCTTGAGATGCTTGCCAAGCGCGACGATATTGTCGTACTGCGAGCCCTCGGCGGTGCCGTGACCCGTGTCCCACACCGCCTGAAAGAGCGGATGGTCGATATACTCGATAAATTCGACCATATCCTTGCCCGTGTACATATAGAAGGTACCCTCGGGCAGGTTGGCGTGCATGGTGTTTTCCGTGAGGATCGTCACGCCCGTTTGCTCTGCCACGGGTAAAAGCTCGCGGTAGAATTTCGCGTTAAGCTCGTACCAGCTCTCCTTGCAAACAGGCTTGCTTGTGTACGCAGCGTGGATCACCACCTGCGGAATACCCAGCAGCCGGCAAAGCTCCAGCGATCTCTTGCCCCAGAAAACCTCCCTGTCCCATCTGTCAGGACGCAGCACGGTGGCGTTGGGCGAGTGCGCCTGCACGTATGTCATACCGAGATTGCCCGCATAGTCCAAAAGATGCTTGGCAAGGTCACGCCAGCTGTCATCCTCTGAGAAAAGGCGACCGCCCATACCGAAATCAATATATCGGAAGCCCGCATCGTGCAGCAGACGAATGCACTCCTCGGTGCTGCTCGCATAACGATCGAAATCGCCCAGTGTTGTAGCAAGTTTCATAGAAAACCTCCGTGCGCGTATTGGCGGCTTGCCGCCATTACCGCCATTGTAACAACCTTTCCCCTCTCTGTCAACCCTTTTTGAAAAAATAAATACCGTTATTTTTCAAACCCATTTATCCACTTTTTCACAAAATTTTTTCACGCGCTCTCGCACGCGGGCACACACCCCCTCTCGCGCGGGCGCGAAATTCGGCGTTTTTTACAAAAATCACAGGGAAATAAATCGGTTTATTCCCCGCTTTTTTGGCGTTTTTCTCCAAAAAAAGCAGAATGTGTGCTCAATTGTCGCAATTTGTGTGTTTTTTTCATTTTTTCCGCCTTCCCTCTTGCATTTTAAGGGGTGTTTTGTTATAATAAAAAGGTAGACCACAACCGTGGTTACCGCACAACTTGGAGGCGAATATGAAAATTTTAGTCATCAACGCCGGCAGCAGCTCTCTCAAGTACCAGCTTTTTGATATGGAGACCGGAAAGGTCCTGGCAAAAGGCGTATGCGAGAAGATCGGTCTGTCCGGTATCATCACCCACAAGCGCCCCGGTGCCGAGCCCTATAAGGCAGAGCATCCGATGCCCTCTCACAACGAGGCACTCGCGCTTGTCCTTCAGCTGCTCACCGACAAGGAGCTTGGCGTGATCGCCAGCACCGACGAGATCGCAGCCATCGGTCACCGCTTCGCTCACGGCGGCAAGTTTGACAGCTCCCGCGTGCTGGACGATGAGGCGATCGCGTATCTGGAAAGCATCGTTCCCCTCAACCCGTTGCACGGCCCCCCCGCACTCAAGGGCGTGGCTGCGTGCAAGTCGCTGATGACGGGCAAGCCGCAGGTCGGCGTGTTCGACACCTCCTTCTACTCGGGCTTTGAGGAAAAGGTGTATATGTACCCCCTGCCCTACGAGTGGTACGAGAAGTACGGCGTGCGCCGCTACGGCTTCCACGGCACCTCTCACCGCTTCGTCAGCCGCGAGGCAGCCGAGTGGCTTGGCATGGACTACGAAAACTGCAAGATCATCTCCTGCCACATCGGCTCGGGCTCCTCGATCACCGCTGTGAAGAACGGCAAGGCGATCGACACCACGATGGGCTTCACCCCCCAGGAGGGCGTGCCGATGGGTACGCGCTGCGGCTCGATCGACCCCTCGATCGTTCCCTACATGATGAAAAAGACGGGTATGACCCCCGACGAAATCGACGACGCGATGAACAAAAAGTCGGGTCTGCTTGGTCTTTCCGGCGTGTCCAGCGACGCGCGTGAGATCTGGGACGCCGTTGCCGCCGGTAACGAGCGCGCCAAGCTCTCGATGGACGTGCTGACCTACCGCATCAAGAAGATCATCGGCTCCTATGCCGCAGCGCTTAACGGCGTGGACGTGATCGTCTTCACCGCAGGTCTTGGCGAGTATGACCGCGACGTGCGCCGCATGGCGTGCGAGGATATGGAGTATCTCGGCGTGGAATTTGACGCTGAGGTCAACGCTACCTGCCCCCGCGGCGACCGTGCCGTGCTGACCAAGCCGAATTCCCGTGTCAAGGTCGTGATCATCCCCACCGACGAGGAGTACATGATCGCCGGCGACACCTACCGCCTGGTCAAATAATTTTGAAATCAAAAAATAAAAAATACAACCACACAGAAAGGAAACAAAAACCATGATGGCAAAATCTCCTTACGAAATCAAGAAAGAAATCTGCGAGGTCGGCAAAAAGATCTATGATCTGGGCTTCGTAGCCGCAAACGACGGTAACATCTCCGTCAAGGTCGGCCCCAACGAGTTCTACTGCACCCCCACCGGCGTATCCAAGGGTTACATGACCCCCGATATGATCATCAAGATCGACGCTGACGGCAATAAGCTTGAGGGCAAGCTCAACCCCTCCTCCGAGATCAAGATGCACATGCGCGTCTACAAGGAGCGTCCCGACGTTAACGCCGTTGTTCACGCTCACCCCCCTGTGGCTACCGCCTTCACCGTTGCAGGCGTTGAGATGGATCAGATGATCCTTCCCGAGGCGATCCTCACGATCGGTAACGTTCCCACCTGCGATTACGGTACCCCCTCCACCATGGAGATCCCGGACTCCCTGATGCCCTACATCCAGAGACACGACGCATTCCTTCTGAAGAACCACGGTGCTCTCACGGTTGGTAACTCCCTGATGCGCGCTTGCTTCACCATGGAAGAGGTCGAGTTCAACGCAAAGATCAACCTTTACGCTCGCCAGATCGGCGTAGGCGCAGAGGCTCGCATCGACGAGATCCCCTGCGAGCAGCTTGAGAAGCTGATGGAGCTGCGCAAGAAGATGGGCCTTCCCGGCAAGCACCCCGGCTGCAAGAAGTGCCCCAACCTCGGCACCCCCAACTGCAAGTGCAAGGACAACGGCGGCAGCTGCTCCTGCGGCAACCACGGTGCAGACAACGATCTTGTTGCTGAGATCACCCGTCGCGTACTCGCAGCGCTTGGCAGATAATCGCTCCCTTTCCAAATACAACGAAAGGAGCATCCGCTATGGCTACTAAATTCACGGAGGCGCAGATCAACGAGATCGTTGCCCGCGTCGTATCCGAATTCAAAAAGCCCGCAGCCGCCCCTGTGGCTGCTAAGGAGTGGGATGCCACCCAGTTCAAGGGAAGACGCCTGATCGGTATTTATGAAACGATGGAAGAAGCCATCGAGCAGGCGAACGCCGGCTACCGTGCCGTGCGCGCCATGTCCGTGGCTCAGCGCGAAAAGGTGATCACCGCCATTCGCGAGCTGACACGCAAGGAAGCCCCCATTATGGCGGCGCTCGGCGTGGCAGAGACCAAGATGGGCCGCGTGGATCACAAGACCGCCAAGCACATGCTGGTGGCTGACAAGACCCCCGGCACCGAGGACATCGTTGAGGAGGCAAAGACCGGCGACGCAGGTCTTACCCTCACCGAAATGGCTCCCTTTGGCGTGGTAG
>JAZRFS010000009.1:0-6789 GCA_045643765.1 Eubacteriales bacterium
GAGAATATCTATAAGAAGAACGTTTATTTCTCCGCCGGCAAACCCGACGCCGATGCGCAGCTGCGCTTTGGCCCGAACATCGCGGACTGGCCGAAGTTCGAGCCCCTCAAGGACGATATGCTCATCGGTCTTGCCAGCGCGCTTGACGACGCCGTGACCACCACCGACGAGCTGATCCCCTCCGGCGAGACCTCCTCTTACCGCTCTAACCCCCTGCGCCTTTCCGAGTTCGCTCTTTCCCGCCGCTGCCCCGAGTACGTGGGTCGCTCCAAGGCGGTTGCCGCCGACGAGATCGCGCGCCGCGAGGGCAAGGTTTCCGACAAGGTGAAATTCGCACTTTCCAAGGTGGGCGATGCCGACGCACTGGCTGCAAACACCCAGTTTGGCTCCTGCGTCTTTGCAAACAAGCCCGGTGACGGCTCCGCGCGCGAGCAGGCGGCATCCTGCCAGAAGGTGCTTGGCGGCTTTGCCAACATCTGGTACGAGTTCGCAACCAAGCGTTATCGCTCCAACTGCATCAACTGGGGTATTCTGCCCTTCACGTTGGACGCGAGCACCAAGTTTGACTACGCCGAGGGCGATTTCGTCTTCGTTCCCGCCGTGCGCGAGAAGATCGCTGCCGGTATCGAGGAATTCCCTGCCAAGGTCGTTCGTGCAAACGGTACCGTTGAGGACATCACCCTTTACGTGAAGGGTCTGACCGACAACGAAAAGGAAATCATCCTGCGCGGCTGTCTGATGAACTACTACGCGGCAAAAAACCAGTAATTCCAACCAAACACGACATATTTTCCAAGAATGTTATCATTTTTTCCAATTTTCGGAGGTATTGAAGATGGAAAATTTCAAGAAGATTAAAATGACCACGCCGCTTGTCGAGATGGACGGCGATGAGATGACCCGTATTCTTTGGCAGATGATCAAGGACGAGCTGCTGCTCCCCTTCGTTGAGCTGAACACCGAATATTACGACCTTGGTCTTCCCGAGAGAGAAAAGACCAAGGATCAGGTGACCTTTGACAGCGCTTATGCCACCAAGAAGTATGGTGTTGCCGTCAAGTGCGCCACCATCACCCCCAACAAGCAGCGCGTAGAGGAGTACAACCTCACCCAGATGTGGAAGTCCCCCAACGGCACGATCCGCGCCATTCTGGATGGCACCGTGTTCCGCGCACCTATCCTCATCGACAGTATTCGCCCCGCCGTGCGCAACTGGGAAAAGCCGATCACCATCGCCCGTCACGCCTACGGCGACATCTACAAGGCGACCGAGTACCGCGTGCCCACCGAGGGCAAGGCAGAGATCGTCTTTACCGACAAGGACGGCAAGGAGACCTTCCGCGAGACCGTGTATGACTTTGAGTGCCCCGGCGTTCTGCAGGGCGCATACAACAAGGATAACTCGATCCGCTCCTTCGCGCATGCCTGCTTCCAGTACGCGCTTGCTACCAAACAGGATCTGTGGTTCTCTACCAAGGACACCATTTCCAAGCAGTACGATCAGACCTTTAAGTTCCTCTTCCAGGAGATCTTTGACACCGAGTACAAGGCAAGATTTGAGGAAGCGGGCATCACCTACTTCTACACCCTGATTGACGACGCCGTGGCACGCGTGATCCGCAGCAAGGGCGGCTTTATCTGGGCTTGCAAGAACTACGACGGCGACGTGATGAGCGACATGGTATCCACCGCGTTCGGCTCGCTTGCTATGATGACCTCCGTACTGGTTTCCCCCGAGGGCAACTTTGAGTACGAGGCGGCTCACGGCACCGTGACCCAGCACTACTACCGCTACCAGCGCGGCGAGCAGACCTCCACCAACCCCATCGCCACCATCTACGCGTGGTCGGGCGCGCTGCGCAAGAGAGGCGAGCTGGACGGTCTTGCCGATCTTATGAGTTTCGCTGATCAGCTGGAGGGCGCGTGCATCGACACCCTGAATGACGGCATTATGACCAAGGACCTTGTCGGTCTGGTTGTTCCCGGCACCAAGGCAACGGCTGTGAACTCCGCCGAGTTCATCGCCGCCATCCGCGAGAGATTGGAAAAAAGACTTGCTTAATTTTACATAACAAAAAAGGCTTCCGCACGGAAGCCTTTTTTGTTATCTTTTGGATTTGAAAAATGCTTGCAGCATATCGCGCGCTTCATCAAGAAGCACACCGCCCTCCACCACAGGGTGCGCGCCGAGGGGGAAACGCGGCAAATTGAGCACACTGCCCATCGCACCTGCGACAGGATCCTTGGCGGCATAGACCACGCGCCCCACGCGGGCGGCGAGGATCGCTCCCGCGCACATCGGGCAGGGCTCTAAGGTCACATACAGCGTGCAGTCGTTCATACGCCAATCCTTTTTCAGCTTACCCGCCGCGCGCAACACCTCTATCTCGGCGTGCGAGGTGATATCGTACTCGCGCTCGCGGTGATTGTGTGCCGCTACCAGCACCTCACCGTTGCGCACCAAGACCGCGCCGATGGGCGGCTCGCCCGCATCGGCTGCCAATTTTGCCTCCTGCAAGGCAATTTTCATAAATTCAACGTCACGGTTTTCCATATCCACCTCTCAAAGGATCGCCATAATGATCAACGTCAGCATATTCGCCACACACCAAAGCACAAATAACGTCATCGGCACACTGAAAAACAGACGTACTCTGCGACGTAAGGGGATCTCCCGTATCTCTTCTGCATCAAAGATTTGTGCTTGCTCATCCGTGTCGCGATGATCGCGAAACAGGAATATCGCCGACAAAATACCCAACACCAACAGCGCACCTTCCATCACGTATAGCACTGCCTGTGCGCGCGCCGGTGTAAGACGGTCGGCAACAGCAAATTGCACCACAGATTGAAAGTTATTGATAAAATGTGCCAACACGCACGGCCATATCGAGCGCGTACGCACATAGATCCAACCAAACACAAGTCCCGCTCCCGTGGCATAGAGCAGCTGCTCTGCATTCTGATGCATCATACCGAACAGAAAAGCACTGCCGAAGATTGCCACCGTTTTACCACAGGGCAACAGATTTTCCAGAACCAGACCGCGGAATAAAAGCTCCTCCACAAACGCAGGGATCACCGCAAGTGAAAGAAATAAGAGAATTAGCTGATAGTTCTCGCCCGCCTCATTGTGCCAGATATATTGCTCGGAAAACGAGGCGTAATCAAACACACCAACCAGCTTTGCATTTACAAATGCCAGCGCCATCGTTACGGCAACTCCAAACATAGCGCAACGAAGGCCGTCCACGCTCAGTTCAAGAGCAAGGCGCGGCATTCCAAGCACACGCCCGCGGGAGATCATTCTGAAAAAGAACAGCGGTAGCGTAAAGACAAGAATGTACAACGCCGCGTTGAGCAATTCTGCCACGATCTCGGCACCTTTTGCAGAAAGAGAGGTCGTAAAAAGAGGCAAAAATGCCATCACAGCACTTTGTAGCAGCATCAGCGCGGAAAAGATGAGCATCGTGCAGCCGATGCGCGTACTGATGCTACGGCATTGCATTTCTGTCGGCGTCATACGTCCCCCCTCCTCTCGCGCTTGTATTCTTATATATTGTACCTTATTTTATATATTATGTCAACCGCCAAAAAGAAATCCCCGCCGCAAATGCGGCGGGGCGAAATTTCTTATTACTCTGCGTCAGCAGCGGGAACCTCGGCAACGGGTGCTTCCTCAGCAACCTCTTCCTCAAGTTCAGCAACCTTCTTCTTTGCCGCAACGGCACCGATGCGGGGCTCGCTGTCCTTATCGAAGAAGTGGATACGGGACATATCCAGAGCCACCTTGATGGTGTCGCCTGCACGGCTGGTGGAGCGGGAGGAAACGCGCGGGATCAGGCGGGTTGCCTCGAGATCAAGCTCCTTACCGGTGGACATACCCTCTCTGGGGGTACGGTCAAAGCTGTTCAGGTACAGGTAAATCTCAGCACCCATCAGCTCGGTGACGTCAACGTCAACGGTGATGCAGCTGTCAGCAAGGGAGTTGAGGTGCATGGGATCGTCATGGATGCACTCGGGACGAAGACCTGCAACGACCTCCTGGTCGATATACTCACGAAGAGCGGGGTTGGCAGCCTTCTCGGCGGGAACCTTGATGGAGTTGCCGTCGAAGTTGAAGTACAGATCCTTGCCCTCTTCGGTCAGGGTACCGTTGATGAAGTTCATCTGGGGGGTACCGATGAAGCCTGCAACGAACAGGTTCACGGGGTTGTCGTACAGGTTCTGAGGAGTGTCGACCTGCTGAATGAGACCGTCCTTCATAACGACGATACGGGTTGCCATCGTCATTGCCTCGACCTGGTCGTGGGTAACGTAGATGAAGGTGGTACCAACTCTCTTGTGAAGCTTGGTCAACTCGGTTCTCATCGTTGCACGGAGCTTTGCGTCCAGGTTGGAAAGCGGCTCGTCAAGAAGGAATACCATGGGGTTACGCACGATTGCACGACCCAGAGCAACACGCTGCTTCTGACCACCGGAAAGAGCCTTGGGCTTACGGTCAAGCAGGTGGGTGATATCAAGGATACGAGCAGCCTCCTCAACGCGGCGCTTGATCTCTTCCTTGGGGGTCTTGTTCAGCTTCAAGCCGAATGCCATGTTATCGAACACGGACATATGGGGATACAGAGCGTAGTTCTGGAACACCATCGCGATCTGACGGTCCTTAGGAGCCACGTCGTTCACGAGACGGTCGCCGATGAACAGCTCGCCCTCGGTGATTTCCTCGAGGCCTGCGACCATACGAAGGGTCGTGGTCTTACCACAACCGGAGGGACCTACGAAGACGATAAACTCCTTGTCCTTGATCTCCAGGTTGAAGTCGGAAACGGCGGTAACGCCACCGGGGTACTTCTTATAAATGTGTCTGAGCGATAAGCTTGCCATGTGTAATCCTCCTTGGTCGGATGCATTTGCGCATCCAAAACCTAATATTTTATCATATAATATTATAACAAATTTCCCCTCAGATGTGAAGAGGATAATTCTCCAAAATTTTCTCGCCGTGTTTATGCACAATGCACAAGCAAAACACGTACTATCGTCATAAGAAACCGCTCAACTTGATTTGTGAACGAAATATTGCGTTCATTTATGAACAAATTAGCCCTTCTTTTGCTGTTCGCGAGGCTTTTTCATAGAGAGAGCGATGCGCTTTTTCTTCAAATCGACGGAAAGCACGCGCACTTGTACGATATCGCCCACCGACACCACCTCGCGGGGGTGCTTGACGAAGCGATCCGACAGCTCTGAGATGTGCACAAGACCGTCCTGATGCACGCCGATATCCACAAAAGCACCGAAGTCGATGACGTTACGCACGGTACCCGTCAGCACCATACCCTCCTGCAGATCGGACATATCCAATACGTCCTCGCGCAGCACAGGGGGCGCGAAATCGTCGCGCAGGTCGCGACCGGGCTTTTCCAGCTCATTGAGAATATCAAAGAGCGTAGGCTCGCCGATGCCGAGCTTCTCGCACACGGAAACAATACCTGCCTTGCGCACCTTATCGCCAAGACTTTTGCCGATCGTTCCGTTTGCAACATCCTTCTTGGAATAACCGAACATGGAAAGCAGCTCCTCGGTTGCCGCATAGGACTCAGGGTGAACACCCGTGTTGTCAAGGATCTCCTTACCGCCGGGCACGCGCAAAAAGCCTGCCGCCTGCTCGTACGCCTTGGCACCGAAGCGGGGAACCTTCAGCACCTCTGCACGGGTACGCAACTCGCCGTTTGCATCGCGGTATTTTACGATGTTTTTAGCGCTGGTCATGTTGATTCCTGCGATATATGAGAGCAGAGAGTAGGATGCGGTGTTAAGGTCAACGCCGACAGAGTTTACACAGTCCTCAACCACACCTGAAAGCGCCTCGTCAAGACGGGCTGTCTTCATATCGTGCTGATACTGACCTACACCGATGGACTTGGGATCGATCTTTACAAGCTCTGCAAGGGGATCCTGCAGTCGGCGAGCGATGGATACCGCACTTCTCTGAGTAACGTCAAAGTCGGGGAATTCTTCAGCACCAAGCTTGGATGCGGAGTAAACGGACGCTCCTGCTTCGGAGACGACGATGTACTTGGTGTCGCACTTCATCTCACCGAGAAGCTCTGCGATGAACATCTCGCTTTCACCCGAAGCGGTACCGTTACCGATAGCAACTACGTCTACTCCGTAACGGCGGATGAGCTTTTCGGTAATACGCTTTGCCTCTGCGATCTTTTCGTGAGGCTTGGTGGGATAGATAACTGCTGTGTCCAAAACACTTCCCGTGGGGGTGATGACCGCAAGCTTACATCCCGTACGGTATCCGGGGTCATAGCCGAGAACTGTCTTGCCCTTGAGAGGCGCGCTCATAAGCAGGCCCTTCAGGTTCTGTGAGAAAAGTCCGATAGCCGCCTCACTTGCGCGGTCGAACATATCAGCTCTGATCTCGCGCTCAACGGAGGGAGCGATAAGTCTGTCATAGCTGTCGCGCACGGTGGCTGTGAGAAGCTCTGCCGCAGGGCTCTTTTTATTTTTTACAACGTGGGATGTGAGATAGTTTACGATAAACTCAGAGTCCACAACAAGGCTAACCTTCAAAACGCCTTCCTTCTCGGCTCTGTTGAGAGCGAGGATTCTGTGAGAGGGGATCTTTGCCACAGCCTCGCTGTATTCGTAATACTGTGCGTATACGTCACCGTCTGCGATCTTCTTTGATTCGATGATACCGTGCTTTGCGGTAAGTGTACGAATGCCGCGGCGGTAGTCCGCGTTGTCGGAGATATCCTCTGCGATGATGTC
>JAZRFS010000010.1:0-1956 GCA_045643765.1 Eubacteriales bacterium
TGCAACCTGACGCTCAATACCGCCAAGCTGACCGTGCTGCCCAGAACCTTGACCGTGTACGTGTACGGTCAGAGCGCGGACAGCATCGAGCCCGTGCAGGGAAGTCTGGTCAAGGGGCACACCATGTTCGCTGAGTATGGCGATAGCGGCGAGTGCTACATTGAGATTACCGATGCGCGCGGCGAGCTGGTGTACAGCAACCGCGGCGACTCCCCCGTCAGAAACACGTTGTATGACGTGATCATTCAGTACGGATGAGCGCAAATAAAGTTAAAAACCCTCGCTTCTCTCTGCATTCTTAGCGGAAAAATGACAGGCACAAAAATTTCGGCAGAGAACTTGTTTTTCTCTGCCGATTTGTGCTATAATGGAGTTAACGAAAAGCCTCTCCCCTTGGGAGAGGTGGCGGCGTAGCCGACGGAGAGGGGAAATGCCCTAAAGAAACACCCTCTCACCCGCTATCGCGGGAGCTCTCCCAAAGGGAGAGCCTTTGAATTCGTGCATTTTTAGGGGTACGGGCTTTGCCTTATGCATTTGTAATACAAAGGCGAAACTGGCGATAAAGGAGGAGCAAGAATTGGATAATAACATAATCATAGAGGCGCATAAGTATAGTTCAAATCATAAAAAAAATTTGAAAAAAGATAAATTATGTGGATGCTTTTATTGTTTGAAAATTTTCAATCCTAAAGAAATAAAATTCTGGATAAAGGATCCGAAAGGAACGGCGTTATGTCCTTATTGCGGAATAGATTCCGTTATAGGAGCGTACTCGGGATTTCCGATAACAACCGAGTTTTTGTCTGAAATGAAAGAATACTGGTTTTGATACAATAGCCCGACAGACTCTTCTTGAATCTGTCGGGTTTTCTTATTTGTTTATAGCGGGGCAATTATTAACCAACTGACTATAATTTCTCCGCTATCTGTGCACGCCGTTTCGCGGGGGTTTTTGTTTTCCATATTATAACGGACTGTCGAGGACGCCAAATATGTGATCGCCCGCGCTGCACCAATTTAATACGTACGGGTCGGCATTTTGCCGAGCCGTGTGTTTTGTTATTTCTTTTTCTTGGGCTTTGCCCAGCCCTCTTTGTAGGTGGGCTTTTTCTTTGCCGGTGCTGCAGGGGCACTTGCCTTGCTTGCAGGCTTTCCTGCGGGCTTTGCGCTCGGTTTTGCGCCGGGCTTTTTGCTTTGTGCTGCGGGTTTGCCTTGCGCAGGCTTGCCCTGCGGCTTTGCGCTCTTTCCGGCGCCGCCGCCTGCGGGGCGTACCAAGCATTCTGCGCCGTAGCCGATCAGATCCTCGCGGCCTGCCTTTTGCAACGCCTCGCGCACCATGGGTGCGTTTTCGGGGCGGTTGTATTGGAGCAGGGCGCGCTGCAGCTGCTTTTCGTGGTAGTCGGTCGCCACGTAAACGTGCTTGCCGTCAAGCGGATTGATGCCTGTGTAGTACATGACCGTGGATGCCGTGCCGGGGGTGGGATAGTAGTCCTGCACTTGCTCGGGCGCGTAGTGGTGACGCTTGAGGCACAGCGCAAGCTCGACTGCGTCGTTCAAGGTAGAGCCGGGGTGGCTGGACATCAGGTAAGGCACCAGATATTGCTCCTTGCCGCACGCGGCGCACAGGTCGAAATACGTGTCGCGGAACTGCTCGTATACCGAAAAATCGGGCTTGCCCATGGCACGAAGCACGGGCGAGGAGCAATGCTCGGGCGCGACCTTGAGCTGACCGGACACGTGATCCTTGACCAGCTTTTTGAAAAATGCGTCGTCCTTGTCGAGCAGCAGGTAGTCAAAGCGGATGCCCGAGCGGATAAATACCTTTTTGACGCGGGGCAGTGCTTCAATTTGCTTTAAGAGATCGATATATTCGGTGTGATCCACCTGCAGATTGGGGCAGGGCTTGGGCGCAAGACACTTTCTGCCGGGGCAAACGCCGTCGGTCAACTGCTTTTG
>JAZRFS010000011.1:0-6350 GCA_045643765.1 Eubacteriales bacterium
CCGAACGACCGGAATAGTCTACGCGCTTACCGAGCAGGTTCTGACGGAAACGTCCCTGCTTACCGCGCAGCATATCGGAAAGCGACTTCAAGGGGCGGTTGGAAGCACCGGTCACGGGCTTGCCGCGACGACCGTTGTCGATAAGTGCATCCACAGCCTCCTGCAGCATACGCTTCTCGTTGCGCACCACGATCTCGGGGGTGTGCATTTCGATCAGCTTCTTCAGACGGTTGTTACGCGCGATTACGCGACGATACAGCTCGTTGAGGTCGGAGGACGCAAAGCGTCCACCGTCCAGCTGCGTCATAGGTCGGATATCGGGGGGCAGAACGGGCAGAACGCTGAGAATTGTCCATTCCAGCTTGTTCTTGGAGTTGCGGAAAGCCTCAACGATCTCCAAACGCTTGATCAGACGCATCTTCTTCTGACCGCTGGCAATGAGGAGCTGATCCTTCAGCTCACAGGAAAGCTGCTCCAGATCAATGCTCTCCAGAAGCTTCTTAACAGCCTCTGCGCCCATACCGACGGTGAAATCCTCACCGAAGGTTTTGCGGCTCTCCTCGTATTCTCTCTCATTCAGGACCTGACCCATTTTCAGGTTGGAATAGCCGGGATCCAGCACCATATATTCCGCAAAGTACAACACCTGCTCCAAGTTCTTGGGGGAGATGTCAAGCACCTGAGAAATACGGGCGGCGGAGGACTTGTAGTACCAGATGTGTGCAACGGGCGCGCCCAACTGGATGTGACCCATACGCTCGCGGCGCACCTTCTTGGTGGTCAGCTCAACGCCGCACTTCTCACACACCTGAACACGGTCGCGGGAAAAACCGCCAACGTGAGAATTCTTGTATTTACCGCAAGCACAAGCGCCGTCTTTGATCGGGCCAAAGATCTTTTCACAGAAAAGACCGTCGGGCTCGGGCTTCAGGGTACGGTAGTTGATGGTCTCGGGCTTGGTAACCTCGCCGTAAGACCATTTTTCGATCATTTCCGGAGATGCCAGACCGATCTCAATAGAATCAAATTCTTTTTTCGCCATTGTGTCTTTCTCTCCTTTTAATTACATGTTATCATCATCGTTGAAATCCTGCTCTTCTTCGGAGCCGAAATCGTCCACCTCTTCTACAGAGAAGCCGAACGCCTGTGCTGCCTCATCCTCGGTCAGCACCTCTTCCTCGCCTTCGCCAGCCAGTGCTCTCGCGTCATAATTGGCATACTTGGCATAAGGATTGGGCTCGTCATCGTTGCACAGCGTAGACAGCTCGATCTCCTCGCCTACCTTATCCAGCACGCGAATGTTCAGACCCAGTGCCTGCAACTCCTTGACAAGCACCTTGAAGGACTCGGGCACGCCGGGAGTGGGGATATTCTGACCCTTGATGATCGCCTCGTAAGCGCGACGACGACCGTTGATGTCGTCCGACTTCACCGTCAGGATCTCCTGCAGGGTGTAAGCAGCGCCGTAAGCCTCCAGAGCCCAAACCTCCATCTCACCGAAACGCTGACCGCCGAACTGCGCCTTACCGCCAAGAGGCTGCTGGGTAATCAGCGAGTACGGGCCGTTTGCACGGGCGTGGATCTTATCGTCAACCAGGTGATGCAGCTTCAGGTAGTACATGATACCAACGGTAACGGGGTTATCGAAGGGATCACCGGTACGACCGTCGTAAAGCGTGGTCTTACCGTCGATGACCTTCACCTTACCGGCAGCCATCAGCTCAGCCATTTTCTCTGCATCTGCGCGCTCCTCGTGCGTGAGCATCGTGTAATCCTTCTTGCCGTTCTCGTCCACGGTTTCAAGGAAGAGCTCCTTGCCGTCCACGTTCTCGCCCTGACGGATCTCACGTGCCATGCCTGCCATGCGCATGCATTCCATAATGTCTTTTTCGTTTGCGCCGTCGAACACGGGGGTCATGATCTTCCAGCCCAGGTGTCTTGCGGCAATACCGAGGTGAACCTCCAGCACCTGACCGATATTCATACGGGAAGGCACGCCCAGGGGGTTCAGCACGATATCCAGAGGAGTGCCGTCCGGCAGGAAGGGCATATCCTCGGGAGGCAGAATACGGGACACAACGCCCTTGTTACCGTGACGACCTGCCATCTTGTCGCCTACGGAAATCTTGCGCTTCTGCGCGATATATACACGAACCTTCTTGTTCACGCCTGCGGGCAGATCGTCGCCGTTTTCGTGAGAGAATACCTTCACGTCGACAACAATACCTGCTTCGCCATGGGGCAAACGAAGAGAGGTATCACGCACTTCTCTTGCCTTCTCGCCGAAAATAGCGCGAAGGAGGCGAACCTCGGCAGTTGCCTCGCTCTCACCCTTGGGGGTAACCTTACCCACCAGGATGTCGCCGGCACGCACCTCAGTGCCCTTCTTGACGATACCCTCTGCGTTCAGATCCTTGAGGGCGTCCTCGCCCACGTTGGGGATCTCGCGGGTGATCTCCTCCGGGCCCAGCTTGGTGTCACGGGCCTCGTGATCCTTCACCTCAACGTGCAAGGAGGTATATACGTCGTCGCGTACCAGACGCTCGTTCAGAAGAACTGCGTCCTCGTAGTTATAGCCTTCCCAGGTCATGAAGCCGATCAGCGCGTTCTTACCCAGCGACATTTCGCCGTTGGCGGTAGCGGGACCGTCTGCGATCACGCGGCCTGCCTCGATCACGTCGCCCTTGTTCACGATGGGACGCTGGTTGTAGCAGGTACCCTGGTTGGTACGCTTGAACTTGATCAGCTCGTAAACGTCGCGCTCGCCGTTATCACGGGCGATCACGATCTTGTCGGCATCCACGTAATCCACAACACCGTCGTGCTCAGCGACCACGACAACGCCGGAATCCACGGCTGCCTTGTATTCCATACCGGTACCGATAATGGGAGAACCCGTCACCATCAACGGCACGGCCTGCTTCTGCATGTTCGAGCCCATCAGTGCGCGGGAGTTGTCGTCGTTTTCCAGGAAGGGGAACATTGCGGTTGCAACGGAAACCACCATCTTGGGAGAAACGTCCATGTAATCAACCTCAGAAAGCTCTGCTTCGCGAATGTTGTTCTTATCGCGAACGTTGACAACCTTGTTGACGAAGCGTCCCTCTGCGTCCAGAGGCTCGTTCGCCTGTGCAACCACGTAACGGTCCTCGACGTCGGCGGTCATATACTCGACCTCGTCGGTTACGATGCCCTTCTCCTTGTCGTACTTGCGGTAAGGAGCCTCGATAAAGCCGTAATCGTTGATGCGTGCATAGGTGGTCAGGTAAGAGATCAAACCGATGTTGGGACCTTCGGGCGTCTCGATGGGACACATACGACCGTAGTGGGTGTAGTGTACGTCACGCACGTCAAAGGAAGCACGGTCACGGGAGATACCGCCGGGACCAAGTGCCGACAGACGGCGCTTGTGCGTCAGAGCGGCAAGCGGGTTGTTCTGGTCCATGAACTGCGAAAGCTGAGAGGAACCGAAGAACTCGCGGATACCCGTAGCAACAGGGCGGGTGTTGATCAGCATCTGAGGCGAGATCTTATCCGCATCCTGCGTAGCCATACGGTCAACGATCGTCTTCTTCATACGGATGAAGGCGGCACGAAGTGCGTGCTGCAGCTGCTCACCCACAGAACGGACACGACGGTTGCCCAGATGGTCGATATCGTCGTAATGACCGATGTCACGGTTGTGCATCAGGCAAAGCATATAGTTGATGGACGCAAGGATGTCGTCCTTGGTCACGTGCTTGGGAGCCAGCTCAGCAGCGCGTGCACGGACAAGGTTCTTCACTTCCTCAACGTCGCCCGCAGCCTCCTCCAGAATGGAAAGGAGCACGGGGATGCGCACCTTCTCGGTAATGCCGCAATCCTTGAGATCGTAGCCAAGAATGTGCTCGGGATAGATCGTATTGTTGGAGAAGACCTTGACGGGAGTGCCATCCTCCAAAGCGATCGTCACCAGATTGATACCGGCATTCTCGATAGCGCGAGCGTCGGCATCGGTGAGTACCTTACCTGCATCGAACAGCACCTCTCCGGTGAGGGGGCTGACGGCGGGCTCGGCAAGTGCAAAGCCGGTCACGCGGTTGTGCAGCGCCAGCTTCTTGTCGAATTTATAGCGTCCAACAGGGGCAATTTCGTAATGACCCGTATTGAACAGCATCTCGGAAAGCATCTTCTGTGCAGCCTCAACCATAGCGGGCTCACCCGGATGCATTCTGCGGTAGATCTCCTTGAGTGCCTCGTGACCTGCCATAGTATGCTCGCTTGCGGCGATCTCCTCGGACTTGTCCTTTTCAAAGGTCAATCTCAGGCAATCCTCTTCTCCGAACGTGGCAAGGATATCCTCGCGCGTTTCGAACTCAGAGGTTTCACCAAGAGCACCAAGTGCACGGATGAACATGGTCATCGGCACCTTCATCTTCTTGTCGATGCGTACGTTGATCACACCGCTGTTATCGTTCTCGTACTCCAGCCAAGCACCGCGATACGGGATGATCTGGGCAGAGTAATTGCGCTTGCCCATCTTATCGATCTCGGACTTGTAATAGATACCGGGAGAACGAACGATCTGCGAAACGATGACGCGCTCTGCGCCATTGATCACGAACGTGCCGTCTTCAGTCATCAGCGGGATCTCGCCCACAAACACATCGGAGTTCTGTACCTCGCCCGTTTCCTTGTTCGTCAGACGAACTTTGACACGCAGGGGGGCGGCGTAGTTGGTTTCACGCGCCTTGCACTCCTCCACGCTGTATTTCGGCGCCTGTGCGATCGAGTGCGACAGGAAGTCGATCTGCAGCTTACCCGAAAAGTCGGTTACAGGGGAGACGTCGCGCAGAACTTCTCCAAGTCCTTCATCCAGGAACCACTTGAAGGATTTGGTTTGAATTTCCACAAGGTTCGGCAACTCAAGGTTGTAACGCGCCTTGGAGAAACTCATTCTGGTGTTCTGACCGAGTTTTTGCTCTTTGACATTGACCATTGATTTATCACTCCATTCCAAGTTGTGTCCGCACTGCCCGTCAGCAGCGAGGACCGGGGAAAAACCGAAATTAATGCTATAAATAATATCGGTACACAAATTATCGAAGGGCATAGTTAGCCCTTTTTACGATAATTATAATGCAGTTTACTATTATAGCAAAGACCCTACCCCTTGTCAAGGGGTTTGACGAAAAAAATTCAAAAAATTCCCAAAAAAATTTTTTATCGGGGCGATTTGCAAGTGCAATACCGAAAAAAAGTCGCTTTTTTTCCAAAATTTTTTTGTCTTTTTTTGAAAAAGGTCTTGCAATTACCAAAAAGATGTGCTATAATGTGCAAATGTATGGACAGGCGTGACAGCGCACCCTCTCAGGTGCTGTCGCAAAAGACCGCATCTAAAATTTACAAGGGGGTGAATGATTTGCCGAATATCAAGAGTGCTAAGAAGCGCGTAAAGGTTACCGCTTCCAAGACGATGCAGAACAAAATGTTCCGCACTCAGCTCAAGACCGAGATGAAGAAGTACGAGGCAGCCGTCGCCGCAGGTGACGTCGCGCTTGCTCAGGACACCTACAAGGCCGCTGTTAAGAAGATTGACAAGGCTGTTGCTCGTGGTCTGCTTCACAAGAACGCCGGTGCTCGCAAGAAGAGCCAGTTTACCAAGAAGCTCAACGCGCTTGCTTAATAGCAAGTTATGAATTAGGGCGCTCCGCCAACCCACGGAGCGCCCTTTTTCTATTGACTTTTTCCACCGCGCGCGTTATAATAGTTATGATGGAAAGTTTTTTCCTTTTCAAGGAGGTATCCTATGTATTGTCGCAGTATCACCGAGCTCGTCGGAAGCACTCCCCTTCTCGAGCCTACCAACTACAATCGCACGCGCGACGCGCGTATATTATGTAAATTAGAGGGGTTTAACCCCGCAGGCAGCGCCAAGGACCGTGTGGCACTGATGATGATTATGGACGCAGAAGCACGCGGAGCCTTGCACAAGGGCGGTACGATCATCGAGCCGACCAGCGGAAATACGGGCATCGGACTTGCCGCTATCGGCGTACCGCGCGGCTACCGCGTGATCCTGGTTATGCCCGACACGATGAGCGTGGAGCGCCGCAAGCTGCTTGCCGCCTATGGCGCAGAAATTCACCTTTCCGAGGGTGCAAAGGGTATGCAGGGTGCTATTGATAAGGCGAAAGCGCTTGCTGCCGAGATCGAGGGCAGCTTTATCCCCTCTCAGTTTGACAATCCCGCCAATCCCAAAGCGCATGAAGCGACCCCCGCCCGCGAGCTGCTGGAGGAAACGGGCGGACACATTGACATTCTCGTCGCGGGCGTTGGCACGGGCGGTACGCTTTCCGGCACGGCGCGCT
>JAZRFS010000012.1:0-5737 GCA_045643765.1 Eubacteriales bacterium
TGATCGAAGAAGGGCGCCTTGGTCGCATCCTTTCCTACCAGTTCGATTACCTGCACAACTCCTGTGCCGATCCGGAAAAAATCGCGGGTTGGAAGCAGACCGCCGCCGTTTGCGGCAAGGGTGGTGTGCTTTTTGACCTTGGCTCTCATATTTTGGATCTTGCCGTCTTCCTTTGCGGTCCCATAAAGACCGTGAACGGCAAAAGCCAGATCGCCTTCTCCACCCGCAAGGGTGTGGACGGAAATCCGTGGCAGACCGATGCCAGCGAGGCGTTCTATATGCGCACGGAAAATGAAAACGGCGCGTTTGGCACCCTGACCGCCAGTAAGCTGGCGACCGGTATGAACGATGATCTGCATTTTCTCATTCACGGCACCAAGGGTGCTCTTTCCTTCTCGCTGATGAACCCCAATTACCTCGGCTTTTATGATGCCACTGCCCAAGGCGGTAATTTCGGCGGCGAGAGCGGATTTACACAGATCGAATGCGTGGGACGTTATCCCGCGCCGGCAGGAAAATTCCCCTCTCCCAAAGCCGCAAGCGGCTGGCTGCGCGGACATCTGATGAGTATGTATCATTTTTTGAACGCCGTGTATGAGGGCAAACAAAATTCCCCTTCGTTTGCCGAAGCCGCCTATATCCAGCGCGTGATGGATGCGGCACTCCGCTCTGACGCATCGGGGCGTGCCGAGAGCGTATGACGAAGATCATCGGCATCACGGGCAGAAGCGGCGCGGGCAAGGGCGCAGCCTGTGAGATATTCAAAAAATACAACATCCCTGCCATTGACACCGATGCCGTTTATCACGAAATACTTGCAACAAAAAACGATTGCACCGATGAGCTTGCCCACGCTTTTGGCAAAGAAATCCTCAACGAAAACGGGCTTGTGGAACGAAAAAAGCTTGCCGCACGCGTATTTGGAAAAGAAAACACAGCGGCGCTTTTGCATACTTTGAACGCCATTACCCATAAATATATTATGGCAAAAACCTGGGACATCGTGCGTGTCCACCAAGAAAACGGCGCACGCGCCGTACTGATTGACGCGCCGCAGCTTTTCGAGGCGGGCTTGGAAAAGGAAGTTGACCTCACACTCGGTGTGATCGCGCCCGATGCGCTTTGCGCAGAACGCATTATGAAACGCGACGGCATTTCCCGCGAAAACGCAAAAAAACGCCTTGCAGCACAGCGCGACAACAACTATTTCCGCCAAAATTGCTCCGCCGTCATCGAAAACGCGGGCTCGCAGGAGGCGTTGGAAGCACAGGTTTGCCAATTTCTGATCGATTTTGGAGTGTGATGCGCGTTGAGACAGCAGACAAGGGTAAAAATAGCCGTTTGCCTGTTACTTTTACTTGCTTCCCTGTTTTTTCTAATCTACACCTGCGACCGCGTGGCGACAAAACGGCGTGAGCACGCCCTGCTCCCGCTTGTAAGCGCAGCTGCTGAAGAATTTGACATTCCTCGCGCGATGATCCTTGCCGTGATCCGCGCGGAAAGCGATTTCCAATCCGAGGCAATATCCCGCGCAGGTGCGATGGGGCTTATGCAGCTGATGCCCGATACCTTCGCGTGGCTGTGTGAGGAGCTGGATGAAGCGCATACCGCAAGCGAGATCACAGATCCCGAAACAAATATCCGCTTCGGCACCTATTATCTGTCCTATCTGTACGAAAAATTCGGAAGCTGGCGCGTGGTGCTTGCCGCATATAACGCGGGCGAAGGACGCGTTGCCGAATGGCTGCAGGACCCCACACTCACCTCGGGCGGAGCCCTTCGCCGCATTCCTTATCCCGAAACCGCCGCTTACGTCAAAAAAGCGTTGGAGTATTACGTCAATTATCTGGAAGATCATCCCATAAAGGAGAAATAACCGTGACTGACAGCAAAAAATGGAGCGAAACGCTCACTTACACGAAAAAAAGCTTTTATGAACGCCGCGAAAGTGCGGATTTTGACAAAGCAATCGCCTATGCAAAGGGCTATGCCGCATATCTGAACGCCTCTAAGACCGAGCGTGAGGCGGTGAAGGAAAGCATCCGCCTTGCCGAGGAAAAGGGCTTCCGTCCCTACTCCTTTGGTGATAAAATGAGCGCGGGTGATAAGTTCTACTATAACAATCGCGACAAAAACCTATATCTTTTCACCGTTGGAACGGAGCCTGTGGAAAACGGTATCCGCATCTGTGCCGCGCACATTGATTCCCCGCGCCTTGACCTCAAGCAGTGCCCCCTTTACGAGGAAGGTGGCATGAGCTTCTTCAAAACGCACTATTACGGCGGCATCCGCAAGTATCAATGGGTGGCAACGCCCCTTGCCTTGCACGGTGTGGTCGTGAAGACCGACGGCACGCGCGTGGACGTGTGCATCGGCGAAGATGATGCCGATCCCGTGTTCTATATCAACGATCTGCTTCCCCACCTCGGTCACGAGCAGGAGCGCAAGCCGATGGCTGAAGCAATCCCCGGCGAAAAGCTGAATATTCTGGTCGGATCCCGTCCCTTCGACGGTGAGGAAAGCGATCCCATCAAGCTGCAGACACTTTACCTTCTGCACGAAAAATACGGCATTACCGAGGAGGATTTCCTCTCCGCCGAGCTTTGTGCCGTGCCTGCCTTCAAGGCGCGCGATATCGGCTTTGACCGCTCGATGATGGGCGCTTACGGTCACGACGACCGCGTGTGTGCTTATCCCGCGCTTTGCGCACTTCTGGAAACACCCACTCCCAAGCACACCCTGATGTGCGTGCTTGCGGATAAGGAGGAAACAGGCAGCGACGGCAATACGGGTATGAAGAGCGACCTTCTGCTTGACCTGATCAATGCCATCTCGCTCGGTTGCAATGCCGATCCCGCTGCTGTGCGCGCACATTCCTATTGTCTTTCCGCGGATGTTTCCGCCGCATACGATCCCAACTTCCCGGACGTGTTTGAAAAACGCAACGCCGCCCTGCTCTCCGCAGGTGTCGTTCTCACTAAGTTCACCGGCGCGCGTGGAAAATCCTCTACCAATGATGCCAGTGCCGAGTATGTTGGCTATTTGCGCCGCATTTTTGCCGCGGATGACGTGGTTTGGCAGTCTGCCGAGCTTGGTCGCGTGGATTGCGGCGGAGGCGGCACCGTAGCGAAATATATCTCCGAGCACAACATTGAAACCGTAGACCTTGGCGTGCCCGTGATCTCGATGCACGCACCTTACGAGGTGATCTCTAAGGTCGATTTGTACGAGGCGTACCGAGCCTTCCTTGCTTTCTGCCGCAATGATTGATCCTTCCTTTTCGCTTGTCGAGGCGCGCTTTGCGGAGCTGGAAGCCAAAAGTATGGATCCCACGATCCACACCGACGCGAAGGAAGCCGCGCTTTTGATGAAGGAATACCGTACGCTCGCACCCGTGGCAGAAAAGATCCGCGATCTGCTGGCACTGGAGCGCGAGGCGGAGGATGCGCGACAAATGGCGCAAAGCGAGCAGGATAGCGAGCTTGCCGCACTGGCAAACGCCGAATATCGCACGTTATGCGACCAAATCGAGGCACTCGCCAAGGAAATTCAAATTCTGTTGATCGCCAAGGATCCCAACGACGATAAAAACATTATCGTAGAGATCCGCGCAGGCGCAGGCGGCGAGGAAGCCGCTCTTTTCGCCGCTGTGCTCTATCGCATGTATACTATGTTTGCGGACAGTGTGGGACTGCGTACCGCACGTCTTTCCGCAAATGAGACCGAGCTTGGTGGCTTTCGCGAAATCAGCTTTTCTGTCGAAGGCGACGCCGCCTTCTCTAAATTCAAATTTGAATCGGGCGTGCACCGCGTACAGCGCGTCCCCGTAACCGAGTCGCAAGGACGTATTCAGACCTCTACCGTCACGGTAGCCGTGCTTCCCGAAGCAGATGAGGTGGAGGTGGAGATCAACCCCGCCGACATCATAATGGAATCCTGCAAAAGCTCGGGCGCCGGCGGACAGCACATCAACAAGACCGAATCCGCCGTGCGTCTTACGCACAAGCCCACGGGCATCGTGGTGGAGTGCCAGGAGGAACGCAGCCAGTTCAAAAACCGCGACAAAGCGATGAAAATGCTGCGTGCCAAGCTGTACGACATCAAGGTGCGCGAGCAGGATGAGCAAATCGCAGGCGCACGTCGCGCGCAAGTGGGCACGGGTGATCGCAGCGAGCGCATCCGTACCTACAATTACCCGCAAAGCCGCGTAACCGATCATCGCATCGGCTTTACGCTTTATAAATTGGACAAGCTGCTTGACGGCGATATGACAGAGCTCTTGGATGCTCTTGTGCAAGCCGAGCTTGCCGAAAAAATGAAAAAGGACACATAAGGAGTTTATTTTGAACACCGAGTTGTTTCATATTACACAAGTCGAGGAGCACGAAAAAGAGATCACGCGTGCGGCAAATCTGCTGCGCGCTGGTGAGCTTGTCGTATTCCCCACCGAAACGGTCTACGGGCTTGGCGGGCTTGCCACAAGCGATTCGGCGGCAAAAGCCATTTACGAGGCGAAGGGGCGTCCGTCAGACAATCCCCTCATCATCCACGTGGCATCGCCCGAGGATGCAGAGCCTTACGCCGTAACGAATGATACTTATTATCGTCTGGCAAAAAAATTTATGCCGGGTCCGCTCACGGTGATCCTGCCAAAAAAAGACACAATCCCCCTCTCGGTCACGGGCGGTCTTGATAGCGTGGCAGTTCGTTGCCCCGCACATCCCGTGGCGCGCGCTCTCATCCGCGAAGCAGGCGCGCCCGTTGCTGCGCCCTCCGCCAATCGCTCGGGGCGCCCCTCTCCCACGTGTGCCGCGCACGTAATTGAGGATCTGGACGGTCGCGTAGCCGCCATTATTGACGGTGGCGAGTGCGAGGTCGGTCTGGAGTCCACTATCATCAAGTTAGAGGGCGATAAGGGCATTTTATTGCGCCCCGGTGCCATTACCGCAGATGCACTTTCCTGCGTTTGTGAAACCGAGATCGCCGCGGCGGTCACCGCGGCGCTTGGCGAAAACGCGCGCCCCCTCTCGCCGGGTATGAAATACCGCCATTACGCACCGCAAGCGCCCCTTGTGCTATTAGACGGCTTGTGTGAGGCAGTCACTGAATTTTTGAAAAAGCAAGCCCTTGATCCCACCGTCGGCATCCTTTGCTATGACGAGGAAAAAGCGCTTTTAACTGGCAACGCAACTCTGTTCCCCGTAGGAGCACGCGAGGATCTCGCGGCACAGGCAAAACATCTCTTTGCCGCCCTACGCGAGGCAGACAACCATCCGAATTTGCAAAAGCTTTATGCGCATCTCCCGCCAAAAACGGGGGTGGGGCTTGCCCTTTATAACCGTTGCATACGCGCCGCGGCTCACACCGTGGAAAAGATAGACTAAACCGAAAGGATAGGAACTATGGCAAAAAAGAAACCAACACCTGTCACTGATCCCTCGCAGATCGTGCACGCGCCCGCCACGCCGCAGCCGATCACGGAAACGATCGAGAAAAACTACATGCCCTACGTCATGAGCGTGATCATCTCCCGCGCGATCCCCGAGATCGACGGTCTGAAGCCCTCGCACAGAAAACTGCTTTATACGATGTATAAAATGGGACTTCTTACGGGCGGAAAAACCAAGAGTGCGAATATCGTGGGACAGACGATGAAGCTCAACCCCCACGGCGATGCGGCCATTTATGAAACGATGGTGCGTCTGACGCGCTCACACAATGCGCTCTTGCACCCGCT
>JAZRFS010000013.1:0-2651 GCA_045643765.1 Eubacteriales bacterium
TTTTCTGCCGCAAAATCCATAAAGGGAGCGAAAAGCGGCACCTTAAGCACGCTGCGGAAGACCGCCAGCGTGGAAAGTCGCAGATAAAGGGAGCGGACGGTATTATTTTTCATTGTCATATCAGATCTGAGCCAGAATGGCGTCCGTCATTTCCTCGGTGGAAAGGGCAGGAGCGCCGTGTGCGAGATCCGCGGTGCGAAGGCCCGCGTTCAGCACGGCATCCACGGCGTTCACAATGGCGTCATGCTCGGCGGCAAGACCGAAGGAGTGCAGCAGCATCATCGCAGCGGAAAGAATGGTGGCGATGGGGTTGGCAAGATGCTTGCCCGCGATGTCGGGGGCAGAGCCGTGGATCGGCTCATACAGTCCGCGCGTGGTATCACCAAGCGACGCGGAGGGCAGCATACCGATCGAACCCGTGATCTGCGACGCCTCGTCGGAAAGGATGTCACCGAACATATTGGAGGTCACGACCACGTCGAACTGGGCAGGATTGCGCACCAGCTGCATCGCAGCGTTGTCCACCAGCATATCCGAAAGCGTCACGTCGGGGTATTCCTCCGCGAGCTCATGCATGATCTTGCGCCACAGGCGAGAGGTATCAAGGACGTTCGCCTTATCGATGCTACAAAGCTTCTTCCCTCTCTTGCGGGCGGTTTCAAACGCCACGCGTCCGATGCGCTCGATCTCCATACGGCTGTAGCATTCGGTATCGTATGCTTCCTCGCCGTACTTGCCCTCTCGCATACCGCGCTCACCGAAGTAGATGCCGCCCGTCAGCTCGCGGACGATCATCAGATCAAATCCGTTTGCCACGATGTCGGCGCGAAGGGGGCACTCACCTGCAAGGGCGGGATAAAGCTTAGCGGGGCGGAGATTGGTGAAAAGCCCCATTGCGGCACGAATGCCGAGCAACGCCTTTTCGGGGCGCATATGCCCTGGGAGCGTATCCCACTTGGGACCGCCCACGGCACCAAGCAGCACGCTGTCGGCGGCAAGGCAGCCCTCCACGGTTTCACGGGGAAGCGGCTCGCCGCAAGCGTCGATAGCAGCGCCGCCGATGAGATAGCGGGTAAAGTTAAAGATGTGGCCGAATTTTTCGCCAACCTTTTCCAGTACGCGGACGGCGCTGTCCACGATCTCGGGACCGATGCCGTCACCGCGCAAAAGCGCAATATTGTAATTCATCAGCAGAACTCCCCTTTCTTGATGCTCTCCATCAAACCGCCGTTCTGGATCATCTTCTGAATAAAGGGCGGGAAGGGTGCGGTCTTGAAGGAGGCGCCCGTGGTCTTATCGAAGATCACGCCTGCATCCATATCCGCCTCGACCTCGTGGCCGTTTTCAATGGCTTCTGCTGCCTCGGGGCATTCCAGAATGGCAAGCCCTATGTTGATGGCGTTGCGGTAGAAGATACGAGCAAAGCTCTTGGCGATGACAAGCGAAATGCCGCTTGCCTTGATGGCGATGGGTGCATGCTCACGGGAGGAGCCGCAGCCGAAGTTGAAGCCTGCGACCATAATGTCGCCCGCCTTGATCTTCTTGTGGAAGTCCTTATCAATATCCTCCATACAATGGGAGGCAAGCTCGTTTACGTCAATCGTGTTGAGGTAACGCGCGGGGATAATAACGTCGGTATCGACGTTGTCGCCGTATTTGATAACAGTACCGGTAAATTTCATGCTCGTTCCCTCCTTATTTCATGATCTCGGCAGGATCTGCGATCTTGCCTGCAACAGCGCTGGCAGCTGCCACGGCGGGGCTTGCGAGGTAAACCTCGGAGCTGACGTGACCCATACGGCCGACAAAGTTGCGGTTGGTGGTTGCCACGGCGCGCTCGCCTGCGGCAAGGATGCCCATGTGACCGCCAAGGCAGGGGCCACAGGTGGGGGTGGATACCACGCATCCGGCCTCGATGAAGATCTTAAGCAGACCGTTTTCAGCGGCCTTGAGGTAGATATCCTGCGTGGCAGGAATGATGATGGCGCGAACGCCCTTGGCGATCTTGCGACCCTTGAGGATCTCAGCCGCCTCGGCAATATCCTTATACTGACCGTTGGTGCAGGAGCCGATCACGACCTGATCGATCACGACCTCGCCCACCTCGTCGATGGGTCTCGTGTTCTCGGGCAGGTGGGGGAAAGCCACGGTAGACTTGATCGCGGAAAGATCAATATCGTAGGTTTCATCGTAAATCGCGTCCGCGTCTGCCTCGTACACGACGGGCTTGCGGTCGCTGTGTGCGGCAATGTACTCCAGTGTCTGCGCGTCTACGGGGAAAATGCCGTTCTTGGCACCTGCCTCGATCGCCATGTTAGAGATGGTCAGACGGTCGTAGATGGAAAGCGATGCTACGCCCTCGCCCGTGAACTCCATCGAGCGGTAAAGCGCGCCGTCCACACCGATCTTGCCGATGATGTGCAGGATCACGTCCTTGCCCGAAACAAAGGGGTTCAGCTTGCCCGTGAGGTTAAAGCGGATGGCGGAGGGCACCTTAAACCAGGCCTTGCCCGTGGCCATACCGCAGGCCATATCGGTAGAGCCCACACCGGTGGAGAATGCGCCAAGCGCACCGTAGGTGCAGGTGTGAGAGTCGGCACCGATGACCACGTCACCGGCTACGACCAGTCCCTTTTCGGGGAGCAGGGCGT
>JAZRFS010000014.1:0-19398 GCA_045643765.1 Eubacteriales bacterium
CGCTGAAAAGCAGCCACCCGTGTGTGAAAAAAATTGAACTGTTGCCCTTCCACAAGCTCTGCTACACCAAGTACGAGCAGATGGGGATCCCCTTTCCGTTCGACGACAAGCCGGCAACTACAAAAGCACAAATTGAAGCGCTTGTGAAAGAATTTGAATAAGAAAAACACCCCGACGATCCGTCGGGGTGTTTTTTCAAATAAACGCGATAGAAACAACCGAGACAATCAGAAGCACAATGCCGAGAACAAACTCTATCAGCCCCACTCGCCTTGCATATTTCTCGGTTTTCCGTCCCTCTCTGAAGGCAGCATCAAAGCCGTTGATAAGAGAGTATTTTTTCTTAAAAAAGATCAGATAGCCAATCACGGCAAACGCCAGCCCCAGAAGTGCATCAACGATCGTCATCACCAACATTCGTTTACCCTCATTTCTTTCTTGTTTAATATATTTTCGTACCGTTATGCCACTTTTTTACACATCAAGCGCCTCTAAAAGGGCGTTGCAGCCCTCCCACACGTCGCGCCAAGTGGCGGTAAAATCCCCCGTGTACCACGGATCGGCCACGCTGTCATCACGCCCCGCGAAGGAAAGAAGCTTACAGATCTTTGCATCGGGATCGCCGCCGAGAATGCGGTGCATATTGCGGATATTGGCATCGTCCATACCGACAAACAGCTCGTATTTTTCATAATCGTCACGGCGCAGCTGCACGGCGCGCTTGCTCCCGTCCACAGAGATACCGTGGCGCGCCAGCTCGCGACGCGCGGGCGGATAGACGGGACTACCCACGCCGTTCCAGATCTCCTCGGTGCTGGTGGCCGAGGACGCCACCTGCACGCGGTCGGCAAGACCGTTTTTCTTCAAAAGATCGCGCATGACAAACTCTGCCATCGGCGAGCGGCAAATGTTGCCGTGGCAAACGAACATAATTTTCATACAATCACCTCTTTGATGAAAGTATATCACAAATCCGCGCAAAAAGCAACCCGTTTGCAGGGATATGCAAAAAGGGCTTGACAAATTCCGCTATCTTTATTACAATAAAGATAGATTTGGAAAGCGAGGTGACACACGTGAGAGTAGTCACATTGATCGACAGCTTCAAGGGCAGTATTTCCTCCGTGGAGGCAGGCGAGGCCGCGGCGCGCGGTGTGCGCGCGGTCTATCCCGATGCAAGGGTAGACGTCCTCCCCCTTGCCGACGGCGGCGAGGGCACGGTGGATGCACTGGTAACGGGCTGCCAGGGTGAATTTGTCGAAGCTGCGGTCACAGGACCGCTTGGTGAGCGCGTAATTGCCCGCTACGGTATCATTTTCGGCGACACCGCTGTGATCGAGATGTCCGCGGCGGCAGGCATCACACTGGTGCCGCCCGAGTTGCGCGACCCGATGCGCACCACCACCTTTGGGGTGGGCGAGTTGATCGCTGATGCCATCTCGCGCGGTGTACGCCGCTTCATCGTCGGCATTGGCGGCAGCGCCACCAACGACGGCGGTGCGGGTATGCTGCAAGCGCTTGGCTTCGACCTCCTTGACAAAACGGGCGCACCGATTGAAAAAGGTGCACAAGGACTTGAAAAACTGCATACGGTATGCGCCAAACGCGCAAATCCGTTGCTTCGCGAATGTGAATTTCGCATCGCCTGCGACGTGACAAATCCGCTTTGCGGCGCGCTTGGCTGCTCTGCCGTGTACGGTCCGCAAAAGGGTGCGACACCCGACAATATCCCACAGATGGACGCGTGGCTCGCACGCTTCGCAGAGCTTTCGAAAGCCGTTAACCCCAAGGCTGATCCCACACTCCCCGGTGTCGGTGCGGCCGGCGGTCTTGGCTTTGCCTTTGCCGCGTTCCTCGGCGGCAAATTACAGTCGGGCATCTCGCTTGTGCTGGACGCCATCCACGCCGAGGACTATATCAAAAGCGCGGACGTTGTCATTACCGGCGAGGGGCGGTTGGACGGGCAAAGCGCCATGGGCAAGGCCCCCGTGGGCGTGGCAACGCTCGCCAAAAAATATGGCAAGCGCGTGATCGCCTTCGCCGGGTGCGTGACCGAGGAGGCAAACGCTTGCAACGAAGCAGGCATTGACGCGTTCTTCCCCATTCTGCGCGGTGTGGTGACGCTTGCCGAGGCGATGGACACACAAAACGCCAAGCACAATCTGGAAAAGACCGCCGAACAGGCATTCCGCCTTGTTCGCGCGTTTGAGAAATGAGCAAAATATGCTGACGGTGATCCGTCGGCATATTTTATACAAACAAGGCAAAATTTTGTACGCGCCGTACAAGAAAATGATGTATAATGAAGGCAAGGTGAAAGCATATGCAAGAAAAAATACTGACAATGGGCAAGCACACGCTCACAGAGGAGATCACGCTCACCGCGATCGACACCCTGTTTTATTTCGAGTTCAGCGATAAATTCAAGGATCACATGGAAAGCCACCCGGCTTGGGAGATGATCTATGCGGACCGCGGTCGTTGCACCGTGGTGGCAGACGGCAAAAGCTTCCCGCTGGAGCAAGGCGAGCTGTATTTTCACAAGCCCCATGAGGCGCACATGCTGCAAATCCCCGAAGGCGAATTTCCCAACATTCTGGTTTGCAGCTTTCATTGTGCCTCGCCCGCCCTCTCGCATCTGAAAGAACACAAATTCCGCGCCTCCGCCACCGTCAAGGGACATATTTCCGCTATCATTCATGAGGCAACGCGCACCTTTGACCTTTCGGATCGCAACCTTGCCATTCAAGGCATCCTTTTCAAAAGCGACAAACGCCTGTTCGGTGGCGAGCAGAGCATCTTTTTGCGCCTTACCCTGCTGCTGATCGAGCTGTTGCGCGAGCACGCGTTCCGCCCCGTGGGAGAAAGCCGCTTTCTGCCCAAGGAGCAGACCGATCCGCTCTGCCGCAGGATCATCGAGTTTTTGGAGGAAAATCTTTACGCCCAGCTTGATATGGACGCGCTTTCCCGCCGCGTGGGCTTCAGCCGCTGCTATATCTCCAAGCATTTTTCGCGCGAGTGCGGCACGCCACTGGTGCGCTATTTCAACAAGATGAAGATGGAGGAGGCCAAGCGCCTCATTCGCGAGACCAAGTACAGCTTTTTTGAAATTTCCGAAATGCTGATGCTTTCCAATTCGCATTATTTCTCTACCCTGTTTAAACAATACGTGGGTATGACGCCCACGGAATATAAACAATCCTGTAAATAATTTTCGGAGGTATTCCACCATGAACAAGGTACGTTTCGCCGTTGTCGGCGTCCACAGCATCGCCAGATACCACATCGACGGCATCAAAAAGCTCCCCCAAGCAGAGCTGATCGCCATCTGCGATATTCACGAGGAGTTCGCAAAAAAATGTGCCGAGGATTACGGCCTTGGCAGCTACTATCTGGATTACGATAAGATGCTGGCGGACGGCGGCTTTGACTGTGTGGTCATCTGCACCCCCGACCAGGTACACGCCGAGCAGGCGGTAAAGGCGTTGGAGGCAGGCTATCACGTGCTGTGCGAGAAGCCGCTGGCGATGAAGATGGAGGACTGCGAGAAGATCGTTTCCGCCGCCAAGAAGGCAAACAAAAAGTTTATGGTGGGACAGGTCTGCCGCAAGACCCCCTCCTTTATTGCCGCCAAGCAGCTGGTGGACGCGGGCGAGATCGGTCAGCTTTTCTTTGTGGAAAGCGAGTACGCACACAACTACGACATCATCGAGGATATTGACGGCTGGCGCCGTGATCCTGTCAATCTGCGCTATCCCATCGTGGGCGGCGGCTGTCACGCGATGGATCTGTTGCGCTGGATCGCGGGCGATCCCACCGAGGTGTTCTGCTACGCCAACCACCTCTCCCTCCCCCACTGGCCCGTGGACGATTGCTACATCGCCGTGCTGAAGTACCCCAACGAGGTTATCGGCAAGGTTATGACCTCGATCGGCTGCCACCGTCCCTACACGATGCGCACCGTGCTGTACGGCACCAAGGGCACCATCGAGGTGGATAACACCTCCCCCTCGTTCAAGCTTTATCGCGACATCACCTACTCTAAGAGCGGCGGCGCGCCCTCGACCAGATATCTGCCCACCGAGATCCCCGTCAGCATCAACAACCACAACATGACTGCCGAGATCGAGGACATCTGCAACGTGATCCTCAACGACGCGCCCATCGAGTGCGATGTGATCCAAGGTGCCAACACCGTGGCCGTTTGCCAGACCGCCGTGAAATCTGCCGCCACCGGCAAGCCCTGCGCACCCGAGTATTTCGCGTGGTAAGAAAAAAGACCCCGACGAATCTTAAGATCCGTCGGGGTCTTTTTATTCCACCCACGCCCATATCAGTATTGCATCAAACAGCCTGAATTCGGCGCCGTATATATCTTCATTTCCGTCTATGCCTTCTTGTCCGTCCTTATAATATATCACGGAATATCCCAATCCTGTATATTCATTTCTGTGTTCATCTTCTACCGAGCTAACGGTTATCATCGGTTTTGTTTCACTATTTGTATTTCCCAATCTGATGCAATCTACTGCTACAAATAAGATATAAATCGCAAGTATGATCCCTATTGCTATCAATATTTTCTTTTTCATAAAGCCATCTTCCTTTTCAAATTCTTATTTGTCGTTCTCTTTCTTCCATTATACCACAATCCCGTGGCGGGAGCAAGCCCCCGCCTTGTAGGTGTAACATTTTTGTTTTTACATCTATACATTCGGGACGCTGTATGTTATAATAAAGCCAAAGAGGTGATGATATGAACTACCCGAACGGACTTTTGCTGCCGCGCGAGATACACGAGAAATGCCGCGAGGCATTTTGCTTTGTTGATTGCGGTACAGACGGCAAGAAAAGATTGTTTTTCGACAATTCCGGCGGCGCGTTGCGCCTTAAGCAATGCGTGCAAGCCAAATCCGAGCTGGAGGCACTTCCCGACTGCCCCGAGCGCTCGCACGAGGCGGCGCTCGCGCTGCGCAAGATCGTGGAGGACGGCACTGACGAGCTTTTGCACGTGGTATTCGGCGCCGCGCAGGGCGCGATCCTCACCGAGCTGACCGCCTCGCAGGTGAACTACCATTTGGCACAGATCATTTTGGAAAATACCGCCGAGGGCAACGCCGTGGTATCTGCTGTGGAGCACCCCTCTGCCTTTGATGCCGTGGCATACTATTGCGAGCGCACGGGCAAGGAGCTGCGCGTGATCTATCCCGACAAAAAGACGGGGCAGATCTCCCCCGACGCGGTGGCGGCACTGGTGGACGGGCGCACGCGGCTTGTCAGCGTGATGGCAGCCTCTAACGTGACGGGCGCGGTGATGGATATTGCCGCCATCGTGCAAGCGGTCAAGGCGGTGAACCCCGACACCTATATTCTGAGCGACGCGGTACAGCACGCGCCGCACGCCTTACTGGAAGCGGACAATTGGGGCGTGGACGGGCTTGTTTTTGCCCCCTACAAGTTCTTCGGTGTGCGCGGCTGCGGCTTTGGCTATGCCTCGCCCCGTGTGGCGGCACTCACCCACCGCAAGCTGCTGCAAAAGCCGCAAGAGGTGTTCGCGCTTGGCACGCCCTCGCCCGGAAATTTCGCCGCGATGCAGCAAATCGTGGCATACGTATGCGAAATTGGACGACATTTTACCAACGACACGGACACGCGCGCACGCTTTGCCGAGGGCATGCACCACATTCATCTGCACGAGCGCGCCCTGCTCCACCGCTTACTGGAGGGCAGCGCGGAAGCGCCCGGATTGCGCCATATCAAGGGCGTGACGGTCTATACCGATACCGAAGATCTGACCCGCCGCGACCTGATCGCCGCGATCGGCATCGAGGGGCTTGACCATAGTGCGTGTGTAAAGGAATACGAAAGGCGCGGCGTGATCGTGTGCGACCGCGTGCTTGGCAGTATGTACGCGCGGCGCATTCTGGAGGCGCTCGACCTGCCGGGTGCTGTGCGCGTATCCCCCCTGCACTGTCACAACGAAGCGGATATTGACGAGTTTCTGCGCATAACAGCCGCCATCGCAAACGCGGCCAAATCTTGATTTAGCAGGTGAACGGTATGAAAAACACGATAGATCTTTCCCGTGCAGTACAGATAAACGACGGGCTTTTCCAAACCAGCGCGGACGGCGTGAACATGGCGTTTGATACCAAGTACGGCATCATGTTCTGCGCGTGCATGACGGGTGCGCACGGCGCTTACGGTGAGTCGCGCGGACGCATCTCGCTTTCCTATTTCCCGGCCGGACAACCCACGAACATGCGCTCGTTGGACGTGGCGGTCGGCAACGACGTCTACTGCCAGAACATCGTATCGCTTGGTGAGGGCGCGGTGCGCGTGATCTATGAGAGCGACAGCCGCGCGGAGTGCGAGCATTACACCTATTACCGCGATTTCAACTATCTCACGGGCGTACTCTCCGATCCCGTGCGCATAAACGTGCGCCGCGAGGACGGCAGTGTGGTGCCGCTCGCCACCGCGGAGCAATTTGCCTACTTGGAAGCACACGGCTATCACAACCACGAGTTCTGCCGCACCGAGCAAGTCAATTTGGGTGGGCACACGATCTTTGACGGGGGTGACGGCTACCACTACGGCGTGATCACCAGCTACCTTGCCGAGCCCATTCTTTATCGCTCCGCCGATCACCTTGCCACCCTGGAATTCTTCGCTATCTGCCCCTATACGGCGCAATATGAGATGGACTTCAAGTTCCTTGACGGCAAAATTTACGCCATCTTCCGCACCGACAAGGACGAGTTCGGCAGCATTCGCTGCACCTCCTCGCCCGACGGTGGACAGACGTGGACGGAGCCTTACGAGCTGGAAAACAGCATCGGCGTGCGTCCGAGATTGATCCTTCACAACGGCCGCGTGCTGATCGGCTATAACGTGCTGGATTTCAACACGAAAAACTTTCCGCCGATCCTGCAGCCCCGCACGCATATCCAATTGCGTTTGTGGGACACCGAAAATCCCAATGAAAGCGAGATCGCACTCGACCTGCACAGCAAATACGGCATCGTGAACATCTGCCTTGTGGACATCAAGGGCGATTGCTATATGGCATACAGCTGCAGCGAGATCCCGCTTGAATGCTACAACGGTATGCGCCGTTTGCGCGGCAAGAGCGCTGTGAAGTACCTGAAGCTGGGAGATCTCACGGAATAATTGAAAAATCCCTTTGACAAACGCGCGCGCGCGTGGTATAATGAAAACAACAACAGTCACGGAGGTGTACTATGACTAAATTTACCGTTACCATCACACGCGAATTCGGCTCGGGCGGCCGCACCATCGGCAAGATGCTTGCCGAGCGACTTGGCGTAGAATACTATGATAAGGATCTTATTAAGCTTGCCTCTGAGGAAAGCGGCATCAACGAGGATCTGTTCTCTCGCGCGGACGAGAGCAAGCGCGTCCCCCTTTTCAAGCGCTACGATGGCTCGCTTGGCGAAAAGCTGATCTCCCCCGAGAGCGGCGAGTTCACCTCGGACGATAACCTGTTCAACTACCAGGCCAAGATCATCAAGCAGCTCTCTGACCGCGAGACCTGCGTGATCGTGGGACGCTGCGCCGATCACGTGTTGCACGATCGCGAGCACGTGCTGCGCGTCTTTACCCACGCACCGATGCCCTTCTGCATTCAAAAGGTGGTGGAGCTTTACGGTGTCACGGAAAAGGAAGCCGAGCGCCAGATCGAGCGCATCAACCGCGCCCGCGCGACCTACTACCGTTACTACACGGGCAAGGAATGGGACAACGCGCGCAACTACGATCTGTGCCTGAACACCGAGGAGCTTGGCTTCGAGCGCTGTGTGGACATTATTGAGCATTACATCAACGTGCTTTACAAAAGGGGCTAACTCAATTAGCGCAGAACAAAAACACACAAAATAAAAAAGAAAACCGCTTTTTCTATCGCTAAACGGTAGAGAAGGCGGTTTTTTAGGTAGAAATTCTTGCAGAATTTCAATTTTTATGTGTGTTTTTTAGGCGCGCTCTCGGCACTCGCAGTATCACATACAGCTATCGTGCCGAGATCACACCTTCTGCATCTAATGACTTAGCCCCCTGGCGAGTGTGTGCCTATTCTTCTTTTAAAGGTTTTGAAAAGGGTGTGGGAAAAACTTTCCTAAAAGTTTTTCCCACATAACGCATCCTTACTTATCCTTCTCCACGCAATCGCGGCGCAACGCGTTAAGGAAGCCCGTGGAGCTGAAGATGCGGTAATCCCCCACCCTGGTGCCCGTGTCGATGGGGCGGTGCCAATGCTCGTTACCCGCCGAGATCGCATTCGGCACGGGTGCCACGATGCAGATCTTCGCGTGCTCGCTTTCAAAATCAAAGTCGTATTCACTGGTAAAGCAGAAGAATTCCACGCGACGGAAGCGGAAGGCACGGCGCGTTTTCAGCATGCCGTTCTCGTGGAAATACATATCCCAATGGCGGCGCATCGCGCCGAAAAACTTGCAATCGTAGGTCTTTCCGTTCGCGTGCAATCTGAAATTAGCCCCTGAACGGTAGCGGAAAAGCGAGAAAATACACCGTTTTTTCCATTCTACGGTAAAGGCGTACTCTGCGCACAGCTTGTGCAGATTTTTGAGAAACCGACGGCGGATACGAACTGCGCGAAGCACATAGAACACCCAAAAGCCGCCGATGATCAAAAGCACAAGGAACAGCGGCAGCCACCAGCGGACACTGCCGATCTTGGCAAGAATTTTCCAAGCGCTGACGAGCGTGCCGGTCATAAAATACAGACAAAAGCCACCAATCAGATAAATCAGCAGCACGCCCAGAAGCTGGAGAACAATCTGCTTTTTGCGATCCTCGCGGCGCAGCCACGCGCGCCCCTCGGCGGAGATCGTTTCCACATCATCCCGCGGCAAAGTCATCGGTGCGCCCATAGAATGTGCCGCCCACTGACCGCGCGCCATCGTGTCCATCACCATATCGGGGCCGCTTTTCTCGCCCCCCTGCGGTTGTGCGAAAACGGGAACACCGTCCTCGTATTTCTGCCACGCGGAAAGGCGCGCCAGCAGCATCAAAAGGAACAGTAGCGGTACGCCGAGCAAGTACAGGAAAAGGCGTGCAATCCCGCGGGAAAATCCCGCAAAAAGCACCGCGTCCACGTGGTAAAAGCCCGCTGCGGCAGGCAAGATCAGAAAAAGTCCCAGTACAAAGCCCGCATCGATCCAAAAGAGCGGCGAGCAGATCAAGACACGCGCGCGGGCGAAAAAGCCGCTTGTGGCGCCCGCACTGAAGCGCGCGTTGCCCACATCATCGTTTTCCGCAAAGACGCGCGCCACGCTGAAAAAGACAAAAGGCATCCAGATCGCCGCCGCGATCCTGATAAAAGGCTCCTCAATATAAAAGGCTCCCATCGTCAGCATAGAAAGCGCCCAAATTGCCAAAAAGCAAGGATAGAGCATCGCCGCGCGAAACCAGCGAATGATCAAGGGAAGGTATTTTCTCCATTCCTCCATCAAGGCGTCCTCCTTTTTCTGTCAGTAATTTCATTATAGCACGCTTTTTTATCCTTGTCAACAAAATCGTGGCAGCGGTTTTGCGAGTGCTTCAAGGAGCGTTCGTGTGCCACAGAAACGTCGGTCGCAAAGAAAGAGCGCGGGGGAGGACTTTGGGTAAAAGTCCTCCCCCGCATCATTCATACATTATTCTTTATGTAGGCATCCAATATATCCACACAGGCGCCGACAAAACGCGCGCACGGCCGCGTGCGATAAAACTCAGCATCGCGCGGCGTGGGGTTGGGCGAGCTTTCCGCGCGCTTGGCACCGAGCAGCTCGCGGCAGATGATACTGCCGTACATATCGCGGAATTTGCCGCACAACTCCTGGATCAGCGCATAATGCGCCGCCTTTTTTTCAGGATCCTTTACGTCATCGTAGCCGTAAAGCGCCCCCGCCGCCATGCACATACCCGACACGGCACCGCAGACCTCGCGTTGACGTCCAATGCCACCACCGAAGGAAGAGGAGATGCGCAAAGCAAGCTTCTCATCCATTCCGAAAAGATCGGCAAACGCCACGAATACCGCCTGCGCGCAATTACAACCGTCAAGGAACAGGGCGATCGCCCTCTCGCTTCTTGTCATACCCGCGCCCCCTTATTTCAGGTAAAGCGCGTCACAGTGAAGGAACTCGTGCGCCTCGGTCATGGAAGCCGTGGGAACAGTATGCGTCGCACCGCATTTCTTACAGGTCACGCGCACGCCCTCGGGCAGGATCTCTGCGTCGTACTCATGCTCGTCCTCGGGGCTGCACTTACAAAAGATCTTCCCTTCCTCATCCAGATCACGGATCACGAACAGCACGATCTCCTGCACCTGCGGATCGCTGACGGTTTGTTCCGCCTGCTTGTGAAGCGCCGCAAAGCTGTCGATGCCGTGCTCCTCCATCAAATCCATCAATTCCAATTCCGTGCGGGAAAGCTCTGCCTTCACGTGGTTGACGTCGCCCATCACGCCGACATTCAGATCGGTATAGGGGCACGGCAATACGAACAAATCCTTATTGTAAAACAAGCTCTCGCTGACGGTGAAATGATGGGGCGTGGGGCAAAGGATACAGGGCACAGACAAGCGGAATTTGTGATCCGTTGTGGGCTGTATTTCCAAAAAGCTCTTGCCACAGTCGCACTTCAGGCGCAGCATCGCCCCCTTCAGAAGGAAGGGATTTACCGCGCTGATGACACCGTTACCGCAATGCGGGCAACGGTAGGCAAGCGTTGTTTGTTTCGTTTCAAGCACCATAATAATGGCTCCTTTCCGTCAGTTCACGTCGTAGCTGTCAAGACAGTCGTAATTATACCCAAAAGTAAGCTTTTCTACCCATTCATTATACCACGCGGCAAAGGCTGTGTCAAACAGCGCCCGTCTTGCCTCCACCTCGGCAAAGCTGATACCGTTCCCCGTGTAAATAACAAGATAGGTCGCACCCGCGGTATCCAGGCGCGCGTAGTCCCCCACGCTTCGCGAGGTGTCAAACAGCCAATCGGTGATCTCTTTGATCCCGCCGTTTTCGGGGGTGATATTTTCCTCTGTACCGTATTTCCCGTCGCTTTGCGCTTGCAGGGTGGCAGCTACGGGCGCCGCCTTCAGGGCAGCAAAGGCGCTGTCCACCTTTTGCGTGGCGACGGCACCATTTTCGAAGGGGATAAACAAATACGCGATATTGCGCGAGGGCGTCGTGTCCGAGAGCCCGCTTTCGTTAGCATATTCACGTGCCGCATCTGCGGTGATATTCGCCTCCAGGCGGTCGCTCACAGTCATAGAAAAGCTGTTTGCCAGGGTCTCCAACTCCAGCACGGCTTGCAGATCCGCCTCGGTCATACGGGGACCGTAGAGCGCCTGCAAATATGCCGCCGGATCCATATTGTAATTCACCACCGCTGCCATACGGTACGCGGTCAGCGATCCTTCTATCTCGCGCATCTGCGCATCGGTAAGCGTCACACCCTCGGCGTATGCCGCCTCACAAACGATCAGCATATAGCATACACGGGAGAGCGTTTCGCTCATAATCACGTCATAAAAGCTTTGTGTATCACTGTATTTTTGATCGTGCAAAGACGCCCCTTGCGTGAAGGGCACCTTCTTTTCAATCTCAGACAGCACCGTATTGCCATAGGTGTAGAAAAAGTACGCCATCATTCCCGGTGTTACCGTAAAACGATCGGTCTTCATCGCCACCTCATCATCAAAAACAGGCGTCCCCTCAATCATCTCAAGTCCCGCGCTTAAAGGCTGCTCGCTCCCTTTTTTGCAAGAAAACAACGCCCCGCAAAGGAAAAGAGTAACCAGCAACAGCGCTGTGGCACGAAGCGCAAAGCGCGCTTTTTTCTGCGTCATATCCTATGCTCCTTTGGCAAGATATGGCCCAGAGGAAACCTCTGGGCCATTTCTGCTTTCATTATGCAACGTAATTCAGGTTCTGTGCCTTCTCGACCACAGGCGTATCCTTCAGGATCTGCTCCAGCCAAGCGTCGTACTGACCCTCTGCAAGAGAAACGCGGATCGCATAGCTCCAAGCGGGCTTCTCGTCGCCGCGGTAAAGCATAATGTGATAACCGTAGGAGCTTTCTACGGCATTGGGGTAGGAAACCTCACCCACCACACGGCTGCTGTCAAACAGCCAGTTCTCAAAGCTCTTCACCATCTGGCCCTGCTTCACGTTATCGTAAAGAACGTTTCCATCAGAGGTGTACTGCTTGCCGTATGCTTCAAATACGGCGGCATCCATCTCGTAATAGGTCTTACCGTTCTCGGTCTTCTCGGTCAGCTTACCCTCTTCCTTCATCAGCTCAAGAAGCTCAAGGGACATATACTCGGCAGTCAGCTTACCGTGCTTTGCAAGCACGCGGTCAGCAAGCGTCTTCATTGCGCCGGAGAAATTAGCGGAGCTGGTCAGCGCCTCGCCGGTCTTTTCGTCCTGGAAGGTCTTCTCCTCGAACAGGATGTGTGCCACAGAGCGAAGCGTACCGTCATTGCGCTTCAGACCGCTGGTCAGAAGACAAATGGTGTACGTCGAGCTGGCGTTTGCGTAATCCTTTGCTTCTTCAGCAGGTGCGTCTGCTGTATCATCGGACGTTTCAGTTTCCAGGGTGTTAAATGCGTCGTACTTGTTCACGTTGGTGTACACGTCGCCGCTCTTGCGAGGCGTGTTCTTGTCGGTGACCCAAGCCTTGAACTCGGTATTCATCGTGTTGGCACTGGTATCCGCATTCTTATAGACGGCATTGATCACAGCATCCTCTGCCTTCTTGTCTGCGGTCTTCTTGCACTCTGCCTCTTCATCGGCGGTAAGGGTTGCACCCTCAGCCTTCTTGGCAAGGGCAGCTTCCTTCTCTTCCTCAAAGAACAGCGTCTTCAACACCTCAAGCAGCTTGGCATTGTAGGTAGCGGGGCTGGTCTTGGCAGCATCCTCAAGCTCAGAAAGAAGCGCGCGGTACTGAGCCTTCTTTGCCTCGTACTTCGCAGCATTCTTCTCGTTCTCTTCCTTAGCGGCAGCCGCGTCGGTCTTGGTAGAGGCGGTGAACTGTGCGGTAAGGGTATACTCGATGTAATCCACGAAAACGTCGTACTTGGCAACGTTACCGTCATACTCTGCCTGCACCTGCTCGTCGGTGACACCTGCGGTGAACTGCTCGGAGCGCACCTTGTTATACTTGTCAGCAAGTGCGGAGATCTCCATCATCTTGCGCACGTCGCGCTCGCTCACGCCCTTGCCGTACGTAGTGGAAATATAGCCGTTGATCGTATAGCCGTAGTAGGAAGCGTATGCAGCCATATACTCAATTGCCATATCAATGCTTTCCTGCTCGCCATCCTCCAGCTTGATGCCTGCAGCCTTAGCAGCCTCGCAAACGACAAGCATCTTCTTCACATCCTCCATTGCCCCGGTTGCGTAATGATCGAACCAGGTCTGGGGGGTCTCGAGAGGCAGCTTGGTATCCTTATCCGTGGTAGCGTAGATCTGATCACGCAACGGCTTGTTGGTGTCCAGCTTATCGCCACCCGATCCCGTGGGAACCTGAATTGTCACGCCCCAGTTCTTGGACATCTCATCATAGGATGCGACCTCGTTCTGGTACGTGGTGTAGATCGTGTAGGCCATCATCGGCGCGGTAACCTTAAAGTTATCGGTCTTCATGATGACGCGCATACGGTTGAAGGTACCTGCACTGCTAAGCGCAAAGAATACCGCCGTCAGCACCAGGAGTGCAAGCACCGTGATGACGATGGCAGAACCCAGCCACGTGGGCAGACCCTTTTTGTTGTTTTTCTTGTACGTGGAGGAGGCAAGCGTGTTTTCAGCCTTCTCCGTTTTCACTCTGTTTGCTTTTCCCATTGTTTTAAAACCACCTTATCTAGTATTAAAAAGTGACATAGTTATGATACACGCCGCCTGTGACGGGTGTGTGAGGGCGTACGGAATTTATACGTCCATAATGACGGGCAGTATCATCGGCTTGCGTCCCGTTTTCTGGAACAAAAAGCGCGAAAGCTCGTCACGCACGCGGGTCTTGACCTGCATACGGTCGCTTGCTTTGCCCGAGGAAAGTGCTGTAAGCAGCGTGCGCTGCACCAGCTTTTTGGCCTCCTCCATCAAGGGCTCGTTTTCCCTGACGTAAACAAATCCGCGGGAAACAAGGTCGGGGCCCGAAAGCAGCAGATTGCTATGCTCGTCAACCGTGGCAACCACCACGATAAGACCATCCTGCGAAAGCAACCTACGGTCACGCAGCACAATGTTGCCCACATCGCCCACACCGTAGCCGTCGATCAGCACCTGACCGGCGGGGACAACGCCTGCATAGCGCGCACCCTTGCTGTCGATTTCCAGCACCTTACCGATTTCGGAAATAAAGATGTTGGCATCGGGAACACCCATCTCCTGCGCCAGCTCGCGGTGAGCGGACAGATGACGGGACTCGCCGTGGATCGGCATAAAGTAACGGGGCTTGGTGAGTGCCAGCATCAGCTTCAGCTCCTCGCGACAAGCGTGTCCGGATACGTGCACATCCATATCGTTATCGTGCAGCACCTGTACGCCGTTGCGGGAAAGCTCGTTGATGACACGCCCCACCAGCTTTTCGTTGCCGGGGATCGCACTGGAGGAAAGCACCACCAGGTCGTTTTGTCCCAGCGTGATCTGGTTGTGATCCGAATATGCCATGCGGTAAAGCGCAGACATCGGCTCACCCTGGCTGCCTGTGGTGATCAGCGTGATCTGCTCAGGCTTGAAGCGTCTGACGTCGCTGATGTCAATCAGCACGTCCTTCGGCACCTTCATATATCCCAGCTCAACGGCAGCACCCACGATATTCAGCATACTGCGCCCCGTCACAGCAACCTTACGACCGTGCTGTGCACTGACGTTGATGATCTGCTGTACGCGGTGCACGTTTGAGGAAAACGTGGCGATTACGATACGCTTTTTGGCGTTAGAGGTAAAGATATACTCCAACGACTTGCCTACCAGCTTTTCAGAGGGAGTAAAGCCGGGACGCTCTGCATTGGTGGATTCACCAAGCATCAGAAGCACACCCTTTTGCCCCAACTCACCAAGACGGGTAATATTCATCATCTCACCCTGAATGGGGGTGATATCCAGCTTATAGTCACCCGTATGCAGCACCGTACCAAGCGGTGTGTGGATCGCCAGCGCGCATGCATCGGCAATCGAGTGATTGACGCGGATGAACTCTACGTTCATACCGCCCGCGCGGATGGTATCTCCCGCGCTGACCGTGCGAAGGTCGGGGGCAAAGGGGAGCGCGTGCTCCTCCAGCTTGTTTTTGATAATACCCAGCGTCAGCTTGGTGCCATAGATCGGCGGCTGCACGCTGCGCAGCACGTAAGGAATTGCGCCGATATGATCCTCGTGTCCGTGTGTGAGAAAAATACCGCGCAAGCGGTCTGCATTTTGCTCCAGATACGTGACGTCGGGGATCACCAGATCCACGCCCAGCATATCCTCATCGGGGAATGCCAAGCCACAATCCACCACGATCATATCGTTACCGTACTCAATAACGGTCAGATTTTTTCCGATTTCCTGCAATCCTCCCAAGGGGATGACGCGGATCCTTCCTTTATCCTTCACGGGCTTACCCTGTTTTTCGGATTTTTCGCCCTTTGGCTCTCTCATCATAGCCTTCGGCTTTGGCTTTTCGCTTTTCGGCGCCGTCAGCGGCTTTTTCTTATTGTCTTTTTGTATAGCTCTTGCCATAAATTCTCCTTTCTCAAAAATAATCAAACGGCTTGTTTGCAAAGCACGTACCACGCTCCCCGTGCCGCCATAGAAAACCGTTGATAAAACCAATGCAAATCTTTTTGCATCGGCAAAACGAGCATACCACTATTCATATTATTATACACGATAATATATTACTTGTCAAGTGTCATAGCAAGATTATCGTTGCAATCACGCCCGCCAGCACGCCCCCTGCCAAAAATCCCCATAGAAAAGCCCAAAAACCGCGTGCTCTCCGCCGTTTTTGCAAGTACCCACGCCCCTCGTCAATGATGCGGTTGCTTTCTGCCAACATATCTCCGCTTGGTATGACGCCACATCCCCTTCGCAAAACGAAATAAGCGCTTTCAAACAGCGCACTTTCCTTCGTTTGCAGTACGATCATCTCTCGCTGACACCCTCTTATCATTTCAACCCCCAAAACAAGCGCTTACGCGCGGAAAATCTATCCATATCTTTACCCGTTATGGCACTTTTTAAACAAAAGTCCCCCCTGTAACCGCCTGTTTCTTCTTCGACAAATTTTGCAAGCAAACGGCAATTTTTTCCACAAAATGTTAATATTCCATAAATTACCAAAAATCGTCTTGACAAGACAGCTTTTGCGTATTATACTGTATATAAAGGTCGAAAACACCGCGAAAATATACAAAAAAGGAGAATATGCTATGAAATCTACCGGAGTTACCCGCCAGATCGACGAGCTGGGACGCTTTGTGCTTCCCGTTGAGATCCGCCGCGCCTTGAATATTCAGCTCAAGGACTACTTAGAAATCCACGTGGAAAATGACAGCATCGTCCTGCGCAAATTCCAGCCCTCCTGCCTTTTCTGCGGCAATACGGAGGACAACGTGCTTTACGAGGGCAAGCGTATCTGCCGCACTTGCCTTGACAAGCTCAAAAAAATCTGATAAAGAAAGCCACGCTTTTCGCGTGGCTTTTCTTTATGCAACAAAAAAGCCGTTGCAATGCAACGGCTTTTTTGTTTATCCGAGAAAATTACTCTTCAGTCTTTTCCTCTGCGGGAGCGGCAGCGTCCTCTGCGGGAGCAGCAGCATCCTCGTCAATGATTTCAACGAAGCCTGCGACGTCGTCAGCAGCCACGTTCTTGTTCTTCTTCTTGAGCACGATGATCAGCACAACTGCTGCGCCGCCAAGCACAACTACTGCAGCACCACCGATGATGACCCACAGCCAAATGCCAAGGCCCTCACCCTCTTCCAGCTCAGCAAGAGCTGCCATAGCGGTGTCATACTCTTCCTTAGTGATTTCAACGGCCTCATCCTTGCTGCCGCCCTCGGTCTTGTATCTGTAGTACTTACCATCCTCACCGATGAAGAAGGTCCACTCGCCTGCCTTGTTCTGACCAAGGTTACCCAGGTCGTTACGGTTTACGTCGATGTCGCTCTGGTTCTTGTTTTCCTCAGGACGGTTGGTGTTCTCACCGCCGCCATTGGCAGCAACGAGAGCTGCTACGTAGGTGTTCCATGCAGTGGTTGCCCAGTTTGCATCCGTGCCCTTTACGGCTGCGGGAGCGTGATCGGGATCGATATCTGCCCACTGAACAGGAAGCAGGGTGCCGGGGGTCATAGCCTCATCGTAGTAGATGCAAGCCATTTCCTTGAAGCTGTCTACGTCGCCGGACTCATAGTAGTTGGCGTCGGTCTTTTCAAAGTAGGTATTGGTGTAGTTGGGGGTCTTGTTTGCAAGCGTGTAAACGGCGCCATTGTTCTCGGTAGTGTTGTAGTAACCAAGCGCAGTACCGAACTTGAACATAGCCTTGATCTTGGCATTGGTCTCAAAGTTGCCGCCGGTGGTCTTGCTGTAAGCGATCTCGGTACCGATATCGAAGGTGTTTGCGCTGCCCACACCGTCCTCAACCAGTGCATACATATAGTTCTTGGTGGTGTTCATCTGGAAGCTCTGACCGATACCGTCAACGCCGAAGGTAGCAAAGATCTTGACATCGTTGGGGATCTCCTTGCCCAGATCCTTGTAATGGTTGCGGAATGCGTTGAAGTTACCCTGGTTCTCACCCGTAGCGGTAGTACCGCCGTTGGCACCGAACACGTCCTTGGTATCCTGGTTCCAGATCCAGATAAGAGCGGTCTCGCCGGGACCGATATCACCGCCGAGAGCGTTTACACAGTCAAGCACACCGGTGAGGTTGTACTGAGCGATGTTTGCAACGTTGTTATTTACGTAGTGATCGTAAATGCTGCCGGTATCAAGCACGATCTTCTTCTCGAACTTTCTGGGTTCTGCCCAGGGAGTGCCGGACTTTTCGTTGTAGGTTGCACGAACGATCGCGTAGTCGTAGATGTTAACAGTTTTGGTCGCGCTTCTCTTGTAGATCTCGATGTACTGGAATGCGTTCTTCGCCTTCATCGAAACGTTGTTAGACTGGGTGTCAGCAAGCACCTCGGTAATCACGAGGTCAATTGCGTCAGCATCCGTTGCCACAGAACCGTCCTTGTCGGACTTGGTAACAGCTGCCGAAGCGGGGAGCACAGCCAAAGCGGCCGTGAGCATAAATGCGGCCATCAGAACCGCGAGAAATTTACGCATGGTTAGCACCTTCCTTTTTTAATTTTGGTATCCCTATTATAATATACTTTCGTTTTTTTGTCAACAACTTTTTTTCAAAACGCCCACTTTTTGTGCATTTTTTCAGGAAGGAAAAACCATGACGCCGCGTGTATTTACACTTTGTTCACAGGTGAGACAAAAACGCGCCATTTTTGCGCCCATAAGCACTCTGTGCATTTTCCACACTTTTTTGCGCGCGGGCGTGCGCGTATATATAAAAAGGATAAAATTGGCGTGGGGGGCTTGAAAAGCGGCGCGGAATGTGATACAATAAAAAGGTACGGGCACGCGCCCACTCAAAACAAAAAAAGAACGGAAGGTATTCAACCATGGCTAAAACCAACATTGTGGATTGGAAAACAATCACCAACTTCGTGATCGACTCCTTCGTCGGTTACGGCATTCCCCGCGAGGATGCCATCATCTGCGCAGACGTACTGCTTGAGAGCGACAAGCGCGGCATCGAATCTCACGGCTGCAACCGTTTCAAGCCCGTTTACCTTGATCGCATCAAGGCCGGCATCCAGAACCCCGTTACCAACTTCGAGATCATCAAGGACACCGAGACCACCGCTGTGGTTGACGGTCACGACGGCATGGGTCAGGTCATCGGCTACAAGGCGATGAAGATGGCAATCGAGAAGGCAAAGAAGTACGGCATGGGCATGGTCGTTGTACGTAACTCCTGCCACTACGGCATCGCGGGCTACTACACCTCTATGGCTACCAAGGCAGGCTGCATCGGTCTTACCGGTACCAACGCCCGCCCCACCGTTGCCCCCACCTTTGGTGTTGAGGGTATGTTCGGTACCAACCCCCTGACGCTGGGTGTCCCCACCGATGAGGCATTCGATTTCAACTTTGACGGCGCTACCTCCACCTACCAGATCGGTAAGCTGGAGTACTCCGCACGTACCGGCAAGGACGCTCCCAAGGGCGCACTCGTCGGTCTTGACGGCAACGCTTACGAGGGTCCCGCAGGCGAGGCACTGAAGGCAATGGCACGCGGCGAGGCAGCTCTTTGCAC
>JAZRFS010000015.1:0-3506 GCA_045643765.1 Eubacteriales bacterium
ATCGAAAAAGTCGTCAAAGGCAGCCCACTCTCTTAAAACACGACCGTCCACAGTTTTCATAAGCGCGTCATATGCCTGCGCATCCGTCTCGTACAGGGCATTCATCACGTACTCCAGCAAATTCAGATAGCCGCAATAGCGCACATAGGCGTCCGAAGAACCGCTGCACACCAAAAAAGCCACGAAATTCGCCTCGTTCTCGCGTGCAATTCCCCGTTGATGCGCCAGCTCGTGCGCGGCGGTGTAGCAAAGCGAATAGTCGGGAAAATGCACGTTCAGATTGGCTTCTCCCGTAAAATAACTATAAACGCCCGTAATATGCGTATAGCTCATCGCGCGGCTGGCAAGCACGGGCTTTAGGCGGCTATTCATCCGTTGTATAAAGGGATATGCGTCACAAACGGGCTCATATGCGGCAAGCAAGGCGTCATTCATCCCCCTGCGATCAAAGGGCATCACGGAAAAGCCGTCCTCGCCGTAGGTGATCCCCCCGCAAAGCGCATTGACCTCAACGATCAGTGCTTCCGCCGTTTCGCGCAGCGTATCCGCCGTGACCTCAGTGGGAGCAAGTGCCATTTTTTCGTCCAACGTGGACGTTTGATACCCGATCCCGAACCCAAACACAAACAGTGAAAACAACAAACTGAACACCGATACGATGCTGCCCAGATACACGAAGACAGCGCGCCAAGTATCACAGCGGCGACGATAGCCGTATACACCAATTGCAACAATGAAAAAGGGGATGGAATAAATGGCGATCTCGGCAAGTGAAAACGGGATCCAAGATGTCAAATGTGCCAAAACGGTGCGAAAAAACGCCCCTATTGTGCGATTGTACCAATCGGCAAAGCCCTTGCTGATCACAGCGGTGATCAGCAAGCCAAGCGCAAGCACCGCCACCCCGAAAAGCAGTAGCGACCAACGCGGCATTTTCTCAAAATTCTTCTCTTTGCGCAAGTGCTGCCGCCTCCTCTCCAAGCAAAGTGATCCGCCTTTGCATATCCTCGGGTAGAGGGGCACGCACCAAAATACGCTCGCCCGTTTGCGGCGCGGGAAATTCCAGCGTGCAAGCGTGCAGGGCGTGACGCGGAAAATCGTCCGCAACGCCGTAAAGCTCGTCACCGAGCAGGGGGTGTCCCCTATGTGCCATATGCACACGGAGTTGATGCGTCCTTCCCGTCAGTGGAGTTAATTTTACCAAAGATACGCTATCGGATTGGTAAACAGTGCTCACTTCCGTGATAGAAGGCGCACCTTCCTCGAGAGAACACACCTCGCGCAGCATCGTGCTTCCCTCCAGGCGGCGAATACCTGTTTCGATACGAAAATCCCCACTCACGCGACCGTGCACAAGTGCCAAATAGGTCTTTTTGATTTCCCCTGCCGCCATGGCACGAGAAAGCGAAACCGCAGAAAGCGCATGATTGGCAATCAGTACCACGCCTGTGGTATTGCGGTCCAGACGGTTGATAAAACGCGGACGGAAGGGGGCGTCCGCCGTAGAAAAACGATATGCAAGCGCGTTGGCAAGCGTATCCTCGTGATGTCCGTGCGAGGGGTGCGTAGGCATATCGCAGGGCTTGTTTGCCACGGTAAAGTCTGCCGTATGCAAAAGAATATCCACGGGTAGGTCACGAGGTGCCACGTGCGGGCTTTCTTCCCTGTCCTCGATCGCAAGGTCGATCAGATCTCCCGCGTGCAAAACCGCTCTTACCGTAACGCGCACGCCGTTTTGCAGAATACCGTTCTCACAACGCTTGAGCTTGGCAAGCAGAGCTGCGGATACGCCACACTCGCGCAAAAAATTGCGCAGCAGCTTTCCTTCGCCACTTGCACTTACAACAAATTGCATATCCACACCTCCTTCGCCATTACAATGATTGCCCGACTTTGATATAGTTTATCACATTTCAAGAAAAATTACAAGTGCACCCTTCATTTCGTTACAAAAGCAACACATTCCTCTCACGCTTGACTTCCCGCGCACTTTGTGGTAAAATAGATACGAAAAAGAGCATTGCTCTTTTCTTCCCCCTACAACCGTAAAGGAGTTTATTATGGGTAAATATTTTGGAACCGACGGCTTCCGCGGCGAAGCCAACCGCGGTCTTACCGCTGAGCACGCCTGGAAGATCGGTCGCTTTCTCGGTCATTATTTTGGTAAAGAGCACAAAGCCCGCGTGGTGATCGGCAAGGATCCCCGTCGCTCCTCCTACACGCTGGAGTACGCCCTTGTCGCGGGTCTTACCGCATCAGGTGCCGATGCTTATATTCTGCACGTGCTTCCCACCCCCGCAGTGTCTTACATCACGCGCGTGGACCGCTTTGATTGCGGCATTATGATCTCTGCCAGCCACAATCCCTACTACGATAACGGCATCAAGCTGTTTGACAGCAAGGGCGAAAAAATGGACGAGGAGACCATCAACGCCGTAGAGGCATTTCTGGATAGTGGTGAGGATCTTCCCTTCGCCACGGGCGAGGATATCGGTATCGCTGTGGACTACGTGGCGGGCAGAAACCGTTATCTCGGCTATCTCATCTCGCTTGCCACCGTTTCCTACCGTGGCAAAAAGGTCGGTCTTGACTGTGCCAACGGTGCTTCCTGGCTGATGGCAAAATCCGTGTTTGACGCGCTGGGTGCAACCACCTACGTCATCAACAACACTCCCAACGGTCTGAATATCAACAAGGACGCAGGCTCCACGCATATCGAGCAGCTGCAAAGCTTCGTCAAGCGCAACGGTCTTGACGTGGGATTTGCCTTTGACGGTGACGCCGACCGCTGTATCGCCGTTGACGAGCAGGGCTGCATCGTGGACGGTGACGGCATCCTTTACGTGTCCGCCAAGTATATGAAGGAGCGCGGACTTCTCCGCCACAACACCGTTGTGACCACCGTGATGTCTAACTTCGGCCTTTACAAGGCACTTGACGATCTGGGTATCAAATACGAAAAGACTGCCGTGGGCGATAAATACGTGTACGAGTGCATGACCCAGCACGGCTATCGCCTGGGCGGCGAGCAATCGGGACACGTGATCTTCAGCAAGGTCGCCAACACGGGCGACGGTCTGATTACCGCCATCAAGATGATGGAGCTGATCTGCAACAGCGACAAGACGTTGCACGAGCTGACCGAGGGCTACGTGATCTATCCGCAGGTTCTGGAAAACGTGCGTGTGGTGGATAAAGCGAAGGCGATGGAGGACGCAGCCGTCCTCAAAGCCATTGCCGCCGCCGAGGAGGATCTGGCAGGTACCGGTCGCGTGCTGGTGCGCGCCAGCGGTACCGAGCCCGTCATACGCGTGATGGCTGAGGCGGAGAGTATTGAAATGTGCCGCAAGTGCGTGTTTGATATCATCGCCGTGATGAAAAAGAGAGGGCTTTTGCAATGAGCGCTGTGAAAACTGCCGAGCTATACGATCTTTCCCACACCCGTGCAGCAGAATATCTGAAAAATACCACTTACCCGCACGAGGCACTTGCCGATATCGGCAAGT
>JAZRFS010000016.1:0-1717 GCA_045643765.1 Eubacteriales bacterium
AATATTAAGGTTTTTTTCGCAAATACCCTTGCAAAAAACGCGGCGTTGTGCTATAATATGTATTAAGTAGAGGTATAGCTATGCCCGAAAGGCGAAAATACCCATTTTTTTCCGCGGGTGGAGAAAAATGTCTTTTTCGCACGGATATGCTGCCCGACGGTTCCTTCCCACGCCGTGTCACGCCCCGCCGCCTGTCGGCGCGAGCAAGCAATATGACGGAGATCGAAAACCGAATAAAACAACGGAGGTTTCGCTTTTCATGAAAATTTTGGTCGTAAATGCCGGAAGCTCGTCCTTGAAGTATCAGCTGTTCGATATGGACGAGAACAAGGTGATCGCAAAGGGTAACTGCGAGAAGATTGGTATCGGTGGCTTTGTCACCCACAAGCGCCCCGGTAAGGACGATTACAAGGCGGACGTCGAGCTCAAGGATCACGACGATGCCATCAATCTGGTGCTCAGCCTTCTGACCGATGCAGAGCTGGGTGTCATTGCAAGCGTTGACGAGATCGATGCGATCGGTCACAGAGTTGCACACGGCGGTAAGCTCAAGGAGTCCACGCTGGTCAGCGACGAGACGCTGGAGTATCTGTATTCCATCGTGGGTATCAACCCGCTGCATGGTCCTCCTGCCATCAAGGGCATTGAGGCGTGCCGCAAGGCTTGCCCCGGCAAGCCCATGGTTTGCGTATTTGATACCGCATTCCACAGCACCATGGAGCCTGTTGCTTACGTTTACCCCCTGCCTTACGAATATTACGAGAAGTTCGGTCTGCGCCGCTACGGCTTCCACGGCACCTCGCACCGCTATGTTGCGGGTCGCGTTGCCGAGCTGTGTGGCAAGGACATGGCTGATATGTAGATCATCACCTGCCACCTGGGCAACGGTTCCTCCATCACCGCCATCAAGAATGGCAAGGTTGTGGATACCACCATGGGCTTCACGCCCAACGAGGGTCTGCCTATGGGTACGCGCTGCGGTACCATCGACCCCACCATCGTGCCTTACCTGATGAAGCAGCTCAACCTCACGCCCGACGAGATGGACAACATTCTGAACAAGAAGTCCGGTCTGCTCGGCGTTTCCGGTGTGTCCAGCGACTGCCGCGAGGTCAACAAGGCAGCTGACGCCGGTAACGAGCGCGCAAAGCTGGCAATCGATCAGCTGATTCACTACACCAAGAAGATCATCGGCTCCTTTGTAGCCGAGATGAACGGCGTAGATGCAATCGTCTTCACCGCAGGTATCGGTGAGAACGATCGCAAGCTGCGTGCGGATATCTGCCGCGATATGGATGCGGTTGGTATCATTCTGGACGAGGCGAAGAACGACGCATGTCCTCGCGGTACCACCGGCGATCTGACTGCTGACGGCTCTCGCGCCAAGGTCTTCGCTATCCCCACCGACGAGGAATATATGATCGCTCTGGACACCCAGAAGATCGCAAACGCATAACGCTGAATAAACGAGGTATTTCCTATGCCGAATCTGTTTGAAATCAAAAAGCAGATCGTTGAGGTTGGAAAGCTGATGTACGAGAAGGGCTTGGTCATTGCCAAGCACGGCAACATCTCCTACAAGATCAGTGACAACGAGTTCATCTGCACCCCCGGCGGACTTTGCAAGGCGTTTCTGACGCCCGACAAGCTGGTTCGCGTCAACGCTAAGGGCGAGTCCTTGGAGCCCGGCAAGAAGCCGACCTCCGAGATCAAGATG
>JAZRFS010000017.1:0-9841 GCA_045643765.1 Eubacteriales bacterium
AGCCTACGGGAACCATCGAGTGGGAGTAAAGCATTTGCCGGCGGCAAATGCAATGAAATCCACACTACCGTGTGGAATAAATCTGCTTCGCAGATGAAATCCTCGCGCCGCTCGGATGAAATCGCTGCGGCGATGGGTGGATTTCATTTCACCGAAGCGTAGCTTCGATTTCATCCGCCATCGGCGGACTTCATCACAAAGTGATTTCATCCCGCGATCCCAAGGATCGCGGGATTTCATTCAAAAGAGGGACATTATGAAAGAAAACAAGTTGGCCGACCTTTCTATGGCGTTTGCCGTAGACGTTTTGCAGCTTTGCGATCAGATCCAAGGGCACTACTCCTTGAAAAACCAGTTGGAGCGCTCCGCAACAAGCATCGGTGCAAATATTCGGGAAGCAAACTACGCGCAAAGCACCGCCGATTTTATATCCAAATTGCAGATTGCGCTCAAGGAATGCTACGAAACGGAATATTGGCTTGAATTGCTTGGCAAAAGCGAAATTCTTGCGCAAGACGTTTTGAAAAAGCCCATTCACGATTGCGGCAGCATACGCCGTATGCTCGTTTCCTCGCTCAACACGATAAAAGACAAATAAAATCCCCCCCCGCAAGCGCTTTGGCGCTTCCGCCTTGTTTTTTTGGATTGTTTCCGCGGCTTTGCGCAAAAAAGCGGCGGGCATTTCTGCCCGCCGCCGCAGCCGAGTGATCGGCTATGGAAATCATTGTGTTTGCATTACATCAGTCGCACAAATACGCCGTTGGTGGCATTCGTCGTCTTCACCACAACGTAGCAGGTGTCGCCTGCCGCAAGCGACCAGGTGGTGCTATCGTCCTTAGTGAAGGTGCCTTCCGTATTATTGTGCGTACCCAAGATCCTTACAAAGTCCTCGTCATAAAGCTCGATGGTGTAATCGGTCAGGTAGCTTCCGCCGCCGCTGCCGTTGCTGACAAAGAGCTCCAGCGTATCCAACGCCTCGGTTCTGGTGTTGGTGATCTTGACCACAACAGGGGTCTGCGCCTCGGTGTCGAACGCATCCGTCTTCAGCATGGCGTTACCGGACGGAGCGCTTTCGATAATGTCATCCACGACCGCGCCGGTAACGGTTTCGCGCGAACTACCTGCGGTGTCCTCGGTCATCTTAAACTCAAGTCCGTGCAAGAGGGCTGCGGGCACGGGCGTGGTCAGCGTGATCTTGGCCAGCACGGTCTCACCGGGGGTCCAGAAAAGAGAATCTTCCTTTGCGTAATGCGAGATGAGGGTAATGGTTGCCTGCTGAGCCGGGCCTAATCCACGGAACGTGGGCGTATAGGTGCCGGTAACAGGGGTTTGTCTGCCACCCTCGGCTTGCGTTTTCAGATAGAGCTCTGCCAGGAATTCGGTTGCCATTTCGGGAATGTTGCCGGCCTCATACAGGAAGGCAGGAGTGGAAACCTCGGTAAGCTCTGCCATGCCGTCCACGTACAGTCCGACCTCGTCACCCACGGTTGCATATTCAGAGAACTCGCGGAGCTTCTCGATCTTCAGCACCTCATAAACCTTATCGGGGGTGCCGGGCAGCACGATGCTGTCACCCACCTTAACGGTGCCCTGCTTGACCTGAACAACAATGATATAGTCCGTTCCGATGTTTAATCTATTCGTTGCCTGCAGGATCAGATCATCGGTGGAAAGCACGGTAACCTTAAACTCGTCAGCATAATAGCGCTCATCAAGCTCAAATCCATCGCACTCCACGCCGCCGATATAGAAGGATTCGTCACCGATCTCTGCATTTTCCTGCGTGTAAACGCCGGGCGCAGTGATCCAATTACCTTCCGAATCAATCAATGCGATCTGCACGGTCACGGTCTCTGTGCCGCCCCAGGAATAAGTAATGTCCTGCGTAAAGGTGAAGTAGTGCGTGCCGTCGGCATCCTTCACGTACTCGCCGGTAAAGTCAAGGATATAAGGCATTACGGTGATCTTACCCACGCTGCCGTCGGTGTCGTAGGAGAACTTGTAGTTGCCCTTATCCGCACCGCGCAGCTCCACGCCCTCGTCATAATCGTAGTCGCCAAGATCATCGGTCAGAGTATATTCGGCGTACGTCACGTCGTAGCTTTGCCAAGCGTCGCCGTAAAGCCAAACGTCATCGCCTGCGATCACGCCGTCTGCGGCGGTCAGGTCAAAGCGGCTGGGAATATTGCCACCGTCGTAAGTGAACTCGATATCCAGCAGTCTCAAGGGTTTGGGGGTTACGGTGATCGTTGCGGTTGCGCGATCTACTTCATAATTTTCGTAATCGTCACCATCGTACGAGATATCTTCCCAACAAACAGATGTTTCCTTACCCGCAGCATAGCAAGTGTAAGTACCTGCGTTTTTGTTATAAAGGTCGATATCAACAAGGAATTCGTCACCTGCTACAACACCATTGGGAATAGCAACGCCTGCGTGATAGGTGCTGCCGTTATACACAACGGAAAAAGCAAGGTTGGTAAGCACCTTGGGCACGATGTTTGCGGTGCAGGTGGTAAGGTCAAGCTCATAGTTGGTGTAATTCTCGCCGTCCTCGGCATCCAAACCTGCGCCTGTTACTGCTGCGCCCACGTTTTTGTTTGCAAAGGTGATGCAAACCTTAATGCCGTCTGCCACGTCGCCTGCCAAAATACCGTTTGCTGCACCCAAAGGAACTTCAAAGGAATTGGTGCCGGCATAGGTCAGATCCACGCTAAGGTTGGAAAGAACCTTTTTCGCAATGGTGAACTCTCTCTCCACGCGGTCGCCTGCGTGGGTCTCGGTCTCGCCGACCGTAACGACCACCTTATAGGTGCCCGCATTGGTGGGTCTTTCGGTCAGCTTGGTCGTGCCCTGCCAATACTCAAAGCCCTCGCCGCCAACGCCGTCAAAGGTGATAGCCGGCTCCGAAACGGGCGTGCCGTCATAGGTCTTGGAGATGTCGGAAACCGACAGATTGGCAGGTGCCTTATCGCTTTCAAAATACTCGGTAGCAGATGCCGCGCCGCACGCGCAGGACTTGTAGTACTGTGCCTTGGCGGTGGCAGTGGCGGCTGCCTTTAAGTAGTCGGCATGTGCCGCGGTCTTATCAAAGGTGTGTGCCACCTCCGCATCCTTTGCGCCGCAAACGGTGCAGGCGTGCCAGTGATTGGTGGCATCCTTGCTCCACTCGCTCGCATAAGTATGCGTGATGCTGCGCGTCGCGCCGCAAACGTTGCAGGCGGCATCACAAGCGTTGTCAAAGGTATGCTCTGCCTTGTCGACCTCGGCACCCTCGCACTCGTCCTCGCACGCCTTCCAGTGATGCGTATCGTTCTTCAGCCAGTCGCCTGCCGCTACGTGCTCGGTGTCGTCGTGACCGCACGCGATCAGGGCAGCACAAAGCAACACTGCCAGCAAAAGCGCCATCAAAATGCGTACTGTGTTTTTCATATTTCCCTCCTTGGAATGAAATTTGGAATGTTGACACACTCATATTCCACTTTCATTGTAACTCTTTACGTGCGCGCGCGCATCACCCATCACGGGTGATTTTATGCGCGCGCGAGGGTGATTTTCGGGTGATAAAGCAAAAAAAGCACCCAAACGGGTGCGATATAAGGAAAGGGATGCAGCTGCATCCCTTTCCTTATGCTTATGATAACAGTACCTGAATTTCCTCTCTGCCACAAACGCCAAGCTTCTCGTAAATATGCTTCACGTGGGTCTTGACAGTGTTCTCGGACACGTGCAGCTCGCCCGCGATCTGCTTTTTCACGGCTCGGAGCACAAAAAAGCGGCGGACATTTCTGCCCGCCGCCCTTTTTACCCCGAAAGACAAGGGGATATTGTTTAACGCCAATTATTTCTTCTTGAACACTGCGATGAGATCAGCAAAGCTCTTCTTTTTGATCACAAACCAGAAGATAGCAAATCCGCCAATGCCGACTACTGCGACAGAGCCGATCACGATACCAACGATAGCGCCTGCGCCAAGACCTTCCTGCTCGGCAGGCTCGTCAGCGGAGGTGCCGTTATCTGGTGTGTTCGGGGTGTTGGTAGCAGCGGGCGCCAGTTTGGCAATCGTCAGATCGGCAATCTCGCTGCCGTTTTCGTCAAAGTGCTTATGGCACACACTGCAATCCTTATGCCCCTTGCTGCCTGCTGCCTCGGTGGTTGCGGGGACCTCTGCGATCCACTCACCAAGGACATGGCCGCCAAATTCGCCGTAAGCCTCACCGCAAGCGGTGCAAAGCGCCTTTTGCGTACAAGTGGCCGTGCCGCCTGCGTGCTGCAAGGGCTCGCCGTATTCGTGATGACAGAACTCGCAGATTGCCTTGGAGTTACAGGTGGCAACGCCGCCCGCGTGATAGTTCCAATCAGAAACGTAATCACACCCCTCGGTCGCACAATAATCCACGCACTTCAACCCGTCCAAATAAATATATTCCGGCATTGCCACGTCGTGCTCTGCATAATACTCCGCGCCGCACTGCCCACAAACCCCTGCGGTCTGACAGGTCGCGCCGCCGCCCCAGTGAGAAACGTACATCACCCACTCCTCGTTGGGAGCGATACAGCCCGGAACCACGCAGGGCTGCCAATGGCATCCCTCGTCGTCGTGCGCCCACACGCTATTTGAATACTCGTGCTTGTGGATGGCTGTGAATTCAAACATAAAGCTAATATTCAGGCAACCCACGTCACAGCCTGCCATTTCGCCCACCAAGGTTCCGTTGCAGTAAGCCTTGGTCTGGGTCACGCCGTTGACAAACCACAGTCCCTCAGGCGCGGCTACCTGCATATACGCAACGTAGCTATCGCCCTCTACAAATTTATCGTTGTTATTCATAAAGTCGCCAAGGCTGTCGATCGTGCCGAACATCCAGCCCTGCACGTTGGTAAAGGAGCCGATGCTGACGGACTTCGAAATATCGTTCTTCGTGGTATCGTTCTGGGGATTGGTGATCTCAAAGCGCAGTACGGTGATCACCTGGCCGATCTCAACCTGGCTTGTGTAGCCGCAGCTGCCGTCCGCCTTGGTCACCACGCAATGCAACAGGCTGTTTTTGTCTGCTGCGGTGACGATATAGGTGGGGCTCGTTGCGCCTGTAATAGGCTCACCGTTTCTGAACCACTGATAGGTGGCACCGCTCACCTCGGTCGCCTTCAACATGGCGCCGATACCGATGGCATCATCGCTTGTTGCCGTAACGTCAAAATCGGCGGCGGGCATCGTGAACTCATAAATCACTCTGTCACCATCCTTGGTCGCCGCGTTGCCGTTCACATAGAAGGAAGCGTTGATGCCAACGTTGATCTCTGCATCTATCGTCTGATAGTAAGCAAAGATGCGGTAGGTCTTGCCCGGCAACAGGATAGCCTTGGCCATATCCAGCGCAAGCCCCGGGTTGTTCGGGCCAAGCATCTCGCAGATGAGCGTGCTGTCAGCCAGGATCGCAATACCGGGCGTTGCCGAGGTGATCTGGGGTGCGCGCCCGCCCACTGCGGCCTCAGTCATATTGAAATACACGTGATACAGATCTCCCGTGACCACCACTGTGCTGCCGTAGGAGTACACGCCGTCAGCGCTCACACGGGCGAAGATATTGCAACCGATATCCTCGGTCACAAAGGCATACTCGCTTGCATTTGCCCCCTCAATGGGCTGTCCGTTTCTGTACCATTGATAACTGGCCTTGCCTGCCGCCAGTGCATCGGCAAAGGTATCGCTGGCGCCGGTGATCGCATCCACGTCAAGCTCGATCTTGCCGCCGACGCCAAGCTGAGGACTGCTTTTATAGTAGGTCGTAAAGACGCTTGCGGGCAGTGCCGCGAAGTGATATTCAACGATCTGATACGCCGCCGTGCCCGTCTGGATCTGTGCTGTCAAGCCGTTTACGGTAGGCGCCACGGCATCCGCGAATTTATAATCCTCGCCGGGGTATATCAGCACACGCACGCCGTACTGCACGCCGGGAAAGAATACGTCATTTTCCCCCAGCGCACCGCCCCCCACAACGTACCATTCCATCATGTCGGTCGTAACGTCGCCGGCGGCACTTGCCTGAAAGTTCGGCTTCTCACCCGCGACGGGTGCGGTCACGTTCAGTTCGACCGCGCTGATCGCCAGATTGCCGTAATAGGCCGTAAGCGCCACGGGCTGCGCGGGCATCACGAAGGAGGTAGTCGCGGTATAATTGTTGCCAAGCAACGCGCCGGTGGTACCCCAACGCAGGAATTCCTTGCCCGGTGCGGGATCGCCCGCCACGATGGTGACCGTCTGGCCGTAGCTGGCCTCGGTCACGGGAGCTCCACCAACCATCGCGGTGCCGCTTGTAATTTCAATGGGATATTTCTTATCATAGGAAATCACCCTCACGGTGTTGCAAAAGCCCGAATCCTCAGTCTTGTTCAACGCCTTTCCGTTAAAGGCGTACCAATAATACTCTTTGTTCTGATTCTGTGCATCCGATCTCGTGCCGTCAAAGATATCCTCGGTCAATACCTTGCCGTTGACCATGACCTCGTGGGTCGCGGTAGAAAACGCACCGATCTGCGAGGAATGCACCTGAATACCGCTCTTGAAGAAGGCGTTGTTGATCACCAGCGCGCCCGCGCTTTCGGAATACAGGGCACCGTAGCCGTCCACGTACGCACTGGATGCACAGTCACCCACCAGGGTGTGGATATACACGCTACCGTCAAGAGTAAGGGCGGCCTGCCCCGACATAAAGAGCGCAAAGCCGTTCTGCACTTGGTATTCGCCGCCGTCCAACGTCACGCTTGCCTGCTCGGCGGCAGATACCACAGCGCCGGTATACAAGTTTCTCATGCTTACCTTAGTCGCCACAAGGGTAGCGGTGTCCTCTACAAAAACAACACCCTTGGATTTGCGGTCCGAACCCGTGGACCAGTTGTCAAACCCGATATAACCGTTCTTGATCTCCAAGCTCGATTCGCCCGATACGGTGATCATGGCAAACTTGCCGGTATAATACTCGTTGATGTGATTGATCACCTCCAACGAGTAGCCGTTCAGGTCAAGCACATAGTCCACGTTGCCGTCAAAGATCAATCTGGGCGGCAGCTCGTCTGCGGCAACCACCCTTTCGATATCGCCCGTCAGCTTGATATACGCCTTGTCGGCATTGACCGCCGCCACCAGCTGCTCAAACGAGGAGACCTCGGTGATTTCTGCTTCGGGCGTGTCGGCAAATACCGTGAGTGCCGAGAACGGCACGAGCGCCACAACCATAAGAACGGCAAGCAGCAGCGCCGTCAAAATGCGTACTGTGTTTTTCATAATTCCCTCCTTGGAATGAAAATTGGAATGTTGACACATTCATATTCCACTTTCATTGTAACCCTTTACGTGCGCGCGCGCATCACCCGCGAGGGGTGATTTTTGTTTTTACCACGGGTGATTTCCGGGTGACAAAGCAAAAAAAGCCGCCTGACGGGTGGAAAACAACAAAAAAAGGAGCGCAGCTGCGCTCCTTTTTCATCTTATACAGTAAGTGCCCGTATTTCCTCTCTGCCCGACACGCCAAGCTTTTCGTAGATATGCTTCACGTGCGTTTTCACGGTGTTTTCGGATATGTGCATCTCGCTTGCGATCTCCTTGCGGCTCTGCCCCTGCAGCATCCGCTCCAGCACCTCGCGCTCCTTGGCGGTCAGTCCCTTTTCCTGCGCCAGCTCCGTCATCTTTTTCGTTGCAGCTGCGCCCTCGTCCACGGGCATTACCGCGCCCGGCACGTCCTTTTTATGCACGTAATCCTGCATCATCCAATATACCAGAAGCAGCATCAGCTCCGATGCGATGTAGGTCACCGAAAGAAATTCAAATTCCCAGTTGATAAACTTTTCAAACAGCCACACCAGAATGTTGCCGCACACCACGCCCGCGATAAAGCCCGCAAACTTGGGGTTGCCCAGCTTTTTTCTGCGCACCGAATGAATAATGGTAACGATCATGACCGCGAAATAGCCAAGCAAATACACCAGATATGCATTATGCAGCACACCGTATTCCTTTTTCAGCTTGACAGCCGTACCGATCTGTTCCAGCCACACGCGCTTATAGTAAAGCGGCAGCATCGGCGAGCTGACGATAACCGCAAGCATCAAAACGCCCAATGAAACACAGATGATCACGTGTACCCGTCTGATCTCAAACCCGCAAAGGCGCACGATCGTCAGCAGCATACACATGGAAAGGAACACGCTGCCAAGATACGCCACGTCGTTGGCAAGCACGGCGAACGTCACGGTATTTGCCACGGAGATCAATAAGTAGCCGAGGTTAACGACCGTCACGCAGATATACAGCATCGACAGCCAGAACTCACGTTCCTTCACCATCAAAAAATATGCGATAAGAAGTCCGACGGCGAGCGCCAGCGTAATTCCGTATCCGATTGTCATGGGCCCACCTCCGTGTACAGCATTGGCATTTATTATAGCACAAATATGCGAATAAATCAAGCCGTTTGCGGGGATTTTCAAAAAAGAGTTTCCCCCTTGCAAAATAAAAAAGCTTATGCTATAATGAAATTGTAATCTATTTTACCTAAGGAGGTTTATTATGGATCGTTTGAATGGAAAAGTAGCAATCATCACGGGTGGCAACTCCGGTGTGGGTGCCGCCACCGCCATCAAGTTCGCCGCAGAGGGCGCCAAGGTCGTGATCACCGCGCGCCGCGAAGCACCGCTGCTTGAGGTTGCGGAGAAGATCCGTGCGGCAGGCGGCGAGGTGCTGCCCGTTGTCAGCGACATCTCCAAGGCAGAGGATGCCAAAAAGGTGCTGGATGCCACGCTTGCGGCATTCGGCAAGGTAGATATTCTGATCAACAACGCGGGCGTGCTGGACGAGGGGCTCAAGGCAATCGACAGCTTCACCGACGCGGATATGAACCGCGTGATCGACATCAACACCAAGGGCACGATGTGCATGATGCGCGAGATCAGCGCAGAAATGGCAAAAACGGGCTACGGCTCGATCGTGAACGTCGCGTCCGTGGCGGGCGTGATGGGCTGTGGCGGTGCCGCATACGTGGCGTCCAAGGCGGCCGTGGTCGGCCTGACGCGCCATACGGCGCTGCGCTTTGCGGGCACCAACGTGCGCTGCAACGCGATCTGCCCCGGCACGATCGTCACTCCCATGGTGGCAGGCATGAGCCCCGCGAATATGGATATGAACATCTTCGGTCAGATGATGAAGCACAACGACCTCAAGGTGCAGCCCTGCTTCCCCGAGGACGTGGCGAATATGCTCTTGTTCTTCGCGTCCGATGAGTCGCGCGCCATCACGGGGCAGACCATCGTGACCGACTTCGGCTCCACCCTGTAATACCAAAAATCCCCGCCGCGGCGCGCTTGCGCCGCGGCTTTTTTGCTTGATCGCGTGCGGCTTGTAAAAAATTGCCCCCTTGCGCACATTTTCTTGCAAAATCCGCGCGAATGCGGTATAATGATGTTACATTCCGGCAAGGAGGGCTCTTTATGAAATGCTTATTCGTCGGGGACATGTCCCCCACCAAAGCCAACGCGGCGCTGTTCCGGGCAGGCGATGTGGATACGCTGTTTACAGACACGCTCTCGCTATTTGTGGGCAATGACCTCAATATGATCAATCTGGAGTGCGCGCTCACCGACGCCGAGACACCGATCGACAAGATCGGTCCGCCCCTCAAGGCACCTGCAGAAACCGCAGAGGTGCTCAAAAGAGTGGGCGTTCACGTGTGCGGACTTGCCAACAACCACTTTTTCGACTTTGGCAAAAAGGGCGCGGAGGACACCCTTGCCGCGCTGGAAAAAGCGAAAATCCTTACCACGGGGTACGGCAAAAATGCCGAGGACG
>JAZRFS010000018.1:0-3472 GCA_045643765.1 Eubacteriales bacterium
TGTGGAATTTTTTGTGAAAGGAATAGAAAATAAAACTCTTTTGACAAAAAGTTTTGAAGGGGCGCGGGGGGAACTTTTTTGCAAAAAAGTTCTCCCCGCCCTTTTCTTTCCCTCGCAATTCCAAAATTCACATTTTATGTCTTGTTTTTTGAAAAAAATGTGCTATAATAGTTAGGTATCTAACTATTACAGTTGCCAAAGGGCAACAAGAAAGGAACGTACTATGATAAAAAGACTGATGGGATGCGTCCGCGAGTACAAAAAGCCGACGGTCCTCACTCTCATTTTCATCGTATGCGAATCGATCATCGAAACGCTGATCCCGTTTATCACCGCGGCGTTGGTGAACGACATCCAGGACGGATTGCCGCTTTCCAACGTGATCAAAAAGGGCATCGTGCTTGCCGTGATGGCATTTGCATCCCTTGCCTGCGGCGGTATTGCGGGCTTTTGCTGCGCACGTGCATCTGCGGGCTTTGCCAAGAATTTGCGACACGATCTTTACGACCGCGTCGGCAGCTTCTCGTTTGAGAACGTGGATCATTTCTCCTCCACCTCGCTTGTCACGCGTATGACCACCGACGTGCAGAACGTGCAGATGTCCTATATGATGATCATCCGCACCGCGATCCGCGCGCCGTTGATGCTGATCTTCTCTGTCATCATGGCGTTTGTTATGGGCGGCACACTGGCAATGACCTTCGTGGTCATCATTCCCGTGCTTGGCGTGGGACTGTGGCTGGTCGGCCGCAAGGCACTGCCCACCTTCCGCCGTGTATTCCGCAAGTACGACCGCCTCAATGAAAGCATTGAGGAAAACGTACGCGGTATGCGTGTGGTAAAAGGCTTTTCCCGCGAGGAATATGAAAAGGAAAAGCTTGGCGTGGCTGCGGAAAACATCCGCAAGGACTTCACGCACGCCGAGCGCATCGTGGCGTGGAACCGCCCCATTATGCAGTTCTGCATGTACTTCAACATGATCTTTGTGCTGCTGGTCGGCTCGAAGCTGATCATCAACCAAAACGGTCTTGGCGTAGGCGAGCTTTCCGCGATGCTGACCTACGGTATGCAGGTGCTGATGTCGCTGATGATGCTTTCCATGATCTACGTGATCATCACCATGTCCGCAGAATCCATGAAGCGTATTGACGAGGTGCTTTGCGAGGCACCCTCCCTTACCAACCCCGAGAACCCCGTGACAGCGGTTGCGGACGGCTCGATCGACTTTGACCGTGTCAACTTCAAGTACTCCCAGAAGGCAAAGCGCAACTCGCTTTCCGACGTGGACGTGCATATCCGCACGGGTATGACCGTAGGCGTCATCGGCGGTACGGGCTCGGGCAAGACCTCCTTCGTGCAGCTCATTCCCCGCCTTTACGACGTGACCGAGGGCTGCGTTAAGGTCGGCGGCGTGGACGTGCGCGAATATGACCTTGTCACCTTGCGCGACGCCGTAGCTATGGTCCTGCAGAAGAACCTTCTGTTCTCGGGTACGATCAAGGAAAATCTGCGTTGGGGCAACGAGCACGCCACCGACGAGGAGCTGATCGAGGCGTGCAAGCTGGCACAGGCAGACGATTTCATCCAATCCTTCCCCAACAAGTACGACACCTACATCGAGCAGGGCGGCACCAACGTGTCGGGCGGTCAGAAGCAGCGCCTTTGCATCGCACGCGCCCTTCTCAAAAAGCCGAAGATCCTGATCCTGGACGACTCGACGAGTGCCGTGGACACCAAGACCGACGCACTGATCCGTCAGGGCTTCAAGACCTATATCCCCGAAACCACCAAAATCATCATCGCCCAGCGCGTCGCGTCCGTAGAGGACGCCGATCTCATCCTTGTAATGGAGAACGGACGCGTGGCGAACGCAGGCACGCACGACGAGCTGCTTGCAAACTCTGAGATCTACCGCGAGATCTACGAGCAGCAAACGAAGGGAGGTAAGGAAAATGAGTAAGCCGCAAATGCCAAAGCGCCCCAAGCCCAGCATGCGCGTGCTTGGCCGCACGATGAAGATGCTGTTTTCCTACTACCCCGTTCTGATGCCTCTTATCGTTCTTTGTATCCTGATCGCTGCCGTCACTGCGGCGCTCCCCCCCGTCTTTATGCAGCAGGTGATCGCCGAGATCGAAACTGCGGTGAAAGGCGGCATTTCCTGGGAGGTTGCCTCCGAGGTTATTATTCCCAAGGTCGTGTTGCTTGGCATCTTCTACGCCATCGCGTGGGTATTTATTGTGCTGCAAACGCAGCTGATGGCCATCGTCACGCAAGGCTTTCTTTGCAAGCTGCGCCGCACGATGTTCGACAAGATGCAAAATCTGCCCATCCGCTACTTTGACACGCATAAGCACGGCGACATTATGTCGCATTACACCAACGATATCGACGCCCTGCGCGAGCTGATCTCGCAGGCGCTCCCCTCGCTTTTGCAGTGTATCGTGGTGCTGATCTCCGTCTTCTTCGTCATGCTGTATTTCAGCATCTGGATGACGCTGGTGCTGCTTTGCGGCGTTGTTTGTATGGTTATCGTTTCCAAAAAGATCGGCGGCGGCTCTGCCAAATATTTCATCCGTCAGCAAAAGTCGATGGGTCAGGCCGAGGGCTTCATTCAGGAGATGATGAACGGTCAGAAGGTCATCAAGGTCTTCAACCACGAAAAAGAGGCGATGCAGGACTTTGATAAGGTCAACAACGCCCTTTTTGAGGACAGCGCAAGAGCACACGCCTATGCGAACACCCTGGGTCCGATCATCGGCAACATCGGCAACATTCTTTACGTGATTATGGCGGTGACGGGCGGCGTGTTCCTGCTTTCGAACGTTCCGAATATATCGCTTGGCGGCTTTGCCGTATTCTCTATCTCCATCGTTGTTCCCTTCCTCAATATGGCAAAGCAGTTCACGGGTAACGTGAACCAGGCCTCTCAGCAGATCAACGCCGTGGTTATGGGTATGGCAGGCGGTGCGCGTCTGTTTGAAATGATGGACGAGGCGCCCGAGGCAGACGAGGGCTACGTCACGCTGGTCAATGCCAAGTACGACGAGAACGGCAACCTGACGGAAGCCAACGAGCGCACGGGACTGTGGGCGTGGGAGCATCCCCACAGCGACGGTACGCTGACCTACACCGAGCTGAAGGGCGACGTGCGCCTTTCCGAGGTGGACTTCGCCTACGAGGAGGGCAAGCCCGTTCTGCACGACGTCACCGTGTACGCCGAGCCCGGTCAGAAGGTCGCGTTCGTGGGTGCTACGGGTGCGGGCAAAACCACCATCACCAACCTGATCAACCGTTTCTACGATATTCAGGATGGCAAGATCCGTTACGACGGCATCAACATCAATAAGATCAAAAAGTCTGATCTTCGCCGCTCCCTTGGTATCGTTCTGCAGGAAACAAATCTTTTCACCGGCAGCGTGATGGAAAATATCCGCTATGGCAAGCTCGACGCAACGGACGAAGAGTGCATTGC
>JAZRFS010000019.1:0-9781 GCA_045643765.1 Eubacteriales bacterium
GGAAAGCATCCGCGATCAGGTGCAGGCAATGCTGAAAATGGTCAACCTCAAGGGCTTTGAAAAAAGACACATCTCCACCCTTTCGGGCGGTCAACAGCAGCGCGTAGCCATTGCACGCGCGCTCATCAACAAGCCTCGCGTCCTGCTTCTGGACGAGCCCCTCGGCGCGCTTGACCTTAAGCTGCGCAAGGACATGCAAAAGGAGCTGCGCGGCATCCAACAGCAGACCGGCATTACCTTCATCTACGTCACGCACGACCAGGAGGAGGCGCTGACGATGTCCGACACCATCGTGGTCATGGCAGACGGTAAGATCCAGCAGATCGGCACGCCTACCGATATTTATAACGAGCCCGAGAACGCCTTCGTTGCCGACTTCATCGGCGAGAGCAACATCGTCCACGGCGTTATGCTGGAGGATAACAAGGTGCGCTTTGCGCGCCACACCTTCGCGTGTGTGGACGGCGGCTTCCAGAAAAACGAACCCGTTGACGTGGTCATCCGCCCCGAGGACGTGGACGTGGTCCCCGTAGAAAAGGGCATGTGCCAGGGCACCGTGACCTCGGTGACCTTCATGGGCGACTACTACGAGATCATCGTGGATGTCGACGGCTTCAAGTGGATGCTGGAAACCTCTGACTTCGTGGCAGAAAATACCCTGATCGGTCTTTTCATCGAGCCCGAGGCCATTCACGTTATGAAAAAGTCCGAGTACTCCGGTATGTTCGGCGACTACTCCACCTTCAGTGATGAGATGGATCATCTGGGAGACCCCGAGGAGGAAGTGGAGGAATGAAAAAGAACGCGTTTCAAAGCTTTGCCGCGGTGCCGCACAGCGTGTGGGTGGTGATGTTCATCGTCGCACCCCTTTTGTTCGTGCTCGCGTTTGCTTTCCGCGGTGCTGACGGCGGTTTTTCCTTCGCCAACATTGCAGAGCTTTCGCAGTACGGCAACGTCTTTGTGCTTTCCATCGCCTTTGCGCTGATCGCCACCGTGATCTGCCTGCTCATCGGCTACCCTCTCGCCTACTTTATGTCGCGCCAATCCCCGCGCGCACAAAGAATTCTGATGGTGCTTGTGATGCTACCCATGTGGTGCAATCTTTTGATCCGCACCTACGCCTTGATGGCACTTCTTGACAACGGCGGTCTGCTCAATTCCCTTTTGGAAAGTATGGGGCTTCCCAAGAGCCCGATTGTCGGCACCAACTTCGGTGTCATTCTCGGTATGGTCTATGATTTCCTGCCCTATATGGTACTGCCCATCTTCACCGCAATGACCAAGCTGGATCAGCGCTATATCGAAGCGTCGCACGACCTTGGCTGCAACGGCTGGCAGACGATGACCCGCGTGGTGCTGCCCTTAACGATGTCGGGCGTGATTTCGGGCGTGACGATGGTATTCGTCCCCTCGATCAGCACCTTCTACATCTCGCAAAAGCTGGGCGCGGGCAAAATTGACCTTGTCGGTGATACCATTGAAAGATTGTTCCAGAACACCGCCACCTATGGTGTAGGCGCGGCAATCTCGCTGGTAATGATGATCCTGATCCTCATTTCCGTCGGCATCATGAACCGCTTCTCGGGCGATGACGAGGGTGAAAAGAAGGGAGGGGCTGTCAAATGAAATTCCTTTCCAAATTCTATATCGGCATCGTATTCTTCCTTTTGTACATTCCCATCGCGGTGCTGATTATCTTCTCCTTCAATGGCGCCGGCAGCCTTGCTGAATTTTCCGATTTTACCTTTGATTGGTACGTTGAGCTTTTCCAGGACGAGGAAGCATTCTCCTCGTTGAAAAACTCGCTTATTCTTGCCGTATCCTCCTCGGTGATCGCCACCGTGATCGGCACCTTCGGCGCGCTTGGTCTGCACCGTATGCGCAACCGTTACATCAAAGCCGCAGTCAACTCGATGACCAACGTACCGATGATGAACCCCGATATCGTAACGGGTGTTTCGATTATGCTGCTATTCGTTGCCCTCGCAGGTCTGCTGGGCTCTAACAGCATCTTCGGCTTCGGCACGATGCTGGTGGCGCACGTCACCTTCAACCTGCCCTACGTCATCCTTTCCGTTATGCCCCGCTTCAAGCAGCTGGACCGCTCGCTTTCCGAGGCAGCACAGGATCTGGGCTGCACCCCCGCGCGCGCCTTCTTCAAGGTGGAGCTGCCGCAGATCATTCCCGGCATTATTTCCGGTCTGATGCTCGGCTTTACGATGTCGTTGGACGATTTCGTGATCAGCCACTTTGTCAGCTCCCCCGACTTCCAGACGCTCCCGCTGTACGTTTACAACCAGACCTCGCATAACGTCAAGTTCAGTATGTATGCGCTTTGCTCCTTGATCGTTGTCGTGATCCTGGGCGTACTGATCGCCGTGAACTTTGCGGGTGGCAAAAAACGCAAAGGAGGTGGACGTGCATGAAAAAACGCATTTTAACGCTCCTTCTCACGCTCACACTTCTCGCGCTCTCGCTTTCCACTGCCCTTTGCGGCTGTGCCGCTGAGGCAGGCGATGGCGGCAACGTCACTACGCTTTACGTTTACAACTGGGGTGAGTATATCTCGGACGGCTCAGAGGGCACAGATAACGTCAACGAAATGTTTGAGGAGTGGTATTTCGAGACCTTCGGCGAGCGTGTCAAGGTCAATTACTCCACCTACTCCAGCAATGAGTCTATGTACGCCAAAATCTCCTCGGGCGCGGTGGACTACGACGTCATCGTCCCCTCGGACTATATGATCGAGCGCCTTATTGACGAGGGGCTTTTGGCCAAGCTGGATTACGCCAACATTCCCGAGATCGGTAATATCCTTTCCGATTTCCAGAACGCGGAATATGACCCCGACGGGGACGGCGACGGCTATAACGATTACTCGGTTCCCTATCTGTACGGTATGATCGGTATCATCTACAACACCACGATGGTGGATGAGGAGGATATCGGCTCGTGGGATCTGATGTGGAACGAAAAATACGCCGGCAACATTTTGCAGTTCAACAACAGCCGCGACGCATTCGGCTCTGCCATGTACCACCTTGGCCTTTGGGATCAGATCAACACCGACGATGAGGCCACCTGGCGCGCCGCCTTGGAGGATCTGAAAAAACAAAAGCCGATCCTGCAGGGCTATGTCATGGACGAGATCTATAATAAGATGGAAGACGGCTCCGCCGCCATCGCCGCCTACTATGCGGGCGACTATCTCACTATGTATGAGAACAACGAGGATCTGGAGTTCTACTACCCCGAAGAAGGCACTAACCTGTACGTGGACGCGATGTGCGTGCCTGCATCCAGCCAGAATAAGACGATTGCCGAGCGCTACATCAACTTTATGCTGACGGCAGAGCCCGCCATCGCCAATGCAGAATACACCTACTACGCCTCCCCCAACAAGCTTGTTGTGGAGGATGAGGACTATATCTCGTATATGAACGAGATCAAGGAGGACGGATACGAAAAAATGTACGCCACAACGGACGTGCAGACCTCCTCTTATCGCAACCTCAAGGGTGACAAGCTGTTGCTTCTCAACAATCTCTGGGAGGAGCTGAAGTCCGATATTTCCGTCAGCGGCGGCATCTACGCCATCTGCGGCGTGATCCTCGGCTCGCTTGCGGGGCTTGGCATCTTCTTCTTTGTAAGACGGAGAAAGAGAAATATCTACTGATCAAAAAAAGGACACATCTCTTGCAGATATGTCCTTTTTTTCTATTTACAAGCAAGCCCCGTTGTGCTACAATAAAGTTGTACTATTTATTTAAGGAGGATTTCAATATGAAACCCGGATTTATCCCCGCACTTGGCACGCCCCTCACCGCTGAAGGCGAGCTTTGCGTCAATGGATTTAAAACACAGATCGAGCAGCAGATCGCGGCAGGTGCCGTGGGTCTTTTGTGTATGGGCTCTATGGGTCAGGAGGCGTTCATTCGAGAGGACGTTTACCGCGACGTTGCCAAGGCAGCCGTAGAGGCCGCGTGCGGTCGCGTACCCGTTTTCGTGGGTGCAATGGACACCTCGATCGCCCGTGCCAAGGCACGTATGGCAAAGATGGAGGATCTTGACATCACCGCATTCGTCTTCACCGCCCCCTTCTACAGCGCGTGCAACCGCGAGCAGATGATGGCATTCTTCCGCGGTGTAGCAGCTTGCACCAAGCACGGCTTCATGATCTATGATCTCCCCGGCGTAACACAGGCGAAGATCACCTATGATATGGTGCTGGAGCTGATCAAAACCGTCCCCAACTTCATCGGCATCAAGTCTGCCGACACGCAGATGTTCCGCAAGCTCAAGCTCAACCCCGACGTGCCCAAGGATTTCATCACCGTTTACTCCGGTCTTGACACCTTTGATGTGTCCTACGCCTGGGGCATCAATCACTGCCTTGACGGTATGCTCTCCTGCACCCCCGTCAACACGGGCAAGCTCTTTGAGGCGCTGAACCGCGGTGAACGCGAGACCGCCGCCGTACATATGAACAATATCGTGGCGCTGCGCGACTTCTTCATCGCACACAACCTCTGGCCCTCCTATACCGCCGCCATGAACCTGCTTGGCTGCGAGGGCAAGTTCTCCCCCGACTACAACCCCGACGTCACCCCCGAGCTCTTGGAGACCGTGCGCGCCGAGATGATCCGCATCGGCGAGCTTGAGGCTTGATATGATTTTAGATAAGGTAGAAAACGCGGCGCGTTATGCCGCAATCAACGAAGGCATTGTCAAAGCGGTGGAAGCCGCCAAGCAGCTTCGTGCCGACACCTATGTGAAGGGTCGCGTGGACGTGGACGGTGACAACGTCTATCTCAACTGTGCCGAGTACGACACGCACGACCGCAAAGGTGCCCTTACCGAGGCGCACCGCGCTTACCTGGACGTGATGGTGATGGTGGAGGGCTGTGAGAGCGTTTACGTGAAGCGCACCGACGCGCTGAAAAACATCACCAAGCCCTACGATGCTTCTATCGAGGCGTTACTTGCCGATACGGACGAGGACGTCAGCGCCATTCGCCTCACAGTGGGCGATTTTCTGGTGCTGTTCCCCGAGGACGCGCACGCGCCCGGTTGCCACGCAGATGCGCCCTCTCATATCAAAAAAGCGATCGGCAAGGTCAAAATTTAATTTCATTACCCCTATAACAGGAGGAGCTTTCTATGATTTCCTGTACCGAATTTATCCCTGCCTACAGCGAGCTTTTCAGCTTTTTGGAACAGCGCCACGGCAGAGGCGAGGTAGACAACTTTTGGACGCACCTGTTTAAGCCCGACGGCAAGGGCATTCCGCTTGTCAACTTCGTGAAAAAAGAGGGCATTCGCGGGTGCTTCACCTACTGGGCGGGCTCCTTAAACGAGGAAGCCGCCGACTTCACGATGTACTTAAACGAAAAGCGCGGCTTTTTCAAGATCAAGATGCACCGTTGCCCCTCCAAGGGCAGATTGCTTGAATTGAAAGAGAGCATCGGCATCACCCCCTATCACGATTATTGCCTGCATTGCGACCATTACCGCGCCGCTGTTGCCGAGGTGGGCTTGGATTACACCTACGACTTCACCGACACGGACAAGGCCGCCTGCTCGATCCTGATCACCGATCCCAAGATCTTTGACGGCCGCGTGATCCTTGACGCGGACACCGAGGTGATGGACCGTCGCGCAGGAGATAACGAATACTTCCACCGCGACTTCCACAGCAGTACCAACCGCGGTATCCACTATCTTGGCGAAAAGTACGGCAAGCAATACGTGGTGGACTACCTCACGCAATACACCAAGCACGTGTACGCCCATCTGAATATTGCAAAAACAGGGCTTGACGGTATCAAAAATCTGATCCTTGACACCTACCGCAAGGAAAAGGCCGAGGACGCGCTTAAGATTACCGACACGAAGGGCGGCTTTGCCGCAGAGATCGCTTATTGCCCTGCCGTGAAGCATCTGCACAGCATCGGGCGCGAGGTTTCCCCCTGGTTCCGCTACACCACCGAGGTGGTGATGGAGGTGCTTGCCGCCGAATGCGGTGCGATCTTCAAGATGCTTTCCTATGACGAGGAAACGGGCGCCGCGCGCTACACTTTTGAAAAATAAGAGGATTTTATGAGAAACGCACAGGAACTTTTCTCCCTTTCGGGGCGCGTGGCGATCGTCACGGGCGGCCGCGGTCTTTACGGCGCCGGCATTTCCGAAGGACTTTGTGAAATGGGCGCCAAGGTGGTGATCGCCTCCCGTAACGAGCAAAAATGCGAGGGGCTTGCCGCTGAGCTTCGCGCCAAGGGGCACGAGGCTGTGGGCATGCCGCTTGACCTTTCGAACGATGCCTCTTTCGCTGATTTTGTCAAAAAAGTGGCAGAACGGTACGGAAAAATCGATATTTTGGTCAACAATGCGGTGGATCGCCGCAATATGACGTCCCTGAATAATGCCACGCGCGAAAAACTGCGCGACTCTGCCGAGGTCAACCTCAACGGGCAGATCCTGCTCTCGCAAGCGGTCATTCCTTACATGATCGAGCAAGGCGGCGGCAGTATCATCAACATCAGCTCGATGCGCGGCTTGGATTGCCCCCATTTCCCCTTTTACCCCGACGCGATGGGCGACCAGCCCGTCAACTATACCACGGAAAAGTGGGCGATGGTCGGTCTTACCAAGTATATGGCAGGGCGCTACGGCAAGCACCGCATCCGCGTGAATTGCGTCGCTCCCGGCGGATTTAACCCGGGGCTTTCCGACAATCCCGAAACGCAGAAGTTTGTCAAGACCTATATTGAAAACTGTCCGCTTGGCTGCTGGGCAAACGAGGACGACATCAAGGGGCCCGTGGCGTTCCTTGCCTCGGATGCCGCGAACTACGTGACCGGCGCCACCCTTGTGATGGACGGCGGCTGGACGATCTGGTGAGGTGCAAAATGCAGTATATCACGCATAACGGTATGGATTTTTCCCGTTTTCAGCTGGGAACGGTTCAGCTTGGTATGGACTACGGACTTGGCGATCACACCGCAAAGCCCACCAAGGAATACGCCTTCTCCTTGCTTGATCAGGCAATGGCAGGCGGCGTCAACACGCTGGACACCGCCAACAATTACGGGGACTCACAGCGCGTGATCGGCGCGTGGCTGAAGACGGTTCCCGCGGGAAAGCGCCCCTTTCTGATCACCAAGATCGGCCCGTTTGACCACAGCTCCGACGCGGCACTTCGTGCCGACATCCGCCGCCAGACTGAGGGGTGCCTTCGCGACCTAGGTGTGGAAAAATTGGATATGCTGATGGTGCATATGTTCGAGGATTATGAAAAAGCCCCCGAAACGGTGCGAGAGGTTTTCCTTGAAATGAAGCGCGAGGGGCTGATCGGCATGACGGGCATCTCCGCTTATTCCCGTCACAATTACCACACGATCGCCGCCTCCGGCTTTGACGCGGTGCAGATCCCCTTGAACGTATTCGACTGGGAGCGCATCGACGACGGCGGCATTCAGGCAATGGCAGATGCGGGTATGATGATCTTCGTGCGCAGCGTCTATTTGCAGGGACTTGTGTTCCTCACCCCCGAAACGCTGGATCCGCGTATGGATTTCGCACTCCCCTACCTCAACAAATTCATTGATTTTTGCAAGGAATTTGAAATGTCCCCTGTCGTGCTGGCACTTTCCTTCGTGCTATCGCTTGACGGCATCTCTGCCGCCGTGCTCGGTGTGCAAACAAGCGAGCAGATGGCACAGAATTGCACGCTTTTCGAAAGCGTGCGCAAGCTCACGCCCACACAGATGGGAAAGCTGCACCAGGCCTTCCGCGGCATCGATCCCCGTGTCATCAACCCCGGTTGCTGGTTTAACAAATTCTAAAAAACATAAAAAAAAAAGCCCCCGTTCGGGGGCTTTTTTCTTTTTTAACCGACAAAGTCCTTTCTTTCCTTCAAGGGCAGGATCTCCTCGGGCAAGGAAGCCACGTGCGCCTCGGCAGCACCGGCCATTTCGGCATACACGCCGGCAAGGCGGTGTCCCGTTGCCGCCAGATCCTCCAGTGCCTTTTTGATCTCCTGCACCTCGGCAAGCGACGCCTGGATATGCTTTACGTGCACCAGCTTTTCGGGATGCTGCGGCGGCAGCATTCTGCCGACCATGCGGAAGACGTTCATATTCTCGGGCAGCTTGCCGTCAAACAGCAGTCTGGTCAGCAAGCGACCGTATTCGTTGTTGTAGGGCACTCCTGCGTCATTCGCATTCCAAAGTCTGTCAGCAAACATGAAAATAGAGGGCGGAATGGTACGGATAAAGCTCTTTCCCTGCCATGCACAGACACAACCGCCGACCAGCTTGGCACGGTTTTGGGCAGAGACGGCGGGCTCGCGGTAGCAGGACCATTGATTGATGGTCATATCCGTTGCGTAATATCCGCTATCGTCCAGATACGTGTTGGGATAGTAAGAATTCAACACCGTGTAGCCGTCTTCCACGTATCCGTCGGGATACAGCTCGTACAGCTGCTCCTTGGCATAGGGGTGATCGAAGCGGAAATACTGCACGATCATATTGCGTTCCAGATACTCGGGCAGCTCGCCACCCTTCATATCCGCGTTCCAGAGCATTGTGATCTTGCCCAGCTTGTTGACCATCTGATTGATGCGCTCCAGTGCGTAATGGAAGTATTCGCGCATCGTGGTAATACCCAGCTCCTTCATTTTGGCAAGGCAGAGCGGACATCTGTCCCAGTATGCGGTCATCGGCGTGGTGCGGCGCATATCGTATTCATCACAGCCGATGTGCAAAACGGGCGCCGGGAAAAGCTCCGCGATCTCGGTAAGCACCTTTTCAATGGCCTCAAAGCTCTTTTCCTGACCAAGGCACACGGCAAACATATTTTTGGGATCGTCACCGGGGCAGGCAATACCCGCCTTCTGCGTGAAATCAATCGAATGTGAAAGGATCTCCACAAAGGGAGTCACCGTCATACCGAGCTCGTCGGCATAGGCGATCATATCGCGCACCTCATCCTTGGTGTATTTGCGGTTGCCGTCGTAATCACCGTGCAGGTCGGGATAACAGTCCAGCTCGATGGTGGTACCGGGCGCCTCCATGAAGTGGAACTGCACCTCGTTCATACGTGCCAGCGCCATCGTGCGGATATGCTCTTTGATCAGATCCATCGACATCCAAGCGGCCTTGCGCCCGGAGGACTCCAGCATATAACCGCGGTATTGCGCGTCCGGCCAATCCTCTACCGTGCCGCAGGGCAGTGCGAAATCCGCCCCGTTGCGGCAGATAAGCTGTGCAAGGATGGCGGCGGCGTTGCGCGCGCCCATTTCGTCACGCGCGTGGATCTCCATGCGGTCTTTCAGGATACGCAGATAGCAATATTCGTTTTTCTGCGAGAACACCGTTGCCACCGACAGCACCACGTTCGCCTCCTCACGGGAGGTCTCACGCACGGGAAGCGTGGGGCAAAGCACGCGGATCGCGCGGAAAAAGCGAGAGGCCTCTCCCACGGTGAACACCTTTAACTCAGAGAAATGAAACTCCCCCTCAAATCTTACGGTGCGCTTGGCGCGCGGACACATCAAAAGATCCATATTGATCCTCCTTTTTCAGGGCTTCGCCCAATTTTCTCCATTGTAGCACGCCCACGCGCGCGTGTCAAGAGGAAGGCTCGTGTTTTTCCACAAAACATTGACAAATGACATTTTTGTTTTATAATAGAAGCGCAAAAAAGCACCCCACGGGGTGCTTTTTTGTTGATGTTGGTATCTTGTTGCGGGTGACGCCCCACTCCCACCAAACAGAAA
>JAZRFS010000020.1:0-6340 GCA_045643765.1 Eubacteriales bacterium
ATGGCGAATATCGCCCCCGTTACGCCACTTACGGTGAAATTCTCGCCGCAGACGGTTCCGTGATGGACGAGGGACTGGTGACCTATTTTCAAGCGCCCAACTCCTTTACGGGAGAGGATGTGGCGGAGATTTCCTGCCACGGCGGCGCGCTTTTGACGGAGCAGGTGCTTTGCCGCGTGCTGGAGGCGGGCGCAAGACCCGCCGAGGCAGGCGAGTTTACACGCCGCGCCGTGATGAACGGCAAGATGAAGCTTTCCTCTGCCGAGGCGCTGGGTGCGCTCCTGGAGGCCAAAACCACGGGGCAGCTGTCCCTTGCGCGCGGCGGTATGTCGGGCAAGCTTTCCGCCGCACTGGAACGCGCGTTTTCCCGTCTTTCGCTTTTGCTTGCCGACGTGTACGCCAAGATCGACTTCCCCGACGAGGATCTGAACAGCATGAGCCGCGAGGAGCTGACAGTGCAATTGGAGGCTTTACGGGGTGAGTTATCCGCGCTTTTGCGCACTTACCGCGCAGGGCACGCCGTGGCAGAGGGCATCGCGACCGTGATTTGCGGTCCCGTCAATGCGGGCAAGTCCACGCTCTATAACGCGCTGGTGGGCAGAGATGCCGCCATCGTCACCGACGTGGCGGGCACCACGCGGGACATTCTGTGCGAGACCGTGGGGCTTGGCAACGTCACTCTGCGTCTTTTTGATACCGCGGGCTTGCGCGATACCGAGGACACGGTGGAGGGCATCGGGGTGCAACGCGCCCGTGCCGCGATGGAAGAGGCCGAGCTGATCCTTTGCGTGCTGAATGCAAACGCGCCCGCAGGTGACGAGGTGCAGGCGCTTCTTGCCGAAATGAAGCAGAAAAACGCACCCGTTGTGGTGGTTTTGAACCAGTGCGACAGGGGAGATGCCTTCCCGACCGCGCTTTTGGCGGGCTTTGAAAACGTGGTGCGCGTCAGCGCTGCCACGGGCGAAATTTCCGAGCTTCGCACCCTGATCGAGGGCCTTTACCTCTCGGACGGGTTGGATCTGCGCACGGACGCTATCGTGTCCAACGCGCGACAGCACGCCGCGCTCTCCCGCGCGGTGGCGGCTCTTTCCGCGTCGATCGAGGCGCTCTCCTTCGACGTGCCGCTGGACGCCGCGTGTGTTGATGCCGAGCTTGCGATGCAGGCACTCGGTGAGGTGGACGGCCGCGCCGTAGACGAGCAGATCCTCACGGATATTTTTGCGAATTTCTGCGTAGGGAAATGACGGGGGCTTTTTTGCAAAAACCGCGATCAACGCAAAGCGTTGCATCGACGTACTCGGTATAGCCGAGGACAACGCCCCCGTACCCCCGAAAAAGCTTTTCACGAAAAAGAAAATGTGCGCAACCGCGTTGTTTGTGAGAAAGGTGTTGCAACTACCCCACCACCAACTTCGTTGGTCCCCCGCCCCTCACAAGGGGCGGACTGTGCAGCCGCGTTGTTTGCTGAAAATCGCGATCTGCGACAAACAAAAAGGATATGCCACCATTCCGGCGGCGTATCCTTTTCTTTTTATAAAAGGTTTTGAAAGGGTCATAGGGAAAACTTTTGCAAAAGTTTCCCCTAACGCCTACTCAATAAAACACAGCCAGCGGGTCGCGCGGCTCGCGCGTGAGGGCGGCGTCGGTGGCGTAGAGCACGGGACCCTCGCCGCCGTACATCGGGTGCTTTTCCACGCGGATCTCGGCGGTAACGATCAGCCAATCTCCCGTTTTAAAGGGGACTTCGCTTTTGAAATTGCACACCACACCGCTGAAGGTAATGTCGTCGGCGCAGCAGGTCATCACGTGGCGACCGATAACGATCGACTTTTTGCCGAGCTTCGGGTTGCGCGCGACAAGTCCCTTGAATTTGACGGTGCGCCCGTGATATTCGGGCAGACACTCGCCCATGTCGCGGTAGAAGAAGGCGTAATCGCGATCCTCGATCACCACCACGGGGGCGTTTACGTCAAAGGGCAGGGGATCCTCGATATCGTCGTATTCGAGGTCATTGCCCACGTCATAGGCGATCTGCGCACGGCGGCTGACGGCGCGCACCAGCTTGTGCAAGTCCATGCGGTCCACCCCGTCCACGCGGTTGAACATCACCGTGTCGGCATCCTTCAGCTTGTCAAAAACAAGCGAGCGCATATTCGCGTTGAAGTTCAGAATAGTCGATGCATCGGCGAAGAACAGCTGCTGGAAGATATACCAGTTGCGCGGCAGAGCGGCGTAGAGCGTATCCAGCTGCCACATGCCGTTGTATTCGATCACCACGCGGTCGATGACGTGATTTTTTTCGTACTCGGCAAGCAGCTTGGGGGTGAGGTCACTCTCCTTTTCCACCACAAGCTGATGGACGTTCTGTCCCCAGAAGCGGGTGGGATCGTATTCCTCGATGCCTTCCTCGCACACGATCAGCAATATTTTGCAACCGTCGTTGAAGTTTTTATCCTCCAGCGTTTCCTGGATCATATGGGTTTTGCCCGCTTCCAGAAAGCCCGTAAAGAGGTAGATCGGCGTTTGTTCCTTGTTCATACGCGCCTCACTTCAGCTCCGCGCCAAAGAGCGTGGAGAGTGCCTCGCGGTCAAGATCCGCGCCGATCACGCAAAGGCGGCCGATGACACCCGCGCTGCCCTCTCGCACGTCGGGCTCGCCGGGGACGTAGTCAAAGTGGAGCCAGGCGTCCTCGCCCTTGACGATACCCTTGGCGCGCAGAACCGTGCCGAAGGCGGGGTTGGCAAGTGCGGTGAGGGCGTCCTTTAACCCCGAAACGGTATAAGTTTTCGCGGTTTCCGCGCCGTAGCTGACGAACACCTCGTCGGCGTGGTGATGGTGGTGGCCGTGGTCATGATCGTGGTGATCGTGATGGTGATCGTGATCGCCATCACAACAGCCGCACGTGCAGTGCTCATCGTGCTCGTGATGATGCTCATGATGCTCGTGCTTGTGCTCATCGTGGTGATGGTGCTCGTGGTGATGGTGCTCGTGATGATCGTGGCCGTGATGGTGATCGTGATCGCCATCACAACAGCCGCAGGAGCAATGCTCGTCATGCTCGTGATGGTGATGATGCGCGTGCTCCAGCTCCTCCTTGGCCGCCGCGAGGGTATCGCGGTGCTCGATGGCGTCACGCAGCTGTGCGCCCGTGAGCGCGTCCCAGTCGGTGGTTACGATCACAGCGTCCGCATTCTGCGCGCGGCAAAGTGCCACGGCGGCGTCGATCTTCTCGCCCGAAAGCTTGCCCGTGTGCGAAAGCACGATGGCGCCCGCGTGGGCGATCTGGTCGCCGAAAAATTCGCCGAAATTCTTCATATACATTTTGCACTTGCCCGCGTCCACCACGGTGACAAGCGAGGAAATCTCCAGATGCTCCTCGCCAAGACCCTTGACGGCGCGCACTACGTCGGACAGCTTGCCGACACCCGAGGGCTCGATCAGGATACGGTCGGGGTTATATTCCAGCAAAACCTTGGCAAGGGCCTTGCTGAAATCGCCCACCAGCGAGCAGCAGATGCAGCCAGAGTTCATCTCGGTCACGTTGATGCCCGCGTCGGCAAGGAAGCCGCCGTCCACACCGATCTCACCGAACTCGTTCTCGATCAGCACCAGCTTTTCGCCCGCGTAGGCTTCTTTGATCAGCTTCTTGATCAGCGTGGTCTTGCCCGCGCCAAGAAAGCCGGAAAAAATATCAATTTTGGTCATATTGTTTGCTCCTTAAAATTTCGCCTTGATGTAGAAGGTCTGCAGCGTTTCCATCGCCTCGTCACACAGCTCATTGAAGGGCAGCTTTGCCTCCTGCTCCTCAACAAGGGCGAGAACGGGCTTGGTTTTGGGGTGCTTGGGGGTGAAAACAGTGCAGCAATCCTCAAAGGGAAGGATCGAGGTCTCAAAGGTGTCGATGCGGCGCGAGATCTGCACGATCTCGTCCTTGTCCATGCCGATGAGGGGTCTGAACACAGGGTAGCGTGCCATCGCGTTGGTCACGTTCAGTGCCTGCATCGTCTGCGATGCCACCTGCCCCAAGCTCTCGCCCGTAATGAGTGCCTCGCAGGAGAACTTTTCCGCCACGCGGTTGGAAAGCTCCATCATATAGCGGCGCAAAAGGAGCGTGAAGTATTCCTCATCACACGCCTTGACCAGCTTTTCCTGAATATCGGTCAGCGAAATGATATGCACCTGCATACTGCCGTGCCAACGTGCGACCAGTGCCGCAAGGTCAAGCACCTTCTGTCTTGCCTGCTCGCTGGTGTAGGGCATAGACTCAAAATAAAGAGCCTCCAAGCGCACGCCGCGCTTTGCCATCATCCAGCCCGCAACGGGAGAGTCGATGCCGCCCGAAAGGAGCAAAAGTCCCTTGCCGTTGGTGCCGACGGGCAAGCCGCCCGCGCCCTTGAACTGTCCCGCGTGCACGTATGCCGCGCGGTCACGCACTTCAACGCGCACCGTGATCTCGGGCTCGCGCACGTTCACGCGCATACGGGGGCAGGAGGAAAGCACAGCCGCGCCCGCTTGCGCGGAAATTTCGGGGGAGGAGAGGGGAAACGCCTTGTCCGAGCGCTTTGCCTCGACCTTAAAGGTCTTTTTGCCCACAAGGAACTGCGGGATATAGGATTTGATGGTTTCCAGAATACTGTCCATATTCTTTTCGGCAACCGCGGCGCGTACCACGCCCGCAATGCCGAACACACGGCAAGCCGCCTCAAAGGCGCCGTCCAGATCCGCAAAATCATCCAAGGGCTCGATGGTCATCGTGCTTTGCACGTTGCGCACCGAGAAGCTGCCGAAGGATTGCAGGCGGTACTTCATATCCTTGACCAGTGCGGTCTCAAACTGATTACGGTTCGCGCCCTTGAGGACGATCTCTCCGTATTTGCAAAGAATGATCTCTTTCATTGCGCACTCTCCTCGTCCGTGACAACGCTCTCCACGTCAAAAAGAGCTTCCATCAGCGAGGTGGCATTTTCCAGATCCTCGGGCGCGACCAAAAGGTCGGTACCGTACATCGAAAAGCCCGTGATAAGGCGCACGGCGGAGCCGCTGCCGCGGTCCTTTTTCACGTAAAGGATGCCCTCGTCACGCAGCACCTCCTCTGCCATCGTCACCGACACGTCGTCGTGAAAGGTGCGAAGCAGTACGAGATTTTCGTCACTTGCGGGTTGATCCAGACCGAAAAACAGGTTGTCCATTTCAAATCCTCCTTAAAGAGCGGATATATCTTATTTATTATAGCACACTCTTTCAAAAAAAACAAGAACGGAGAAACGCTTCTTCCTTTTCTTTTCCGACAAATTTCGCCCCTTTTGCATACACTGCTATTGAAAAATTTGCGCGGCGTGACTATTTTTGCACAGCGTGGCAAAAAATAAGGGCAAAAGGCATAGACGGAGGGATCGGATGATGACGGGCAGCGTGAGGCGCGGCGATATTTACTATGCGGATTTAAGCCCCGTGGTGGGCTCGGGGCAGGGGGGACTTCGCCCCGTGCTGATCATACAGAACGACGTGGGAAACAGGTACAGCCCGACGGTGATTGCGGCGGCGATCACCTCGCGTATGAGCAAGACCAAGCTCCCCACCCACATTGACGTATACGCGGAGCGCGCGGGACTGGCGCGCGACTCGATCGTGCTGCTGGAGCAGCTGCGTACGCTGGATAAGCGGCGCTTGCGGGAAAAGCTGGGGCATCTGGACGATCAGATGATGGCAGAGATCGACACGGCGATTGCCGTGAGCCTGGGACTTGTGCCGCGCAGCACGGTATATGCAGAGCGCGAGATCCTGCACACGCAGACAAGGGAAGCTGCCTCTCCACCCGCCGCCGTGGCGGCGGTGGAAGCGCAAAAGCCTGCCGATGCGCCGCATACACCGCCAAGCATCACGTAATTCTCTAATATATTTTTTTCAAAAGTCTTGATTTTTCCTTTATTATATTGTAAAATATAAGGTGGTGAAAAAATTAACAAAAAGGAGATTTCAAAAATGGCTCTTGTTACTACCAAGGAAATGTTCAAGAAGGCATACGAGGGCGGCTACGCCATCGGCGCTTTCAACATCAACAATATGGAGATCATCCAGGCGATCACTGAGGCTGCTGCTGCAGAAAAGTCCCCCGTTATCCTGCAGGTTTCCGCAGGTGCACGTAAGTACGCAAAGCACGCATACCTGATGGGCCTTGCCAAGGCTGCCATCGAGGATAGCGGCATTGACCTTGCCCTCCACCTTGACCACGGCGCAGATTTCGAGATCTGCAAGTCCTGCATCGACGGCGGCTTTACCTCCGTGATGATCGACGGCTCCCACCACTCCTACGAGGACAACGTGGCGCTGACCCGCAAG
>JAZRFS010000021.1:0-7370 GCA_045643765.1 Eubacteriales bacterium
GATATCGTGATGCGCACGGCGCGTGAGCGCGGCAGAGCCATTACGCCCGTGGACAGCGAGCATTGTGCTATTTTTCAGGCACTGCGCGGTGGCGCGCATCATGAGATCAAGCGCCTTTTGCTGACCGCCTCGGGCGGTCCCTTTTTCGGCAAGAAAAGGGAAGATCTTGCGCACATTACCGTGGACGAAGCATTGGCACATCCCACCTGGAAGATGGGCGCAAAGATCACCGTGGATTGCGCCACGATGATGAATAAGGGCTTCGAGGTGATCGAGGCGGCACATCTGTTCGGACTTCCCGCCGAGCGCGTGGACGTGGTGGTGCACCGCGAGAGTATAATTCACTCTATGGTGGAATATATAGATAACAGCGTCATTGCGCAGCTGTCTGTGCCGGATATGCGCCTTTGCGTGCAATATGCGCTTACCGCGCCCGTGCGCACGAGCGCGGTTATTCCGCCGCTTGATCTGTGCAAGATCGGCAAGCTTTCCTTTGCCGAGCCGGACGGGGAAGCATTTCCGCTTTTGCCTTTGGCAAGACGCGCATTTTCCTTGGGTGGTGCCACACCCGCCGCACTCAATGCCGCCAACGAGGTGGCGGTACGCGCCTTCCTTGACCGCCGTATTTCTATGCTTTCGCTGATCGAAACGGTAGTACGCGTGGTAGAGGATATGCCGCACGCGGCAGGGGCACGCAAGCTCTCCGAGATCCTTGACATCGACCGCGAGGCGCGCGAGCGCGCAAGCACACTACTTTTATAAGGAGAGCTTATGACCGTTCTTTACGTAATTTTGGCCATTTTTATGTTTGGCCTTTTGATCGTATTACACGAGCTGGGACATTTTCTCACGGCGCGCCTTTTCGGCGTCGGCATCAACGAGTTTTCTATCGGTATGGGACCGAAGCTCTTTTCCTGGAAGGGAAAGGTGCGTAAAAATTTTACGCCACAGCCCAAAAAGGAAAGTACCGAAAAACCGTTGGAGGAGCTGATCCGCGAGGGGCAATACGCAGAAAAAGAGCAGGATGGACGCACGATGTATTCCTTGCGCGCACTGCCGTTTGGCGGCTATGTCAGTATGGTGGGCGAGGACGAGGAAAGCGACGATCCTGCGGCGTTTGCGGGCAAACCCGCTTGGCAACGGTTGCTGATTGTGATCGCGGGACCGATTATGAACGTTTTACTCGGTTTTTTGCTTATGCTGATCATCGTGCTTTCCTCGGGGCGCCTTGCAACCAATACGGTAGGTGCGTTTGATGAGGGCTCTGTCAGTAACCAATACGGATTGCAGGCGGGTGACACCGTGATCGAGGTGGGTGACGTCAGCATTCATACGGGTAACGAGCTGGTCTATGAAATCATGAACCAGGGACGAACAGAGGCAATTGAGGGCTTTGTCGCCATTGATCTTACCGTTTTGCGCGATGGCAAAGAGGTGAGATTGCCCGGTGTGCGTTTCCCAAGCATGGAGGCAGAGGGCGTGCTTTTCGGCTCCCCAGACTTCCGCGTATATGGTGAGGAAAAAACCTTCGGAGGCGTGTTGAAGCACACCTTTTTCCGCTCGGTATCTACGGTAAAGATGATTTTTGATCAGCTTGTTGACCTTGTACGCGGTCGCTACGGCTTAAATGCCGTTTCCGGACCGATCGGTATCACGCAAGAGGTAGCATCTGCCGCCAAAACAGGTTTCATCAACGTCATTTATCTGATGGCGGTCATTACCGTAAATCTTGGTATTTTCAACCTTTTGCCCCTGCCCGCACTGGACGGTGGGCGATTGCTCTTCATTCTGATTGAGATGATTACGGGACGGCCCGTGAACAAAAATGTAGAAGGATATATCCATTTGGCAGGTCTTCTTATCCTGTTCGGATTGATGATTTTGATTGCCTTTAAGGATATAGCAGGACTTTTTTCAGTATGATATATAACGAAATTCGCCGCCCCACGCGCCAGGTGCGCGTGGGCGGCATTATCATCGGTGGAAATGCGCCCATCGCCATCCAATCCATGACGAACACCGACACGCACGATGCAGCGGCAACGCTTGCGCAGATCCGGGCGCTTGAGGCGGCGGGCTGCGACGTGGTGAGATTGACCGTCCCCGACGTAGCGGCGGCTGATACCATCACCGCGGTGAAGGAGGCGGGGGTGAAAACACCGCTTGTTGCAGACATTCATTTTGACTATCGTGTGGCACTGGCGTGTGCCGAGCGCGGTGTGGACAAGATCCGCATCAATCCCGGCAATATCGGTGAGGAGGCGCGCGTGGGCGCCGTAGCGGATGCGTGCCGCACGCGAGGCATTCCGATCCGTATCGGAGTGAACAGCGGCTCGCTGGAAAAGGAAATTCTGGCAAAGCACGGCGCTCCCACGGCTGAAGCGCTTGCTGAAAGTGGGCTTTATCATGCTTCACTTCTGGAAAAATGCGATTTTGAGGATATTGTGATCTCGATCAAATCCTCTGACGTGCAGACAATGATCGCGGCAAACCGTATTCTGGCGGAAAAAACAAAATACCCTTTACATCTTGGTGTGACCGAGGCGGGCAGCGAGCAGATGGGCAGCATCAAAAGTGCCATTGGCATCGGCGCACTGCTTGCGGATGGCATTGGTGATACCTTGCGCGTCTCTCTTACCGCAGATCCTGTGTCCGAGATCGCTGCTGCAAAGCGAATTTTGTCGGCTTTGAACGTAACAGGGCAGAGCGGTCTCAATATCGTCAGCTGTCCCACCTGCGGGCGCACCAAGATCGATCTGATCTCGCTTGCGGCTCGCTTTGAGGAAGCGGCACGCGCCGAGGGGCTTTTGGATCTGCCGTTGCACGTTGCGCTGATGGGGTGCGTGGTAAACGGCCCCGGAGAAGCGCGCGAGGCAGACATTGGCATCTGTGGCGGTGTGGGAGAGGCGCTTCTCATCGCTAAGGGTGAGGTGATCGGCAAAATTCCCGAGGATCGTATCATTGAAACACTCATAGAAGAACTGAAAAAAAGAAGATAAGGAGTGGCAAAAAAGCGCCATCTCCTTCCGAAAGGATTTTGAAAGATGGCAAAAAGCTTTTTTGAAATATTCCACAAATATAAGCCGTCCGAGCAATTTGCCCGTTGGCTTGCCCTTGCCGGCGACATCCGTGTACGCGTGGACAAAGAGCAGCGGATGCTGGAGGCAAGTCTTGCATTCCCACAGCTTGTCCCCAAGCGCGAGCTTTACGCGGCGGAGGCAGAGATCAAGGCGGCGTACGAGCTTTCACACGTGCGTCTTCTGCCGCGTTATCCGGCAGAAACCTTTGGAGAGGCATACATTCCCGAGCTGATCGCGGAAACCGAGCGTATCGGCATCGTGGCGCGCGGATTTTTCCATACCTATGAGGCGCATATTGAAGGCGATTGTCTGCTGATTGATATGCCTTATATGGACGAAAGCCTGATGCTGTTCGAGCTCGCCAAAACGCACGAGGTGATTTCCGGCATCATCCGCAGCGAGTTCGGGCTCAATTACCGTGTGCAGATCCGCCATTCTGACGCGTTGGAAAGCTCCTATATGACGCAGTATACCGAGGAGCTTGCCTCCTGGCAGGAGCAGATCAGGCGCGCCAGCGAGGAACAGAAAAATGCACCGCCCCCCTCGCGTGAGCCTGCTCCCGCCGAGGAGGACGACAAAACCCGCGTGATGACCCTGGTAGGGAAGGACGAGGATGCTACAACCGATGACGGTATTTGCCGCGTGGGTGTGTATCGCTTTGATATTTCCGCGCCCGAGTGGGTGGTGGGCGAGCCCTTCGACATCCGTCCCGTGCCGATCGCACGCGTCAATAAGCAGATGCGTAATATCTGCGTTGTAGGTGAGATCTTTGGTTATACCGAGGAGGTCGCACGCAGCGGTGATAAATACAATATTTCCTTTGGTGTGACCGACGGAAACTCCTCCATCGGCGTCAAAAAATTCGGTTTGCCGCTGGATGAGGCAAAGGCGCTTTCGAAGACGATCGGCAACGGCAAATCCGTGGCAATGCACGGCTATGCCAAGCACGACGTACACCGCGACGAGGTGGATCCCGACGTGACCTTCTATTACAGCGCGATGGCGATCGTCAAGCGCGTATTCCGCAAGGATAACGCCGAGCAAAAGCGCGTAGAGCTGCATTTACATACCGCAATGTCCACGATGGACGCGATGATCCCGCCCGACAAGGTCGTGAAGCGCGCCAAGGAGTGGGGACACCCCGCCGTTGCGATTACCGACCACGGTAACGTGCAGGGCTTCCAGGAGGCGATGCTTGTTGCCGAGAAGATCGACCAGAAGGTGATCTGGGGTATGGAGGCATACTTCGTCAACGATACCGCCAGCGCCCTTTACGGCACCTATCAAGGCGGCTTTGAGGATGAATTTGTGGTCTTTGACATCGAAACCACAGGCCTTTCCAACCGAACCTGCGCCATTACCGAAATCGGTGCAGTGCTTGTGAAAAGCGGAAAGGTTCTGAAAAAATACAATACCTTCGTCAATCCCGAAATGCCGATCCCCGAGGAGGTCGTGAAGCTGACGGGCATTACGGACGAAATGGTGAAGGATGCGCGCCTCATTGGTGAGGTGCTGCCCGAATTTCTCGCTTTTGCGGGAGATCGCCTGTTGATCGCGCACAATGCAGATTTCGATATCGGCTTCATCCGTGCGGCGGCAAAAAGATTGGGGCTATCCTTTGAAAATGCGTATCTGGATACCGTGGCGCTTTCCCGTCATATCAATACCGATATCAAATCGCACAAGCTGAACGTGCTGGCAGAGTATTTTGAGCTTGGCAGCTTCAACCATCACCGTGCCTCGGATGACGCAGAGATGCTGGCAGAGATCTTTTTCAAGATGCAGCAAAAGATGGAGAAAATGGAGATCCACAGCTTCACCGAGCTGCAAAACGAAATGAGCGCCTCTGCGGATCCCTTGCATCTGCCCACGTATCACCAGGTCATTCTGGTAAAAAATGCCGTGGGCTTGAAAAATCTCTATAAGCTGATCTCTTACAGCTATTTGAACTATTACCGTCGCTTCCCGCGTATTCCCAAGACCGAGCTGGAAAAGCACCGCGAGGGATTGATCATCGGCTCTGCGTGCGAGGCGGGCGAGCTGATGCGCGCGATACTGGATGAAAAATCCGAAAGCGAGATCGAGGAGATTGCCAAATTCTACGATTATCTGGAGATCCAGCCCATCTGCAACAACCGCTTCCTTGTAGAAGAAGGAAAAATTGCGAATGATGAGGGATTGCGTGATCTCAACCGCCGCGTGGTAGCACTGGGCGACAAGCTTGGCATTCCTGTGGTGGCGACCTGTGATGCCCATTTTATGGACGACGAGGACGAGATCTTCCGCAAGGTACTTGTCAGTGTGAAATTCAAGGATCAGGACAAGGATAGCCACCTGTATTACCGTACCACCGAGGAAATGCTGGAGGAGTTCTCCTATCTCGGTGAGGAAAAGGCATACGAGGTAGTTGTCAAGAACACCAACCTGATTAACGATATGGTAGAAAAGGATATCCGTCCTTTCCCGAAGGGTACCTTTACACCCAATATGGAGGGCGCCGAGGAGGATCTGCAGCGCCTTTGCTACGAGCGCGCCAAGTCAATGTACGGCGATCCTTTGCCCGAATTGGTGGCATATCGACTTGACAAGGAGCTGACCTCGATCATCAAGCACGGCTTTGCGGTGCTTTATATGATCGCACAGAAGCTGGTGTATTACAGCGAGAGCCAGGGCTATCTCGTCGGCTCGCGTGGCTCGGTGGGTTCCTCCGTCGTGGCGTCTATGTCGGGCATATCCGAGGTAAATCCTCTCCCGCCGCACTACTGGTGCCCCAAGTGCCAGTTTAACGAGTTCTTTACAGACGGCTCGGTTGGCTCGGGCTTTGACCTGCCCGACAAGAACTGCCCGCGCTGCGGACATAAGCTTAATGCTGACGGTCACGACATCCCCTTTGAAACATTCCTGGGCTTCCATGGCGATAAATCGCCTGATATTGACCTGAACTTCTCGGGTGAGGTGCAGGGGCGCGTTCATAAGTACACCGAGGAGCTGTTCGGTGCGGAAAACGTGTTCCGTGCGGGCACGGTGGGTGGCGTTGCGGACAAGACCGCCTACGGCTTCGTGCTAAAATATCTGGAGGGGAAGGGGCTTTCTCTCCCGCGTGCTGAGATTAACCGAATTGCCCTCAACTGTATGGGCGTGAAGCAGACCACGGGTCAGCATCCCGGCGGTATCGTGGTAGTGCCCAAGGAATATGAGATCTACGATTTCTGCCCCGTGCAGCACCCCGCAGACGACCCCAATTCTGATATCGTGACCACGCACTTTACCTTCCACTACCTGCACGATACGCTCCTGAAGCTGGACGAGCTTGGACACGATATTCCGACCAAGTATAAGTGGCTGGAAAAGTTCAGTGATACCAGCGTAATGGATGTGCCGATGAATGACAAGTCTGTCTACGAGCTTTTCCTTTCCACCAAGCCGCTCGGAATTGATGCCGAGGATATCGACGCCAAGCTCGGCACCTTCGGGCTTCCTGAGTTCGGTACGCGCTTCGTAATGAAGATGGTAGAGGAGGCAAAGCCCACCACCTTTGCCGACCTTCTGCAGATTTCGGGACTTTCTCATGGTACCGACGTGTGGGTAGGCAATGCGCAGGATCTGATCAAGGAAAATATCTGCGATATTTCCCACGTAATCGGATGTCGTGATAACATTATGAACGACTTGATCCGTTACGGTCTTCCCAACGAGCAAGCATTCAAAATTATGGAAAGCGTGCGAAAGGGTAAGGGTCTGACACCCGATTGGGAGGCGCTGATGAGAGAAAACAACGTGCCCGAATGGTACATTACCTCTTGTAAAAAGATCAAGTATATGTTCCCGAAGGCGCACGCCGCCGCATACGTAATGTCCGCCATTCGTCTTGGATGGTATAAGGTTCATATGCCGCTTGCCTTCTACTGTGCGATGTTTACCGTGGCACCCGGTGGCTTTGATGCCGAGATCGTGATGCGCGGAAAGGCACATATCACCGCCACTATCAAGGATATTGAAAAGCGCGGCAAGAAGGAGGCCTCTCCCAAGGAGATCGCCTCAATTCCCGCGTTGCAGCTGGCGCTGGAATGCATTTCCCGCCGTATCCGCTTCCTGCCTATTGACCTGAACAAGTCGGATGCCCGCGCCTTCCTGCCGGAAAACGGTGGTATCCGTATGCCGTTCTCGGCACTTGGCGGCGTTGGCGAAAACGCCGCAGAAAGCATTGTTGAGGCAAGAAAAGAGGAGCCCTTCTTCTCCGTAGAGGATCTGCAGATCATCCGAACAAAGCCTGACGGCAGCTACATTCTG
>JAZRFS010000022.1:0-6330 GCA_045643765.1 Eubacteriales bacterium
ACGACACTTTCGACGTGCCCTGTTCTGGGGAACAGATCCACGGGCGTGACGGTGCCGATCTCATAGCCCAGCTCGCGCAGGATCGCGCAATCGCGGGCGAGGGAATCGGGGCCGCAGGACACGTACACGATGCGCGGCACCTCGCGCCCCGCAAGGAAGCGAAGGAGTGCCTCGTCACAGCCCTTGCGCGGGGGATCGAGGATCACCACGTCGGGGTGAAGCGTGCCGCGCTCCGCTTCCACAGGGGCAAGCAGCCCTTCGGCATCGGCGGCGTCACCGCAATAAAAGTGCGCGTTTTTCACCCCGTTCAACGCCTTATTCACGTTGGCGCACTTGATGGCATCGGGCACAATCTCAATGCCGATCAGCTCTCCCACGCGCTCCGCCATCGAAAGTCCGATGCTGCCGGCGCCGCAGTAAAGGTCAAGCAAAAGTCCCTTGCCGTCAAATCCCGTTTTCTCAGCGGCGATGCCGTAAAGCAGCTCTGCCGCATCGTGGTTGACCTGATAGAAGGAGGCGGGCATAATGCGCAATCTCTTGCCGCACAGCACGTCCTCGATGTACGCGTTTCCGTACAACGCGTGGTACTTTTCGCCCAAAACCACGTTGGTCTGCTTGGTGTTCTCGTTGATGACCACCGAGGTCACCTGGGGGAATTTTTCGATGAGTTTCCCCACAAATTCCAGCGCGTGGGGCAGCTCTTTTCCGTTCAGCACGGGGCAGACCATCAGCTCGCCCGTGTTCTTGCCCTCGCGCAGGTAAAGGTGGCGCAAAAGCCCCTTGCCACTTTCCTCGTCGTAGGCGGCAACGCCTTTTTTTGTGTAAAACTCGCAGAAAAAGCGCAGGATCTCCCCGAACACGTCGGGCTGGAGCGCACAGCAATCAGCAGGCACCACGCGGTGCGTTTTCTGCGCGTAAAAGCCGCCGAAAAGTCCGTTTTTGCCACCCGTTATGGGGTATTCTGCCTTGTTGCGGTAGCCCTTCGTCACACCCGTGGTCTGCACGGGCGCAATTTCCACGTCGGGGAGCTGTGCCTTTCGGAAAGCGTACTCCACAAAGGAGCGCTTCAGCTCCAATTCCTTTTCGTAAGTAAGGTTGCGGTACACACAGCCGCCACAGGATGCGGGCGCTGCGCAAAAGCCCTCCTCGCGGTCGGGGGAGGGGGTAAGGACTTGCACAAGTCGCGCCACCAGATAGGTCTTGTTGACCTTGATGACCTGTGCCGTTACGGTGTCGCCCGCAACCGCGCCTGCAACAAAGACCGCGCGCCCGTCGGGCGCGCGGCCCACGCCGCAGCCAAGGTTATTCAGGTCCGTGACAAGGAGCGTCAGCTCCGCGCCCTTTGCGATGGGATCAGACATAGTATTCCTCACCCGTTTCCAGACACAGGCAACCGATCTTGCCCACGCCGCAATTCAGATAGATCACGTCGCCCTTGCGCTCGATCTTGCCGCTTGCCGTGGGAGTGTGTCCCACCACCAGCGTGCGCGTTTTGAAAAAGTCTGCATCGGGCAATTCGGTCGCAAATACCTCCTCGGGCTCGTAGTCCTCGGGGGACTTGTCCGCATCGTAATTCGAAAGTCCTGCGTGCGCAAGGAAATAGGTCTTGCCGCCCGCCTTGACCTCGTCGCAAAGCATAAAATCGGACAGATAATCCAGTACGCCCTCGCGCATATCGCTATCCAGTGCGCGATAGCCGGTGAGGGTTGCCATACCGCCATCCTGTGCCCACGCGGTCATCTCGGCAGAGAATTCGGGCGTGGGAGCGCTGCCGTTTGCCAGCATCTTCTCAAAGCCCGAAAGCATACGCAACGCCTTGAGGTCGTGCTCTCCTGCGAGGGGATAGACGTTCACGCGCATGCTCAGATCGGTCAGCAGATCCATGCTTTCCTCGCCGAAGTCCACGCTGTCGCCCAGCACGTACAGAATATCCTTTTCCTTGAATTTGATCTCCTGCAAAAGCTTTTGAAAGCCTGCGTTATTACCGTGTAAATTTGCTACTACATAGGTCATGGCAACTCTCCTTTATTTCGTAACGGTTTGGATCGTGGGGGCATCAAGGATCTCTACCTCGATGTTGCTATTTGCCTCTTTTACAAGTGCGGCAAGCGCCTTCAGCACGGGACGCTCGGTGTAAAAATGTCCCGCCTCCATCACAGCAAGCCCGTCCTCGGCGGCGTCCAGCATACGGTGATAGCCAATGCGCCCCGCAAGGAACAGATCTGCACCTGCGGCGCGTGCCGCGTCCACAAAATCGCCGCCCTCGCCGCCAAGCACGGCAACGGTCTGCACCGCACCCTTGCCGATCACGTTGACGGCGGGAGCGTCCAAAATCTCGCACACGGTACGCGAAAATGCGGTAACGTCCACGGGTGCACCGAGCTTGCCGATGCGTCCGCAGGGCACCTCGCCTTCGGGGGCAAAGGCGCGCACGTCTTCAAGACCAAGGAGCGCCGCCAGCACGTCGTTCACGCCACCCTCGGCGGCGTCCAGCCGCGTATGAAAGGAAAGCGCCGCTACGCCGCCCATTGCCAGCTTCAACAGCTTGCGCGGCACGCATTTGCTTGGCGTCAGCTCCTTTACCCCGCGGAACAAGAGCGGGTGGTGTGTGAGCAGCAGGTCAAATTTCCCCTTGACGGCAAGGTCCACTACCGCCTCGGTGGCGTCCAGTGCGACCAGCACGCGCTTCACCTCTTTTTCAGGGTCGGGCAGGCAGGCAAAGCCGTCGTTATCCCAGTCGGCTGAGAGCGCGCGGGGGGCGCTTTTTTCTAAAATCTCATAAAGCTTTGTAATCGTCATAAAATCCTCCGTAAAAGAAAAGCCGAGGCACGCGCCCCGACTTTTCTACGCGCTTATTGTTCGGACAAGAAGGCGTTCAGTTTTGCGATCAGCTCGTCGGCATCGGTGCCGTGAACAGCGCAAGCGTCAGCAATGCTTTCACCGCGGGAAGCGGGGCAGCCAAGGCAGTGCATGCCGATGGCGAAGAAGAACTGTGCGGTGCCGGGATTGAAGTCCAGCACGTCGCCGATAATGCTATCTCTCGTAACGATCATTTGAAGGATCCTCCTTTGACTTGATGCTTTTATTATACTATCTTGGGCTATTTTTGTCAATAAAATACTTTACTTTTTTGATAAAAATTGATATACTATTATATATCAAGCTTTTCGCAAAGCGCTGCGGCGGGCATAAGCCCCAGCGCGGAGTGCGTGAGAGCGCCGTTTTCAAAGCGGGCAACGAAGGGGATCGAGGAAATAGCAAAGCGCGCGGCAAGCGCGTGTGCCTCGTCTACGTTGACCTTGCCTACCTTGATTTCGGGATGCTCGTCAGCGATCTGCTCCAGAGCGGGCGCCAGCATGCGGCAAGGACCGCACCAATCCGCGTAAAAATCGATCACGGCGGTGCCGCTTCTGATAAATTCATCAAAATTTTGCATAGTGATTTTTTCAACTGCCATGCTGATAATCTCCTTTCAGGGGGGTACTATCAGTATAACCGAAAACAGCGAAAAAATCAAGTGGGGAGGAAGAAAAATGAAGATCAAGGAAAATACGGATAAGGAAATCGTAGCACAGATCAAGCAGGGTCTCAAGATGACGGGGGGATACTGTCCCTGCCGCCTGGAGCGCTCACCCGAAAACAAGTGTATGTGCCGCGAGTTCCGCGACCAGATCGCAGACCCTGATTTTGAGGGCTTTTGCCACTGCCTGCTTTACTACAAGGAAAAATGATGAAAAGTCCAACCCTGACACCCGTATTGCATTGGGAGAGCGCCACGCTTGACGTCTGCTCGCGTTACCGTGCGCTGCCGCTTGCCGCGCCCTCTGCGGATTATGCCGCTGCAAACCTTTATATGTGGGACGAAAAATATACAAAGGAGATTGCCTTTTGGGACAAGCGTGCCGCGGTGCGCATCCGCAGCAAAAGCGGCGCCTTTCACTATCTGTTTCCCGTGGGCGAGGGGGATCCCGCACCCCTTTTGCAAGCACTTTACAATGACGCCGCAGAGCGCGGAGAGGTGTTGCGCTTTGTGGGTGTCAGCGAGCCGGAGCTTTCGTGTTTAGTGGCACAATGGGGCGAAAAGCTGCACTTTGAGGAAGTTCGCGACTGGGAGGATTATCTTTACGATGCCGAAAAGCTTTCCACGCTTTCGGGTAAGAAGCTGCACGCCAAGCGCAACCACATTAACGCTTTTTGCGCGGCGCATACGTGGTGCGTGGAGCCACTGATCCCCGAGCGCTTTGAGGACTGCCTTGAGATCCTGGATAAATGGCAGGAGGGCAAGGTAGGGGAGCTGTCCGAGGAGGAGCGCGCCATTGAGCGTGGCTTTGCCGCGTGGAAGGCGCTTGCGCTGGAGGGCATTGTACTGTATGTCGACGGCGTTCCCGCAGCATTTACCATGGGCAGCCGTGTCACGCCTGAGTGCCTTTGCGTACACTTTGAAAAGGCGACGCCTGAGTTTGAAGGGGCGTTTCCGCTCATCAACCGCGAGTTTGTGCGGGCGATGCTGGCAAAATATCCCGAGATCACCACGGTCAACCGAGAGGAGGATATGGGGCTTCCCAATCTGCGCGCGGCAAAGCTTTCCTGGCGCCCTGTTGCGCTGTTGAAAAAATATGCAGTTACGCTAATATGACTGATTGCATAATTTCGTGAATTATGGTATAATAAAACGTATATTAAATTGCCTGAAGTGCTGTCGGGCAAAATGCGATCAAAGGAAAATGGAGAAAAACATGGCGTTCAAAATCATCTTGTGCGCACTCAGTGCGTATCTGATCGGGTGCATTAACCCCGCCTATATCATCGGCAAAATACAGGGCATGGATATCCGAAAAAAGGGCTCCGGCAATGCGGGCGCGTCCAACGCGCTCATCCTGATGGGCAAATCGGTTGCCGTGTTCAGTGCACTGTTTGACATTCTGAAGGCGGCGGCTGTGATGTGGGTGGCACCGCTTGTATTCCGCGACGTTTCTATGATCGCGGAGGTCGCGGGCGTGTCCTGTGCCATCGGTCATATTTTCCCGATCTTTATGAGGTTCAAGGGCGGCAAGGGTCTTGCCTGCCTTGGCGGTATCCTGCTTGCCATTGACTGGCGCTTGCTTCTCATTATGCTTGCCGCCGAGATCGTGATTGTGGTGCTTGTGGATTATATCTGCGTGGTGCCGATCACGGCAAGCATCATCATTCCCGTGCTCTACGGTGTACTTGGCGATCTTCACATCGGATGGCTACGCCGTACGGCGGGCGGATGGGCTGCCATTGGCGTGCTTTGCGTGCTGACGGTTGTGATCCTTTGCAAGCATATTCATAATCTGCGACGCATCGCCCACGGAACCGAGCTGCACTTCAGCTATATGTGGACCAAGGATCGCGATGCCGAGATCGCACGCGTGCAGGAAAACCAGGCACGCTGGGATGCAGACAAACAAGCGCGCATGGCACGGGGTAAGTGATTTCCAAAGGAGGAGATTATGAGAATTACGCTTTACGGTGCGGCAAGCGACCGCATTGACGAAAAATACGTAACCGCCGTTGAGGTGTTCGGCACGGAGATGGCAAAGCGCGGACACACGATGGTGTTCGGCGCAGGCTCCACGGGCTTGATGGGTGCCGCGGCGCGCGGTATGCACAAGGGCGGCGGCAAGATCATCGGTATCACCCCTCACTTTATGCACAAATTAGAGCCGATCAGTGAGCTTTGCACCGAGCTGATCGCGACGGAAACCATGGCGGAGCGCAAGACGCTGATGGAGGATAAGGCGGAAGCCTTTGTGATTGTCCCCGGCGGCGTCGGCACGTTTGATGAGTTTTATCAGATCCTTACGCTGCGTGTGCTTCACAGACACGAAAAGCCGATCGTGCTTTATAACATCGACGGCTTCTGGAACAGCACCCTTGCCGTGATCCGAGAGGGCGTGGAAAAGGGCTTTATCAGCGATGAGGCACTTTTGGATTTCGTGCTGCTGGACACCCCCGAGGAAATTTTTGATTATCTTGAAAAATAAAGAAAAAAGCCCCCGTTTGGGGGCTTTTTTCTTTATTTATTCTTCGGCATATTCTGCGATGTAGGGCAGATTGCGGAAGTATTCGCCGCAATCAAGACCATAGCCGATCACGAAGTGGTCGGGGATCGTAAAGAGCGATACGTCCGGCTCAAACTCCACGAGTCTGCGCGAGGGCTTATCCAAAAGCGTGACGACGTGCAGGGAAACGGGATTGCGCGCGCGCAGCAGCTTTACGATGTCAAACAGCGTTCTGCCCGTGTCGATGATGTCCTCAACGATGACAACGTGATAGTTGCTGATGTCCTGCTCCAGATCCATCGTA
>JAZRFS010000023.1:0-3022 GCA_045643765.1 Eubacteriales bacterium
TACCGTAGAGGACTTTGACCGCGTGCTCAAATGCGGTGCGGATAAGGTCAGCGTCAACTCGGGCGCGATCCGCAACCCTGCGCTGATCGGCGAGGCCGCCAAGCGCTACGGCGACCAGTGCGTGGTGCTTTCCGCGGACGTCAAGCGCGTGGACGGTGTGTTCCGCGTGTTCGCCAAGGGCGGGCGCGAGAATACGGGCATGGAGGCCATCGACTGGATCCGCCACTGTGTAAACGAGGGCGCCGGTGAGGTCGTGGTGAACTCCATTGACACGGACGGCGTGAAAAACGGATTTGATCTGGAGCTGCTCGCCAAGGTGTGCGACGCGGTATCCGTTCCCGTCATCGCCTCGGGCGGTGCCGGCAACATCGGGCATTTCGTGGATCTGTTCCGCGAGATCCCTACCATCGACGCGGGGCTTGCCGCCTCGATCTTCCACTTCCGCGAGGTCGCGATCCCCGATCTCAAGGCGGTGCTGAAACAAGAAAACATTCCCGTCAGACTGTGAGGAAAAGAATATGCTGAACATTGATGAACTGAAATTTGACGAAAAAGGCCTGATCCCTGCCATCGTGGTGGACGCCGTGACCAAGAGAGTGCTGACCCTCGCCTATATGAACCGCGAGAGCCTGCAGATCACGCTGGAAAAGGGTCTTACCTGCTTCTGGAGCCGCTCCCGTCAGGAGCTTTGGCTCAAGGGCGAGACCAGCGGCAACTATCAGCACGTGGTGTCTATTACCGCGGACTGCGACAAGGACGCGCTGCAGATCATGGTAGAGCCGGACGGCCCCGCTTGCCACCTTGGCACGACCTCCTGCTTTGAAACCCCCGTTTATCAGAGCGAGGAGAGAGCCGAGTTCTCGCTGGAGATCCTGATGAAGATGCTGGAAGGCCGCAAGAAGGAAAAGAAGGAGGGCTCTTACACCACCTATCTTTTCGAAAAGGGCATTGACAAGATCCTCAAGAAGGTGGGCGAGGAGTGCACCGAGGTTATCATCGCAGGCAAGGCAGACGATAAGAAGGAAACCGTCTACGAGATCGCGGATCTTGCCTACCACGTGATGGTGCTGATGCTGCAAATGGGCATTTCGCTGGAGGATATCCACCGCGAGCTTGCCTCCCGTCACGTCATTGACCACAAGGTCAAGCAGGAAAAGATGACCGGCGACCAAAAATAACAAAAAAGAGCGCGAAAGCATGCTTTCGCGCTCTTTTTGATAAAAAATGAATATAAAATGAGGGAAAAAGCTCCACAATCACCGCTTTTTATGGTATAATCAAATAGTAACGCTATTCTCGCCAAAGGAGATCTCAAAATGGCAAAGAAACAGATCAAGCAGGTGAATATCACCGCTGATTTTTCTGATATTGTTGGCAACTTCAAGCCGATGCACGGCGTGGGACAGCCGCCCATCACGGGGTTGAGCAACTCCAAATTTTATTATCTCTCGCGTGCGGGCATTCCGTATTCTCGCTTGCACGACGTAGGGGGCGCGATGGGTTGTGGGCTTTACGTCGATATTCCCAATCTGTTTCCCGATTTCGATGCGGACGAAAATGATCCCGCATCCTACGATTTTGCGTTTACCGATAAAATCATCGAGGGGCTTGTGAAGGAGAATTGCGAGCCCTACTTCCGTCTTGGTGTGACGATCGAGAATTACCATCTGATCAAGGCACACCGCATCTTTCCGCCCAAGGATTTCGCCAAGTGGGCGCGCATTTGCGAGCACGTCGTCCGTCACTATAACGAGGGATGGGCAGACGGCTTCCAATTCGGGATCAAATACTGGGAGATCTGGAACGAGCCGGACGATTGCTATAAGGAAAAGACCGCGATGATGTGGCACGGCACACCCGAGCAGTATTTCGAGCTGTACTCCGTGACCGCCAAGCACCTGAAGGCTTGCTTTGGCGACAGCATCAAGGTGGGTGGCTACGGTCATTGCGGACTTTACGAGTTCGCGCAGGACAAGGAGCTCAACGGTCTTGACCACGAGGATACCTACATCTACGATTTTGTGATCACCTTCCTGCACGGCTTCCTGCGTTATCAGAAAAAGACGGGTGCTCCCATCGACTTTTTCTCCTGGCACGTGTACGATAACTGCCATGTTTCCACCAAGGATGATTTTCTCATCATCGCCGAGCATGCCAATTACATTCGCCGCGTGCTGGATCATTACGGTTACACAAGCACCGAGCACCATCTGAATGAGTGGAACCTTTGGACGGACGTGTCCCACCGCGATGCTTCCCGTGGCGCCGCCAAGACGCTGGGCTTTATGCTGATGATGCAGAATACCTCTACGGATATTATGTGCATTTACGATGCCAAGATCGGATATGGCTCGTATGGCGCCTTGTTCAACCCCGATACGGGATACCCCTACCGCACCTATTACACCTTTATGATGTTTGATGCGCTCTATCGCCTCGGTAACGCCGTGAAAACGGCAAGCGACGATGCCTACACCTTCGTGCAGGCAGGCGTGAAGGGCAGACGGGCGGAGCTTGTGATCTCCAACGTCAACGAGGAGGATATTGAGCTGGATCTTTCCTTGCTCGGCTTCCGCGCAAGCGACGTGGAGATCCTGCGTATTGACGAGGAGAACCGCTACACCCTTACGGGTGAGCAGCTCGTTGACGGCAAGCTGGCGCTTCCCGCCAACGCGTGCGTAGCGATCAAGCTTTTTGACCTTGCTTAACCCCAATAAAAAGTGCTTGGCGTCCGTCGCGCCAAGCACTTTTTTGTTTTGCTGTTTTGGGGTGAAAACACAAGAAATACAGAAAAGTCGAGAAATGTCTGGAAAATAACAAAAATGTCAAAATTAAAAATTGGAAAATGATAAACAAAAGCTGGAAAAACAAAAGAAGGGCAAAGCGTGGTGAAATCTGAAATTTTCCGTTTTGCGCCGTATTTCCCATATGTGAGAAAAGAAAAATCCCGCCGTTTCGGCGGGATTTTGTCGCTTATGGGGGATTTACGCCTCGCCAAGCACCAAATAGCGCACGGCGCGGC
>JAZRFS010000024.1:0-2240 GCA_045643765.1 Eubacteriales bacterium
CCGGCGGATCTCCTGTGCGTCTTCCTGTTCATCGGCATAACCGGGAACAAAATCATCCAGCTGCGCGATCTGGTTCAGGGTCAGGGTATATACGCCCTTCTCGATCAGATCCTTCATATACTGCCGGTTCTGCTCCGGAGAAAAGGCGCAGACCTTGAAGATCAGTCTCTCCAGGTTGCTGGAGATCAGGATATCCATTGAGGGGGACATCGTCAGATGGAAGGCGCGGTTACGGTCGTAGGTACCGGTTGCCAGGAAATCGGTGAGGATGTTGTTCTTGTTGGAAGCGCAGATGAGCTGGTCGATCGGCAGACCCATCAGCTTGGCAAGATAAGCAGCGAAAATGTTACCGAAGTTGCCCGTGGGCACGGTCACGTTCATCTTATCGCCCATTTGGATGCGGCCTGCATTCAGAAGATCGCAGTAAGCGGAAACGTAGTACACGATCTGCGGAGCAAGTCTGCCCCAGTTGATCGAGTTGGCAGAGGAAAGGAATACGCCCTTCTCGTTGAGGTATTCGGCAGCTTCCTTGTCGGAGAAAATCTTTTTCACGCCGGTCTGTGCATCGTCAAAGTTGCCATTGATGGCGCATACGTACACATTGTCACCGGTCTGGGTCTGCATCTGCAGCTTTTGCACGCGGCTGACACCGTTTTCGGGGTAAAATACGGCGATCTTGATGCGCTCGATATCCTTATAGCCCTCAAGCGCCGCCTTGCCGGTGTCACCGGAGGTAGCAACCAGGATCAGCGCGGTGCGCTCCTCACCGGTCTTGACCAGTGCGCGGGAAAGAAGACGGGGCATGATCTGCAATGCCATATCCTTGAAGGCAGCGGTAGGACCGTGCCAGAGCTCCATAGAATAGACGGTATCATCCAGAGAAACCAGAGGCGCAGCACCGCCAACAAAAGAGGTGGGGGCGTAAGCGGCACGGCAATCGGTGAGCAGCTCTTCCTCGGTGTAGTCGGTCAGAAATTTACCAAGGATCTTTGCGGCGCGGGTGGGGTAATCCACCTTGCAAAGGGCGCTGATCTCGTCAGCGGTAAGCGTGGGGATCTCCTCGGGCACGAACAGACCGCCATCGGCGGCAAGACCTTGCTTGATGACCTGTGCGGCGGAGAATTTTGCGGCGCTTTCGTCGCGGGTGCTTTGGAACTTCATAATGTACTCCTTTATACTTCTTCCGTGAGGAATTTTTAACTAAATTCAGTGTAGTTTACCGCTTGCGGTAAAGGCAGCTTCAATGTGATTGATTTTAAAGGGCTTGTTGCGATTTTGTCGGTCTAAATATACCTCGATCACGTCAAGCCTTGGGCAAAGGCGTGTGGGATTTGCGCGCAAATACGCTTTCGATGCCTGCACAGTGCGTAATCTTTTCTCTTGATCCACCGCAAGCGCAGGACGATTTTGCTCGGCATCCTGTGTATGCTCATAGCTGCGCGTTTTCACCTCCACAAAGGCGAGAAACTGCTTGTTTTTTGCGACAAGATCCAGCTCGTTTTTGCCAAAATGCAGGTTTTTACCGATCACACGGTAGCCGTTTTTCTTTAAGTAGCGCGCGGCGATCTTTTCGCCGTATTTTCCGATATCCTGCTTAGAAAACAACTTCATTTTTCAAGAAAACGGATGAATTTGGTACGATAGATCTCGCACGGACCGTACTCGCGCAGCGCGTCCATATGTACCTTTGTACCATAGCCCTTATGCTTGCCAATGCCATACTGCGGGTATTTTTCATCCAGCTCCATACAGATACGGTCACGCGTGACCTTCGCCAGAATGGATGCGGCTGCAATCGAGGGGGAAGTGGCATCTCCGTGCACCACGGCACGGCAGGGAAGCTCAAATCCGCGCGTGATATTGCCATCGATCAGGGCATATTGCGGCTTGGGCTCCAGATTTTCAATCGCTTGGCGCATCGCGTGCAAAGTGGTGGAAAGAATATCTGTTTCGTTGATCTCCTCCACGCTACCAAGCACTACGGAATACGCAATCGCATTCTTACAAATTTCATCATAAAGCGCTTCGCGCTTCTTTTCGGAAAGCTTTTTGGAGTCGTTCAGCCCCTCGATCACAAGACCGCGGGGAAGAATGACGGCGGCGGCGGCAACGGGACCGCACAAGGGTCCGCGCCCTGCCTCATCCACGCCGCAGACAAGCTCAAAGCCCTCGTCGGCAAGGGCTTGCTCTAACTCGTAAGTCAGCACGATCAGCCCTCCTTTTCAATGCTATCCAACGTG
>JAZRFS010000025.1:0-6370 GCA_045643765.1 Eubacteriales bacterium
CAAGCAAGCCCTCGGCCGTCTCACGCACGGAATTTACTCTTTGCAACAGATGCAGGCGTACTTCCAGGAAGAACAGCTCCTCCTCCGCCTTCTTGGGGCCGTCGCGCACACCCTGGCGGGAGATCCCGACAAGCTCGGCGATTTCGGCAAGCGAAAGATCCTGATTGTAATAGCAATCCAGCATCTCGCGATGGCGGTCCGAAAGCACTGCGGAATACGTGTCTAACAGATCGGAAATTGCCAGATTTTTTTCAAACATTTTCCTCACCGCCTCGCTGTAAAGCAAAATCCTTTACAGAGTATACCACACCCTTACGTGTTTGTCAAGTGTTTTTTTGCTTTTTTCATATTTTTTTATATATATGCCCCAAAGCGGGGTGAAATCCAACCCTAAAAGCAGAAAAATGGCACAAAATTTAGCAAAAAGCGAAAAAACTATTGACTTTTTTCCCCCGCCGTGGTAAAATGTTCGGGTGATACGAGTGCGGCTGTCTGCAAACCCAGCTCCGCTCGTCTCCTTACCGCACATAAATTTTTTGCATGTGTGCGGTCTTAAGTCCATAGGGAGGTGTTAAATTATGGAAAAGGTCATCAATTCTTACGAAGCTCTGTTCGTCGTTGACGTAGAAGCAGGCGAAGAGGCTGCCAAGGCTGTTGTGAAGAAGTTCACTGACAGAATTGCCAGAAACGGCGAGATCGTTGAGGTCGCAGATTGGGGCAAGCGCCGTCTTGCATACCCCATCAACGACAAGCTTGAGGGTTACTACACTGTCGTTACCTTCAAGTCCGCGCCCGAGTACCCCGCTGAGCTGGAGCGTCGCTTCAACATCGACGAAAACGTGATGCGTTCTCTCGTGATCCGTCTGGAGTACGAGGCAGTCGCAAAGGCAGTCGCTGCCCCCGCCGAGGATGCACCCGCTGTTGAGGAAGCTGCTGAGGCTCCCGCAACCGAGGCATAATCCAAAAGGAAATTGAAAAGGAGCGTTTGGTATGTCCAGTTTGAATTTGAACAAGGTCGTTCTTTGCGGCCGTCTTACCGCAGATCCCGAACTCAAGCAAACCCAAAGCGGCATTAACGTTACCACATTTACGCTTGCCGTCAATCGCAGATTCCAATCGCGTTCCGCTGATCAGCAGCAGGCACAGCAGGCTGATTTCATCACCGTTGTGGCTTGGCGTCAGACCGCGGACTTCATTTCCAAGTATTTCAAGAAAGGCTCGGCACTTTGTGTAACCGGTTCTCTCCAGTCCAGAAGCTGGCAGGACCCGCAGGGCAACCGCCGCTATGCTACCGAGGTGGTCGTTGACGAAGCAATGTTCGTTGACAGCCGCAACGAGGCCGGCGCACCCGCAGGCTACAATATGCCCGACGCATACACCAATGCGTCCTTCGCTACCCCCACGGCTGCTCCCTCTAACTTTGAGGATATGAAAGCCGAGGACGACCTGCCCTTCTGAGGCAAGCGTCACAAAATCTAACAGGAGGATTTCGTAACAATGGATAATAGAGTTGAAAATGCAGCAGTTCGCCCTGCTCGCCCCATGAACCGCAAGAGAAAAAAGGTTTGCATCTTCTGCGAGGATAAGGTTGAGTTCATCGACTACAAGGACACTGCAAAGCTTCGCAAGTTCATCAGCGAGCGCGGCAAGATCCTGCCCCGCCGTATCTCCGGCGCATGCGCAAAGCATCAGCGCGAGCTGAACACTGCCATCAAGCGTGCACGTCAGGTTGCTCTGCTTCCCTACGTCACCGACTAATTCAGTGCAGAACAAAAACAGGGTCGCTAACAGGCGGCCCTGTTTTTTTAGCCGCAATTTCAGCACTTGCAGTATGAAATACAGCTACCGTGCCGCAATCGCGGCTCCTGCATCTGAATTCGTGCAGAACAAAAAAGAAAACCGCCTTTCGGCGGTTTTCTTTTTTTGTCACGCTTCCTCTCGGGAACGCCTTTTCCAATAGCTCCAGATCTCGCTCACGGGCAACGCCACCAGCGCCGCAATCATCAGATAGATCAGCGTATTGCCGATATAAGAATAAAGCGTGCGTGTATCGTTTACGTAAGCTGTCGCCAACGACATCCCCTCCACCAAAGGCGGAAGCTCTTCGTGCGAATTGCCGCGCGGATCGATCACAGAGGAAATGCCGGTATCGGCAGAACGAACGATCCATTTGCCGCTTTCGATAGCGCGCAAGCGGGCTTGCCCGCTATGCATATACACGGCGGCGGAATCGGTAAACCAGGAGTCGTTTGTGGGCAATACCAAGATCCCGGCACCGTCGCGCACGCTATCCAACGTCAAGCGCTCGTAGATCGAGTCAAAGCAAATAAGTCCACCGACCCTGCCAAAGGGTGTTTCAATAAGGGCGCTGTCCACTCCCGCTTCAAAATCGCTGGAGAGCATATTGATATCCGACAAAATGGGAAGAACCGCCTCAATAAAGGGGCGCCAGGGCACGTATTCTCCAAAGGGTACCAGATTTCTTTTGAAATAAAGCTCCTCGTCAATGCTACCGTCAGGATAGACGGCGAACATGGCGTTATAACGCCCGTCCTCACCATAATGAAGCGCACCGCAAAGGATCGTTACGTCGTAGCGGATCGCCAAATTGCGCACAAACAATCCCACCCTATTATCCTCGCTGAGCGCATAGGGCAAAAAGGTTTCGGGAAAGACCACGACCTCGGCACCGGCAGCTGCAGCCTCGGCGGTATATTTTTCGTAGACGTCCATCGTTTTCTGCGTACTTTTTTCGCTCCACTTTTGCGAGGAGCCAATATTCCCCTGCACCGCTGCCACAACAAGCGGCTTGCCCTTTCCGGGCGTTGCCGCGGCATAGCCAATTGCCCCCGTGATCGTGGCAAAAATCAACACCGTTGCGGCACTTATGGCACAAAAGCGCCACTTTTTACGGTAAAGGATCAGGTAAGCAACAAATGCGTTGCAAAGCACCAGTGCAAAGGTCAGAAAATAGGAGCCGAACAAGGATGCGCTATTTACCATAAAGCCCATCTTGATCTGCCCAAGCGCAAGACGCGCCCACGGCACGCCCATCCACGTAAAGGTCTGTCCCCACTCGGATACCGTATATTGCACCGCAAATAAGACAGGCAACAAAAGCGGCACGCGGCGCAGCACGCACGTATGCGACAAATAAGAAAAAAGCGGAAAAACCAACGCGGAGAAGACGGTTTGCAAAAGAGAAAGCCCCAGCCAGCAGGTCATCACAAGTGCGAATGCCGCACCTTTGGTCACGCCCGCAAACTCCATCGGGTACAAATAGAAAAACCAATGAAAGATCGTGAGATAAAACGGGAGAAAATAGAGCACACCTGCACCGTAAAAGGCGCGGTAACGCAACCGTTTCTCACGCGCCGCGGCGGAAAGCAGCCACACAAGTGCGGGCACCATCGTCACCCACTGCAAGAAGCCAAGAACGGGGAGAACCAGGCAAAGCGCAGTCAATATCCCCCCTAACGGTAGTAAAAACAACCACTTTTTATCCGTCACGCTCTCCCCCCTGCTTTCTCGTTTTGTTATTTGAAATCCTTGATAAACCACACCTCACCGGGATCCAGCGCAAATTGCTTGCCGCGCAGGTATCCAAGCGCGCCCTCGCTATTGGCAAAATCAAAGCGCAGACGCACGGCGTACAGTGCCTGATGCTTATAGCCCTTGGTGCGCTCGTTACGGTTCTGCCCGTATTTTCCGTCACCCAAAAGCGGATGCCCGATATGTGCCAGATGCGCACGGATCTGATGCGTGCGTCCCGTGACAAGCTCGACCTCAAGCAAGGAATTGCCGTTTTTCTCCGCCATCACGCGATAACGGGTTATGATATTTTTACCGCCCGGGATCGGCTTATCCGACACCGTTACCAGGTTATTGCTGCTATCCTTACGCAAATACCCGTGCAGCTCGTCTGCTTTTCTCTTGAAAATGCCGCGTGCCGCACAATAGTAGAACTTACTGATCTCGTTTTGCTTGATCTTCTCATTCATCACGCGCAATGCCTCGGCGTTCTTTGCCGCGATCACGATACCGCCCGTATTGCGGTCAATGCGGTTGCAAAGCGCGGGCGCGAAGGATTGCTCTGCATCGGGGTCGTACTCCCCCTTACCGTACAGGTACGCCTTGACGTGCAAAATCAGCGTGTTTTCCCCGCCCGCGGTGTCCTCGTGCACAAGCACCCCGGGGCGCTTGTTGAGCAGCATGATATTCTCATCCTCATAGAGGATGGAAAGCTTGGGCGTAATGCGCGCCAGCGCGTTGTCGTCCCGCTCGGGCACATCAAAAAACTCGTCACGAATGTAAAGCTGAACGGTATCGCCCTCGCAAAGGATCGTGTTTTGCTGGGCGCGCGCGCCGTTGAGCTTGATCTTTTTGAGGCGGATATATTTATAAAGCAGGGATTGCGGCAAGCCCTTGATGGCTTTGGACAAAAACTTATCCAAACGCTGCCCCGCATCGTTGCGACCGATCTTCAATTCTCGCACGTTGGATGCCCCCTTTCCTTTGTGATACTATCAATATTATACTCTATATGTCCCTTTTTTTCAAGCAAAAATGCAATTTTTTCTGTAGGAGTGTTGACCGTGCGCGCATAAAATGGTAAAATAGAGAAAATATGAAAAGGAGGTGGCAACGTGAGCGAAAGCACCGCGCCCCGCGTAGGGCTCTTCACACTTGGCTGCAAGGTCAATCAATATGAAAGCGAGGCAATTGCCGAGGTCTTTGTGCAAAAAGGCTTCACCGTCGCGGATGCAGACGAGCGCTGTGACGTGTACGTCATCAACACCTGTACCGTAACGGCAGAATCCGACCGCAAGGCGGGACAGCTCATTCGTCGTGCCGCCGCCAAAAATCCCGACGCACCTATTCTTGTGACGGGTTGCTTCTCGCAATCGCATCCCGACCGCGTTGCCGCCATCAAGGGCGTGGATTTCGTGTGCGGAAATACGGACAAGCTTGCCGTGGTAAAAGCTGCCGAGCGATTACTGAAAGAGCGCGCGGCGCGCCCAGAAATTGCCGTGGGCGATGTGCAGACCGCCCCCTTTGAGCCGATGACCATCACCCGCTTTGACCGCACGCGTGCCTATGTGAAAATCGAGGATGGATGCGAAAATCGCTGCTCCTACTGTGCCATCCCCGCCGCCCGCGGCAAGGTGCGCTCCAAGCCGCTTGCAGAAGTGGTCAGCGAGGTCGAGGGGCTTGTGCGCGGCGGATGCCGCGAGGTCGTGCTCACAGGCATTGAAACCGCCTCCTGGGGGCGGGATCTTGAGGGCGTGACGCTTGCCGATCTGCTTGAAGCCGTAGATAAAATCGAAGGTCTGGAGCGTATGCGTCTGGGGTCGCTGGAGCCCACCGTGATGCGCGAGGAATTCGTACAAAAGATCGCTGCTTTACGCACCGTTGTGCCGCATTTTCACCTTTCCATGCAATCGGGCAGCGCCAAAGTGCTTGCCGCGATGCGCCGCCGATACAACCCCGAGCAAGCAATGGCGGGCATCAGAAGATTGCGCGCCGCAATGCCGGACGTGGAGCTGACGACCGACTTTATCGTGGGCTTCCCCGGCGAGAGCGAGGAGGATTTTGCCGATACGATGCGCTTCGCCGCAGAAGCCGAATTTTTGATGATGCACGTATTTGCCTACTCCAAGCGCGAAGGAACGCCCGCCGCCACGATGGCGGGACAGATTGAAAAGAGTGTCAAAAAGGAGCGCTCCGCGCGCCTCATTGCCCTTGGCGAGCAATTGACGGCAAAGCGCCTTGCGCGCGCGCTGGAAACGCCCGTGCGCCCCGTACTCTTTGAAACCTTTGCCAATGGCGTTGCCATCGGACATACACGCGAGTTTTTTGAGGTTGCCGTTCCCTCCGCCAAGCCTCTGAACGGCGAAATTCACACAGTTCGCGCCACGCGCGCTGAGGGCGGACGCCTTGTTGGCGTGTTGGAAAGCTGAATTTTCGCGTACAAGTGTGCCAAAAAAGCGGTTTAAAGGCAAGTTTTTCCCGTGAATTTGCAAAAATTCAGTTTTTTTTCAAAAAAGTCTTGCATTTCAACTTCTTTTATGATATAATACTTCTTGCTGTTAAAAAATAACTACAGATAAACGAAAGCACCCACGGGGTGCATGAGGAGGTGTCAATATGGCAAAGTGCAGTGTTTGCGGAAAGGGCGTTGTGTTCGGTCAGAACGTTTCCCACTCCCATCGCAAGACCAACCGTTCCTGGAAGCCCAATATCCGTAAGGTAAAGGCTATCGTTGACGGGACCCCCACCACCGTGGCGGTTTGCTCCCGTTGCCTGCGCTCGGGCAAGGTTACCCGCGCGTAAGGAAAATAGAAAAGGGCTCGCATTTTGCGAGCGCCTT
>JAZRFS010000026.1:0-2814 GCA_045643765.1 Eubacteriales bacterium
CATAACTTCAGAATATGAATAACCAATCCCAATAATTTGTAGGGGAGGATATCATCCTCCCGCCAGTGAGCGCATCGGTCATCCGTTTGGATGTCGATACCGGTCTTTGATGCTGGCGGGAGGATAATATCCTCCCCTACATATATGATTGATCAGAATTGCTTCGGATTGACCGAACCCATGCACACGTAATGGGTGGCGCAGGTGGGGCCTTTGGAAAAGATGAGGTTATACTTGGCATCGGCATTGACGCGGGTCAGGCGCAGCACAATGCGGTTCTCGCCTTTCTTTAATTTGACGCCCTGCACGTGCACGTTTTCCGCCGTCCAGGTGTCACAAGTTTTGCGCTCGGCAATCTTCTCTCCGTTGATCCACAGCGCAAACGGTGCGCTGTGACCAACCTGCACACACACCTCCATGTCCTCGGGGCAAAGCAGGATGCGCGACAGATATGCCGTGCAGGGTCCCTTGAACCCAAACAGATCATCCATGGTAAAGGAATCCTGCTCTTGTACAAAGACCTCTTCAACGTACTTTCCGTTTTGATCGGGTGCGCGGAACAACTCTTCTTCGGTCAGATACGCGGTATCGGTATCAGGCGCGAAATTGAGGTGGAAACGGCGCACCACGTCTGTGCTGTCACCGTCATGCTGCACGCCGCCGAACAGATGCCAGTAGTTGGGAACTGCCAAAAGTGCCTCGGTGGTGCATACGGGGTCGGTCTTCCAGATAGGCCCCGTCACCTTCCATAAAGCAGCACCCGAAAGCCCAAAGTCATAGCCGTACTCCTTGCCGTCCAGCGCATAGCGCACGTGTACGAGGTTTTTCTCGTACAGCTCGCGCGTGTCGGCGGGAACGCTGAAGGTAAGCGGCAAATTTATGCGTTTTCCATCCGAAAGGCCGATACCGTGACAGGTCGTTGTGCCAAAGCCTGTAACGCAAAGCGAGGTGCTGATCTCTTTTTCGGTGGTGTTGAGAATGGACAACGTCACCGTTTTGCTTTGTCCGAGCGAAATGGACGGCCCCTCGGGATAGAACACATCAAAGACCAGCGGATCGCGTTGCGCAAATTCAAACGTCTTCTCGGGTGCATCCTCCATCACAAAAGGCGAAAGATACGCACCAAGCTCTGCAATCTCGACCGACAGATCATATACGCTGTCCGAGTGGTCGGGTGAGCGCACGCCCAGCACGAACTTGACGTCGCCAAGATCATACTCCTCGATCAGCGATTTCGCACCGCGGATCACACCGATCACCGCGCCTGCCGTTGCGCAGGTGCAGTCGGTATCAAAGCCGCAGTTGAGCGCGTCCATCGAGGTCTTGATCAGATCCATGTTGCCCTTGAGCAATGCGGTCAGTGTGATGCCGATATTCTGAAACAGATTGGTGCAGTCGGGATGGCCGTACTTGTGCAAAATATACTTCAATACCGTTTTCACGTCGTCGTACTTCTCACACCACGCAAGCGTGTCCATGATCAGGGTGCGGATCTTACACTTGGCGGGAATTTCAGCAAGCGCGATTTCGATCAGCCTTTCAAGATCGCTCTCATAGAACGCAGCGGATTCAAGGGCTGCGAAGAATTTCTCTGCATATACGCTCTCGCCCTTGTGATCCAGGCAACCGTCCATGGTAGACACGTCTGCTGCCCTTCCCGGTTGCGCGGGAAACAGACACGCCCAGATCTCCGAGCGTATCGGGCAGCCCATGCCCTCGATATAGAAATCGTTGCAAAAGCGTCCGCTTTCGGGGGGATAGATGCCCTTTTGGTAGTTTTTGCGCATGATGGCGTACTCGCCGGGCGAGTAATCGCAGTTCTCGCAAAAGACCTTTTGCAGATCGTACGAGGTAAAGTCCTCGCCGTACTTCTTGACCACGTCCAGCCACAAGACCTGCAGATCCAAATCGTCGTTGGGTAGCATAGTGTTGATCATCTCGGGCTTAAACTCCAGCTCCAAGGGCATCTTGATGCCCTCGTACGGCGCACCCATGGTGCCTGCGACCGTCTTACCGAGGAAGCAGCCGTATACCTTGTCTAAATATTGTTCGTAGGTCATATTTTCCTCCACGCCGCCATTGGCGGCTCAAATAGTTTTGAAATCTCACCGTGGAGCTCTGTTCCACGGTGAGATTTAAGCGTGAACATCAAACCGAACAGGCAGATGCGTGTGATTTCACGCTATTTGGTCCTTTCCATTGCTCTTTCCAATTGCTCTATAAAGTATGCGGGGCGGTTGTTTACATATTTTTTGATAGCGGAATACTCCTTTTGCCATGCCTTGAGGGTATATCCGTTGCCGATGGCGTGCTCCCAGCGGTCAATGTGATTGGTCATTTCGGGCTTGATAGCATTTGCGCCTTGCAGCAGCTCATCAAGCAAAATCGCCTGCGACTCTTCGGACGCCATGCGGCGGCAGATCTCTTCAAAATCCGCGCGGAAGGCATCGTTTCCAAGGCAGTACGCCAGCATGCACTGCAGTCCCAGCGAGTCGGGGTACATACGCTCCTCGCCCTTGTAGGAATACAGATCGCTGTAATCCACAAAGTTACCCAGCATGCGGTAGAAGCTATCCACCTCGGGGGTGGTATCCAGCTCGGGATTGAGGTGCGCGGAATCGTATCTGCCCATGCCCAGATCCTGGTCCCGCGTCATAAAACGCCACTTGCCGTCGGTGATCTCCACGCCCTCGACGGGTGCGCCCGTATAACGCCAGAGCTTGACGTTATTGTGCGGCCAGTCGTGATTGGACGTGTAGAGGTTGAGCGCGCAATACTCGGCAAAGCTGTGCAGGTCCACAAGAGAGGCAAGCG
>JAZRFS010000027.1:0-2447 GCA_045643765.1 Eubacteriales bacterium
GGGTTTGCCATCACGATGGCAACGGTGTTGTTGGCGGTGGCATTATCCATCAGTCCCACCAGAAGTCCCACGCCAAGCTGCCCCGCCTTTTTGCCGCGGAACACGCGACGGATACCCGAAAGCAGTGCTTCAAAGCCGCCTGCCTCGCGGATCAGCGCGCACAGTGCCGCCACCAGCACCGCGACCATCGAGGTTTCAAACATGCCCGCGACACCGCTGCCCATATTCTCCAGCAGTACGGGGAAATTGACCGCACCCGTGGCAAGCATGATGATGCAGCCGGAAAGGATGCCGCCAAGCAGCGTGAGAAATACGCTCACGCCCACGATGCCGCCGATCAGCACCAGCACGTAGGGGATGATCTGTACAAGATTGTAGGATTGGGTTTCGATGGGGCGAATATCCGTTTGAAAAGACAGGATCAGGATCAGCAAAAGCGTGAGGATCGCGGCGGGCAGGACGATGATAAAGTTGGTGCGGAACTTATCCCGCATCGCGCACCCCTGCCCGTTGCTGGCGGCGATGGTGGTATCGGATACGAAGGAAAGGTTGTCGCCGAACATGGCGCCGCCCATCACCGTGCCGACACAAAGGGGAAGGGAAAAGCCGGACGTCATAGAGATCGCCACTGCGATCGGGGTGATGAGGGTGATGGTGCCAACCGAGGTGCCCATCGCCGTGGAAACAAAGCAGCTGACAAGAAAGAGCACGCACACGGCAAAGCGGGGCGGAATGATGGAAAGCACAAAGTACGCCACGCTTTGGGCGCTCTCTCTGCCAACCGTTCCCACAAAAATACCCGCCAAGAGGAAGATCAGCAGCATGATAAGGATATCCTTGTCACCCACGCCGCGCCCCATCAAGGCAAATTTTTCCTCTAATTTCAGCGACCTGTTTTGCAGGACGGCAACGAGAATGGCGACAAGGAAGACCACCACGACGGGCACCTTGTAAAAGCCCATAGGGATCTTCATCACGTACTCGAAAAGGATGCCGAGCCCCAGATATAATACAATGAATACGCCAATGGGCAACAGTGCCCATACGTTTGATTTTTTGATACCGTTTTCCATCTTATTCCCCCAAAATCTCGCCCATCATACCATCCACCATCGCAAGGGCGCGGGGCAGATGGAACGGGCCCTTGAACGTGGAGCCCTTGGTCGAGGGCTCGGTCGGCTTGCCGTCGCGGCGCAGGTATCCGTACCACTCGCCGTTTTCGGGGTCTGCGAAATAGGTCTTGCACCAGTCAAGCGTGCGATAAAAATCCTCCAGATACTGCTCCTTGCCCGTGTCGCGGAAAAGCATCAGGGAGGAGATCAGGATCTCGTTGTGCGGCCACCACAGCTTCATATCGTGCTCGTACGCCTCGGGCGGGAGCCCCAGCGCGTCCACAAAGTACAAAAGACCGCCGTACTCCTTGTCCCAGCCCGCGTCCATCGCGAAGTTATAGACCTGCTCGCATTTTTCCACAAGCGCCTTGTCGCCCGTGCGCTTCGCGTGCTCCAGCATGAACCACACGCCCTCGATATCGTGACCGGGGTTGACGATGCGCCCTTCGGTAAAGTCAAGGCGTGCCTCGCCCGCGGGGCCGACGTTCTCCAGCGTGCATTTCAGCTCGGGGTGCACGTGATAGCGGAAGATGTCCTCGACGCAAAGCTTTGCGCGCTCCGTATAAAGCGCCGCGCGCTCGGGATCCACGCGAAGGAGCACGGAGGTCATGTTCAGGTAGATCATCGGCAGACCGAACGCGCGCCCCGTGCGCGTTTCGGGAATACCCTTGGGGCCAAGACCCGTGGGATCCTTCACGTTGCCCTGCCAGAGGTTCCAGTAGGTTTCGTACGCGCGGCGTGCGCGTTCAAGGTGCTCTTTCTCACCCGTGATGCCGTAATACTCCGCGTTTGCCATCGAGTAGAAGGTTTCCGAATAGAAGTAGCGGCGCTGGCGCAGCGGCTTGCCGTCTGCGGTCACGGTGAAGTACATACGGTCGCTCGCGGACTTGTTCAGACAGTATTTTTCAAGGAAATCAAGGCAGGATTTTGCCGCGTCCAGCCACTCCTTTTTTACCCCGTAGCGGGCGCAAAGGAAGGAAAAGGTCCACGCGCATCTGCCCTGCATCCACACGGATTTGTCAGAGGAATAGACCTTGCCAGTGCGGTCAAGACAGGTGTAAACGCCGCCGTTTTGCACGTCCATGCCGTTTTTCAGCCAGAATTCGGTGCATTTTTCAAGCTCGGCGCGGATCCATGTGCGCGCCTCTTGCATCTTTTGTTTGTTCATAGGAGTTCTCCTTTAAGAAAGTTCATAGCAGTGCATCGTGTTCTCGTCGCTCGCGCCAAGCAACAGCTTGCCGTCGTGCGAGGAGATGTTTTCCGGCTCAAGCTCGCCGATGTCGAAATCGATGAAGCCCGCGAACGTGCCGTCCCAGCGGTAAGCCGCAACCGTGT
>JAZRFS010000028.1:0-11941 GCA_045643765.1 Eubacteriales bacterium
TGCTGGCATATCACCGCACCTTCGGTCTGCCCGTTACCATCAGCCGTTGCTCGAACAACTACGGTCCCTATCATTTCCCGGAAAAGCTGATCCCCCTGATGATCGCCAACGCCCTGAACGACAAGCCCCTGCCCGTATACGGTAAGGGCGAGAACATCCGCGACTGGCTGTACGTTGAGGATCACTGCAAGGCGATCGATCTGATCATTCATAACGGCCGCGTGGGCGAGGTCTATAACGTCGGCGGTCATAACGAAATGGCAAATATCGACATCGTGAAGCTGATCTGCAAAAAGCTGGGCAAGCCCGAGTCGCTGATCACCTACGTGGCAGACCGTAAGGGTCACGATATGCGCTATGCGATCGATCCCACCAAGATCCACTCTGAGCTTGGCTGGCTGCCCGAAACCAAGTTTGCCGACGGCATCGACAAGACCATCGCGTGGTATCTGGATAACAAGGAATGGTGGGAAACCATCATCTCCGGTGAGTACCAGAACTACTACGAGAAGATGTACGGAAACAGAGAGTAATTAAAGAGGATAATATGAAGATCGTACACATAGAAGACTTTTTTCACCCGGACGCAGGCTATCAGCTGAATATTCTGGCGAAGTACCTGGTCAAGTTCGGTCACGAGGTCACCGTTATCACTGCGGAAATGGAGAAGATCCCCGACTATCTGACCGCCTTCTTCGGCCGTGACGGTATTGAGGAGCGCGATCGCGCGTACGAGCAGGAGTTCGGCGTGAAGATCATTCGTTTGCCTTTGCGCAAATTCCTCAGCGGCCGCGCCATTTTCTACGGCAAGCAGCTGATGCAGACCGTGAAGGCGTGCGAGCCCGATATTCTGTTCGTGCACGGTAACGATACAGTCAGCGGTATGTGGGCAACGCGCAAGCGCAAAAAGTTCGGCTGTCCCATCGTGTTGGATAGCCACATGCTGGAAATGGCATCGGAAAACCCCTTGCGCAAGCTCTTCCGTTTCTACTATAAAATGCGCATTACGCCCACTGTCAAGAAGGCAGGGCTGACCGTGATCCGTACGCAGGACGATCCGTATGTGCAAAACTGTCTTGGCATTCCGCTTTCGCAGGCTCCTTGGATCTCCTACGGCTCGGATACGATGCTGTTTTGCCCCAATGAAGCACAGCGCAAGGCGTTCCGTGCCGAGCACGGTATTTCCGAGGACGCCTTTGTGGTGGTGTACGCAGGTAAGCTGGATGAGGCCAAGGGCGGCAAGCTTTTGGCGGATCTGACCTGCCAGAAGCTGAATACCGCGCGTGAGGTCGTGTATCTGGTTGTTGGTAACACGTCGGGCGAGTACGGTGCCGAGGTGGAGGCGCGCTTTGCGCAAAGCCCCTACCGTGTTTTGCGTATGCCTACGCAAAAGTATCGTGATCTGGCCAAGTTTTTCCAGGTTGCGGATCTTGCAGTGTTCCCAAGACAATGCAGCTTGAGCTTCTATGATGTACAAGCATGCGCTCTGCCCGTTCTTTTTGAGAATAATAACATCAACGTCGATCGCTGCAGCCACCAAAACGGCTGGGTGTACGAGGCTGGTGACGGCAAGGCGCTTCACGCCAAGCTGGAGGAGATTCTGGCGCTTTCTAACGAAGAATATAAGGCCGTGTCCGAAAACTCTCTTGCTTTCATTAAGGAAAATTACGATTATGAAAGCAAGGCGATGGAATATATGCAGGTTTTGAACGATACGGTTGAAAAGTATAAAAATTAAAGGAGATTTATCATGGTAAACGTAATTGGCCTTGGCTATATCGGCCTTCCCACGGCACTGATGCTTGCCTCTCACGGCGTAGAGGTCGTGGGTACCGACTATAATAAGGAGCTTGTTGCAACCCTGAACGCAGGCAAGACCACCTTTAAGGAGGACGGTCTTGACGAGCTGTTTGCAGACGCACTGGCAGGCGGCATCAAGTTCACGACGGAGTATCAGAACACGGATACCTATATTGTATCCGTTCCCACCCCTTATGACAGCTTTTCCAAGAAGGTAGACGCGTGCTACGTGATCGCCGCTGTCAAGGAGGTCATGCGTGTGTGCCCCAAGGGTGCCACTGTGGTGGTGGAGTCCACCGTTTCCCCCGGCACGATCGATAAGTACGTTCGCCCCGTGATCGAGGAGAACGGCTTTGTGATCGGCAAGGATCTGCACCTTGTGCACGCGCCCGAGCGCATTATTCCCGGTAATATGGTGTACGAGCTGTTGCACAACAACCGCACCATCGGTGCCGACACCGAGGAGATCGGTAACAAGATCAAGGCGTTGTACGCCTCCTTCTGCAAGGGAGATATCGTAGTGACCGATATCCGCACGGCAGAGATGACCAAGGTTGTGGAGAACACCTTCCGCGCCGTAAATATCGCCTTTGCCAACGAGCTGGCAAAGATCTGCCGCCACGATAATATGAACGTATACGAGATCATTCGTATCTGCAATATGCACCCCAGAGTAAATATTCTGCAGCCCGGCCCCGGTGTGGGCGGTCACTGCATCAGTGTGGACCCCTGGTTCCTTGTGGGTGACTATCCCAGCTTGACCAAGCTGACCAACGATGCGATGCAGATCAACGACGGTATGCCCGATTTCGTGCTGCAGCGTATCCATGATATTATGAAGGAAAATAATCTTACCGATATTTCCCGCGTCGGTCTGTACGGCCTTACCTACAAGGAAAACGTAGACGACTGCCGCGAATCTCCCACGCTCCAGCTGCTGGAAAGCCAGGAGCGCCATCTGGCTGAGCCGCTTAAGGTGTACGATCCGCTGATCGCACAGGATCTGGTTAAGCACCAGTATCACGATTTCGATGCGTTCCTTGCAGACGTGGATCTGGTGGTTGTGATGGTCGGTCACAACCAGATCAAGCAAAATATGGATAAGCTGAAGGGGAAGATCGTTCTGGACACCAGAAAGGTTTGTGATCTGCCCGGTGTCTACACTCTTTAATGCTTTGATACGTCCTCTATAAAAATTGGAAAGGACCTTTTATAAATGCTAAACAACATAATGCGCCGGAAGGACGAGTACGCAGATAAAATCGTCCAAGGTGCGAAGAAGACACAAGCATTTTTCAAAAAGCATCACATCGCAATCCTGTACGGTGCGGGTATTGCATACAAGTTTTTGCTTGATATGCTGTACGTGTTCGTGGCAAGCCCTGCTTTTAGCTATGCGGGGCTTGTATACGACCCCAATATCATCAAGTATGCGCTTTCGTTTGTGCTGTATATGTGCCTGTTTATTGCTTTGCCGAAAAATGAAAGCTCGTGTGCTGCAGTGCTTTTACACATACAGCACGTCTATACCGTTGCACCGCTGCTTTCCTTCTATGCTTTAAGCGATGCCAGCAGTAAATATATTTTGATGGTGTTTGTTTGTGCGCTTTTGGAAAGCGTGATCGTACGCCGTGCAGCAGGGAAGCAAAAGGCAGTGTATCTGAGTGGTATGAAGAACTACACCACAGTGGCCATCGGCGCGCTGATCGTTGTCACGCTGATCATTCCCATTGTGTATAACGGCTTTGCCGGTATCAAGGTGTTTGACTTCAACTATATTTACGAGATGCGCGAAAATGCAACCTATCCCATCGGCTTTACCTATCTGTTCTTCTGGATGGGAAAGGCGATCGTGCCCTTTGCCATCGTGCTGCTTTTGCACAAAAAGCGCTACGTTGGCGCGGCTGCGATGGTGCTTGTGCAGCTGCTGCTTTATATGGAAAGCGGAAACAAGTATCTGCTGTTTATTTTGGTGCCCCTGCTTGCCGTTTATTTCTGTGCCAAATTCGGTCATCTGATCAAGCTGATTTATTTGGGGCTTGGTTCGTTATTCCTTGTCCTGATTCCGATCTATAATCTTTCTGCGGCAGGAAGCGATGCGCTGGGTACAAAGGCGTGCTTTTACATTTCCGTGCGTTCTTTGTTCCACCCCGCTGACAACAAATATGCGATGTACGAATGCTTTAGTCAGTATCCCAAGATGTATTATAGCGACGGTGTGATCGGCAAAATGTTCGGCCTTTCCGGCATATACGGTGGCTCTGACGGGCAGGTGGTATATGCCTATAACGGCGGAACCTTTTTGGAGGCAAATTATAACACGGGATATCTTGGAGAGTCGTATGCCAATCTTGGCTTTTTCGGTATGCTGCTGATGGCGGTGCTGTTTGCGCTGCTTTTGCGCGTGATCGATTCTTATAATAATAAAAAGACGTTTTGCGTGCTGTCGGCACTGTTTGCCACCTTTATCATCAATCTGAACGACATCTCTTTGCTTACGACGCTCTTGTCGTCCGGTATGATCGTTGTCATTGCGTTACTTTCCATTTATTTTGACAAGAACGAGGAGGATCTTTCCTGTGGAATATAATGTGCTTTATTTGGTAAAAGCCCTTTTGAAAAAATGGTATGTCATTCTTCTGGCAATGGGCGTAATCATCGTAGCCGCTGTGGGCCTTTCCAAGGTTTCCTACAAAAAGGCTGTTGCCGACTATCAGCAAAGCATGGCGATCGTGCAGTCGGAAAACAAAAAAGTGATGCTGGCAACCGAGTTTTCTTATCAGCTGGACGAGGCAGCTCTTAACCTTTTAAGCGATTACGTGCAAGCGCTCGCTCCTGCCAATTATAGCAAGGAAGAGTTGCTTTCCGCAGCAAAAGCGTCTTTTAATGCCAAGCTGGCTGATGCCTTGAATGACAAGGGTGTGTTGACGGAGGTTGCGGAAAAGTACGAGCTGAGCGAGGAAGATCTTTCCAAGCACCTCAAGGTCGTTTCCATTGCCTCTCTCGACAAGGATTCGTTTGGCGTGTATGTTTATGAAATGAACGAAGCGCAAGCAAACGAAATGAAGGACTGCTATATCAATGCTCTGCAAAAGAAGCTGCAAAATGTTTTCTTTTCCTTCGAGATCGAGCAGAAAAGCTCACAACTTACCGTAACGGATGAGGAGGTGCAGTTTGTCAATGCCGTGATGGAGGAGCCGGCTCCCCCCTCGCTTGTAAGAACGGTGATCACGGCTGCCCTTTATGGCTTTGCCTTCGCTTGTATCGGTGTTCTTGTGTATATTTTTGTCAAGGAAAACAAGAAAAACAACAAAGAAGCCGGAAGCGAAGCGGAAAAAGAAACGGATTGCGAAGTGCAGTAATCCCTTTCAAATAAGGAAGTTTTATCATGCCAAAAATATCAATAAATAGATCAAATCTGTTTCGCATGGTCAAGGATTACGCACTGAGCGTCATTGCCTCCATGATCTATACCTTTGCCCGACAGATTGTCGTGTTCCCGCTACTGGCGGCGCATTTGACGGATACGGATTATGGCACGATGCTGACCGTTGTGGGACTTGTAAATGTCTTTACAGCGCTGGTGGGCGGAACGCTGAACAACGTCCGCCTGATCAGGGCAACTGCCTATGACGAGGAGGAGCAAAGTGGTGATTTCCTGTTACTCTGCCTGCTTGGCTCGGTGCTTGGTGTTGCCGGTTGCGTTGCGTTAGGATTTATCTTTGAGCTTTCCGCGGTGACGATCGGTCTGCTTTGTGCTTATATCGTCATCAATAATTTCTATCAGTATGCCACGGCTTATTTCAGACTTAACTTGAATTTCCTTCGCAATCTGATCGTAAACGTGGTGGCAAGTGCGGCTTATGTGGTGTCGTGCTTCTTCTTTGCAAGCGCAACGCTGTGGCCCGTGATCTTCCTTTTCGGCGAGCTGGCAGGTCTTGTGTATACGGTGATCACCACCGCCTTTTACAAGGAGGGCTTTTCACGCACACCGCTGTTGCGTTCTACAACGGCGATGTATCTACAGTTGGCATTCGTGAATCTGGTCAGTAATCTTTTGATGTATGCCGACCGAATGATTCTTTACCCCATTTTGGGTGCGGAAAGCGTTTCCTACTATTCCACAGCGTCCTTCTTCGGTAAAAGCGCGGGAATGGTGATGGTGCCCATTGCAGGCGTTTTGTTGGGATATTTCGCGCAAAAAAGCTTTCGTGCAACACGGAAGGGCTTTATGCTTGTGAACGCGATATCGCTGGTGTGTCTGGGGCTCTTTATGCTTTTCTGCATTCCCGTGGCACCTTGGTTTACCAAGATCCTGTATCCCACGTTGTTTGCACAGTCCGCACCCTATATCCTGCTTGCGAATTTGGGTGCCGTGATCTCGATTGCGGGAAATATGGCACAGCCTATGCTCTTAAAGGCATGCCCCACGCGCGATCTGATGATTATTCAGATCGCATTCGGTGCAATCTATCTGGCAAGCTCGCTGTGGCTGTTGCCCTTGTACGGTCTGTATGGCTTCTGCCTGGCAACGATTCTTTCTAATTTGTTCCGCTTGCTGGCGTTCTATGTGTTGGGCCTTTTCAAGATCGGTGCGAAGGCGGTTCCCCAAAATTCATTCGAAGAAAAAACGACAAATGAGGTTGTATAATATGAAAAAGGTAATGTTGGTATTCGGTACCAGACCCGAGGCAATCAAAATGTGTCCGCTTGTCAACGAGCTGAAAAGCCGTAAGGAGCTGGAAACCGTGGTATGCGTGACCGGACAGCACAGACAGATGCTGGACCAGGTGTTGGAGGCATTCTCCGTTACGCCGGACTATGATCTTTCCATTATGAAGGAAAAGCAGACGCTTTTTGACGTTACGATCAACATTTTGGATCGCATCAAGTCCGTGTTGGAGGAGGTCAAGCCCGATGTCGTTCTGGTGCACGGTGACACCTCCACGACCTTCGTCACGGCGCTGGCATGCTTTTATATGCAGATTCCCGTCGGCCATGTGGAGGCAGGTCTTCGCACGTATGACATCTATTCTCCCTATCCTGAAGAATTCAATCGCCAGGCGGTCGGTATTGTGGCAAAGTACAATTTCGCCCCCACCGAAAATTCCAAGAACAATCTGCTTAAGGAAGGGAAGAACCCCGATACGATCTACGTTACGGGTAACACGGCGATCGATGCACTGAAGACCACCGTAAAAACCGATTATCAGCATCCCGAGCTGGAATGGGCAAAGGACAGTCGCCTGATCATGCTGACGGCACATCGCAGAGAAAATCTGGGCGAGCCGATGTACAGCATGTTCCGCGCCATCAAGCGCATCGTAGACGAGCATCCGGATCTTAAGGTGATCTACCCGATTCATATGAATCCTGTGGTGCGTAAGGCTGCAAATGATGTTTTCGGCGAGGAGGATCGCGTGCGTATCATCGAGCCTCTTGATGTGCTGGATTTCCACAACTTCCTGGCGCGCAGCTTCCTTATTCTGACGGATAGCGGCGGTATTCAGGAGGAGGCTCCCAGCCTGGGCAAGCCGGTTCTGGTGATGAGAGATACCACCGAGCGCCCGGAGGGCGTTGCGGCAGGTACCCTGAAGCTGGTTGGTACGGATGAAGAGGTTATTTATGCCGAGTTTAAGCGCCTGATCACGGATAAGAACGCTTATGACGCGATGGCTCACGCATCCAATCCTTACGGTGACGGCCATACCTGCGAGAGAATTGCGGATATTCTGATCGGAAAATAAAAGCAGTAAGGGGAATTTTGACTATGGAGCGCAAAAATTATCCCGCGTTATCCGGCATAAGATTTCTCTTTATCATGATGATCGTATTTTACCACACCTGGCCGATGGTTGGCGCGATACAGCCCGGCAAGGTAGCGCTGTTCTTCCGTGCGAACGGGGGGAACTGGGGTAATTATATGTTCTTTATGATCAGCGGCTTTTTGATGACGGTTCATTATAAAGCCAAGCTGTCGGATGACCAAAGCAGAATGCCTTTGCACGTCTTTTTGCTGAAGCGGCTGCTGAAGCTTTATCCCCTGTATTTCATCACGATGTGCGCAAGCATATTGTTTAATTTGAATTATTCGGGATTGACTTATGTCAATTTCAAGGAGATTATATTCAATACGCTCATGCTCAGCACGGGGTATGTAGAGGAGCTGAATCAGTACAATTCGCCCCAGTGGTTTGCCTGTGTTTTGATGCTGTGCTATCTGATTTTCTACGTGCTTTGCTATTTGGCAAGAAAAAACAGGCGCGTATTTACCTACGGTGCAGTATTGCTGATGTTCTGGGGTTATATCCTGCTTAGCCGATCCTGGAGCGCACCCTTTTGTTATCCGAAAAACGGAGAAGGGTACTTTAACTTTTTCCTGGGTTGTCTTATTGCCGAATTTTTGCAGGCCGAAAGTGTAACGACGCACGTGAAAAAGGGCGTTGCGATCACGGCGGGTGTGCTTAGCGTGCTGTTCTTCGTGGCGGCTTATTTCAAGGGCTTTGATCGCTTGTCGGGAGATGGCAGATACGTGTTGTCGCTGTTGATCTGTCCCGCTATATTGATGCTGGCTGTTATGTTTAAATGGACGGATATTGCCTTTGGCAATCGCGTGATGAGCGCGCTTGGAAAGCTGAGCACGGCAATCTTTTTCTGGCATATTCCGTTGTATCAGCATCTTTATTTCAATCGCTACCAGAGGGGAGAGTTTTTCAACGATGCCTCCCATTTCGTGCGTTTGGTGGTCTATCTCGCCATTTTAGGTGCGCTTTGCGTGATCTCGTATATACTGATAGAAAAGAAGCTTGGCAATTATCTAAGCAAAAAATTGAACACCCTGCTTGCAAGGTCAAAAGCTGCGCAAGAGCGGGACACGTAATAAAAAAAGCGGAGTTTTCACTCCGCTTTTTTATTGTTTGTCACGTTTTATGCCTTTCTTTGTGCCAACAGCCACGCGAGGGTCTCCTCGCAGAACGCCCTTACCCAGGAATCGTGTCCCACGCCCTCGTAGAGGTCACATTTGGCATTGGGATTGTATTTTTTCAAGGCTTCTGCCATTTCAATGGTGTGGTTGGGGGATACGACACGGTCCTTTAAGCCGTGAAATGCCCACACCGGCATGGTCAGTGCCTCTGCATTCCACGCCATACCGCCGCCGCAGCAGGGGGCGATCGCCGCGAAAAGGGAAGGGTAAGCCATCGCGGTGTACCACGTGCCAAAGCCGCCCATACTCAGACCGCACAGATAGATGCGGTCGGTGTCCGCTTGGAATTTGGCGATCATTTGATCAATAAACGCCTTGATGCTTTCGATCCGTGCCACCCAGAAGGTATCTGCAGGACATTGCGGCATCACGAGGATGCAATCCTTCAGATTTTCATCCGTTGCCACATTCGAAAAGCCGTGGATCAGCACGCGCTCCAGCTCCGCGCCGCCGTTGCCGCGCTCTCCTGCGCCGTGCAATTGGAAAAGAAGAGCAGGCTGTTTACTGATCTTTTCGGGGACGTATGCGATATAGGGAAAAATATTTTCCGAGCTTGTTTGCTTGATTATTTTCATGATCATCACCTCAACCGCATTATAGCACGGTGCTATGCAAAAGTCAAGGCTTCGGCGCGCATTTTTATGCCTGCTGTTTAAGGGATATTTATATAATATAAAGAACAATCTATCATTTTAGTCTTGCATAAATACAAAGTTTGTGATATAATAAACAAAGTGAGAAAATTTGTCGAAGCCGTGTGCGGAACGGATTTTCTACCACCATCAAATTCTACTTAAAAAACGGGGATCGGCATAGGTGATCTCCATTTCTAAAGGGAGGAAGAATATGTACAAGATTTTAGACAAAAAGGTGCTGAACCCCACCGTTATCCAGCTGTGGATCGAGGCACCCCTGGTTGCCAAGAAGGCTAAGCCCGGTCAGTTCATCATCCTTCGCGTGGATGAGCAGGGCGAGCGTATCCCCCTCACGGTTGCAGGTGTGGATCCCGTTAAGGGCGGCGTAAAGATCATCTTCCAGGTTGTCGGCGGCACGACGGAAAAGCTTAAGCACAAGGAAGCAGGCGACTACATCCAGGACTTTGTAGGTCCTCTTGGCGAGCCCACTCACCTTGCAGGTCTTAAGAAGGTCTGCATCGTCGGCGGCGGCGTAGGCTGCGCTATCGCTATGCCCATTGCAGAGGCTCTGCACGAGATGGGTGTTGAGGTTACCAGCATCATCGGCTTCCGTAACAAGGATCTGCTGATCCTTGAGGACGAGTTCAAGGCTTGCTCCAACACGCTTCGCGTGATGACCGACGACGGCTCCTACGGCGAGCACGGCAACGTGACTATGCCCCTGAAGGAAATGCTGGAGGGCGGCGAGAAGTTTGATATGATCATCACCATCGGTCCTCTGATCATGATGAAGTTCGTGGTTGCAACGGCGAAGCCCTTCGGCACGCCCGTTACCGTTTCCATGAACCCCGTTATGATCGACGGCACGGGCATGTGCGGCGGCTGCCGCCTGACGCTCAACGTTGACGGCAAGAAGGTCACCAAGTTCGCTTGTGTTGACGGTCCCGATTTCAACGGCTACGAGGTCGATTTCGACGAAGCAATGTCCAGAGGCAGAATGTACGCGGACTTCGAGCGCCACGCACACGACGCTGCCTGCAATCTGTTTAAGAAAGAGGTGCAGTAATATGGCAAATATGGCTCTTAAGCGCAACGAAATGCCCACGCAGGACGCGAAGGTCCGCGCGCGCAACTTTGAGGAGGTTGCTCTCGGCTATTCCGAGGCTGCCGCTATCGACGAGGCAAACCGTTGCCTGAACTGCAAGCATATGCCCTGCGTACAGGGCTGCCCTGTAAAGATCCACATTCCCGAATTCATCACCAAGATCAAGGAGGGTGATTTCGAGGGTGCATACCAGATCATCACCAAGTCCTCCTCTCTGCCCGCAGTATGCGGTCGTGTCTGCCCTCAGGAAACGCAGTGCGAGTCCAAGTGCGTGCGCGGCATCAAGGGTGAGAGCGTTGGTATCGGCCGTCTGGAGCGCTTTGTTGCTGACTGGCACAACACCTTCTGCACCGAGGCTCCCGTAAAGCCCGAGTCCAACGGTCACAAGGTTGCTATCGTAGGCTCCGGCCCCTCCGGTCTTACCTGCGCAGGCGATCTTGCCAAGGCAGGCTTTGAGGTTACCGTGTTCGAGGCTCTGCACACCGCAGGCGGCGTGCTGGTTTACGGTATCCCCGAATTCCGTCTTCCCAAGGCTATCGTAGCCAAGGAAGTGGAGGGTCTGAAGGCTCTGGGCGTTAAGATCGAGACCAACGTGGTCATCGGCAAGACGCTGACCATCGACGAGCTGTTCGAGATGGGCTTTGAGGCTGTGTTCGTAGGCTCTGGCGCAGGTCTGCCCAACTTCATGGGTATCCCCGGCGAGTCCTACAAGGGCGTTTACACCGCAAATGAGTTCCTGACCAGAAGCATCCTGATGAAGGCATATCTGGATAACCCCGACACCCCCATTATGAAGGGTGGCAAGGTTGCCGTTGTCGGCGGTGGTAACGTGGCTATGGACGCCGCTCGTACCGCTCTTCGCCTTGGCGCTGAGACCGTTTACATCGTTTACCGTCGTTCTATGGAGGAGCTTCCCGCAAGACGCGAGGAGGTCGAGCATGCAGAGGAGGAGGGAATTGAATTCCGTCTGCTTTGCAACCCCACCGAGATTATCGGCTACAACAATCCCGCAGATCCCCGCGATCCCAAGAATGGCTTCGTAACGGGTATGAAGTGCGTGAAGATGGAGCTGGGCGAGCCCGACGAAAAGGGCAGACGTCGCCCCGTTGTCGTTGAGGGCAGCGACTTTGAGCTTGCAGTCGACACCGTGGTCATGTCCATCGGTACCTCTCCCAACCCCCTGATCAAGTCCACCACCAAGGGCCTTGAGGTCAACCGTTGGGGCGGCATCGTGGTCAACGAGGACGGTCTCACCTCTCGTGACGCCGTTTATGCAGGCGGTGACGCCGTAACCGGTGCTGCCACCGTTATCTCCGCAATGGGCGCAGGCAAGACGGCTGCTAAGGCGATTGCTGAGGCACTGCTGAAGTAATTGTAAGGCGCTCTAAATCAGCGCAGAACATAACAAAAAACACC
>JAZRFS010000029.1:0-6203 GCA_045643765.1 Eubacteriales bacterium
TCTTGGGGCGGCACTCCAGCGCGAGCTTGCGCACTGCATCGTAATCAATGGTTTCAGTTTCGTCAGAAACGCCGTAGGGAACAATGTTGAAATATTTGCCCGGAATGTTAACCGGCGAGCCGTGCGACAGGTGGCCGCCGTGTGCCAGGTTCATCGAAAGAACGGTGTCACCGGGCTGCAGAAGGGCAAAGAAAACAGCAAGATTTGCGTTTGCACCGCTGTGGGGCTGCACGTTGGCGTGCTCGGCACCAAACAGCTTCTTGGCGCGCTCACGGGCGATCTCCTCGACCTCATCGACGTACACACAGCCACCGTAGTAGCGCTTACCGGGATACCCCTCCGCATATTTATTGGTCAGCACCGTGCCTGCGGCAAGCAGTACTGCCTTGGATACGATGTTCTCGGATGCGATCAGCTCAATGTTGTGCTGCTGGCGGGAAAGCTCGCGTCCGCAGGCGGCAAAGACCTCGCTATCGAATTTTTCAAGCTCGTTAAAAAACATTTTATTTTCCTCCCGTTACGGTATTTTAAATTCAGATCCAGTTGATGATAGTCGTGATAAGACCCATCACAAAGCCAATCGGCACGCCCAGCCACACAAGGGCATTGAGCTCCTTTTTCATCACCATCAGCAGCAGTGCCTCCAGCTCCTGGGGATCCATCGCGTTGATCTTCTTTTCCACGATACGCTCCAGATGCACGTGATCCACCACCGCATCGGCATAGCGCTTGACCAGCGTGCGATAGAAGCTAACAAGGATCTCTTCAAATTTTTCGGCATCGCCCATCAGCTCGGCAACGGGCTTATCCTCATACGGGGTGACCTGCTCGGCAAGTGCCTCGCGCAGCTTTTCCCGTCCCTCGGCATTCAGAAAGTCGGTCACCTTGCCCGCGATAGGTGCGGTCAACGTAGAGATCAGCTGATCGCTGACGAACATTTTGAGCAGCGGATTGCTGGCGGTAAAGGTATTGACGGTCTCGGTCGCCTCGCGAGTGATGATCTCGCCCAGATCAAGGGAAAGAATACCTTGCAGGATGCGGTCTGTCATAAAATCCAGCACCTTATCGCGCCCTGCCACATACTTTTCCTCATCAACTACCTGTAAGCCGACCTCTTTGACCGAGGGGAGCGCCAGCACGGTTTTTGCCACGGTGCGTGAGACCGACTCAGAGCACAGCGACTCCTTGAGATCCTCCTTGCGCACCAGCATTTCGCTGACCATCCGCCCAAGTGCTGTGGCAAGTGCCGCCTTGCGGCGCGGGATCACGCCGGGCGTGAACGGAACGTGCCATTTCCCGATATAAAGCGCCTTGCGCGGGCGGAAAAGCATCTTCACAGCCAGCCAGTTCGTCAGATAACCAATGAGGGCACCGATCAAAGGACCGGACAAAAAGCGCAGCCATTCAAAAAAAGTTTGCGGCATAGCAATACCTCCCATAATACGTTATATTTTATTTTAACATAATTATTATACAAATGCAAGCGAAAAACTTGAACATTTGCGAAAAATATGATACAATAATGATGATTATTTCTTCTTAACTCACAGAAAGGAGGCGGCCACCCTTGAAAATGCTTTTGCGCTATCTGCGCCCCTCTGCGCGCTCGATGTCCTTTGGACTTACCATCAAGGTGCTCGCCACGCTGCTGGAGCTGATGCTCCCCTACATTCTCAGCCATATTTTAGACGTCATCGTACCAAAACAAAGCGTGTGGCAAATTCTTTTATGGGGCGGCGCGATGCTGCTTTGCGCCACCGGCGCGTATTTCGGCAACGTCATCGCCAACCGCAACGCTGCGCGTGTCGCACGCGACACCTCCAGACGCATCCGTCACGACCTGTTTGACGCCACGATGCATCTTTCCGCACGCCAAACGGACAAGTTCACCATCCCTTCCTTGGAATCGCGCCTCACCTCGGACACCTACAACGTCCACAGCTTTATCAGTATGATGCAGCGTATGGGCGTGCGCGCGCCGATGCTGCTGCTCGGCGGTATGGCGATCACGCTGTTCCTGGACTGGCGTCTGGCGCTCATTCTGCTTGCCATTCTGCCTCTCATCGGCATCGCCGTATTCGCCATTGCCAGACGCGGCTTGCCGCTTTACAAAAAAAGCCAGCAGGCAGTGGACAGCATGGTGCGCGTGGTGCGCGAGGACTGCCAGGGCGTGCGCGTGGTCAAGGCGCTTTCCCGCGAGGAATACGAAAAAGCGCGCTTTGACGATGCCAACACGGCACTCATCGGCGCAGAGCGCCGCGCGGGCGTGCTGATGGCAAGCTCGCAGCCTGTCATGAGCCTGCTTTTACATATCGGTCTCTCGCTTGTCATTGGTCTTGGCGCGATCTTCGTACAGGGCGGCGTATCCGCTCCCGGTCGCATCATCGCCTTTATGCAGTATTTCACGCTGATGTCCACCGCGATGTCGGTCATCACGCGTATCTTCGCCCAGTACAGCAAATGTATGGCATCCGCCGGGCGTATCGAGGAGGTCATTGTCACCGCCACGCATGATGATGCCGAAAAAAGTGCCGGAACGGGTGTGGAAAACGCCCCCCACATTCAATTTGAAAACGTTACCTTCTCCTATAACGGACGCCGCAACAATCTCAAAAATATCAGCTTTTCCCTCCCGCACGGCGGCACGCTTGGCATCATCGGTGCCACGGGCTCTGGCAAGACTACGCTTGTTCAGCTTCTGATGCGCTTTTACGACGTGAACGAGGGGCGCGTGCTGATCGACGGGCGCGACGTGCGAGATTTCAACGAAAAGGCTTTGCGGGCACGCTTTGGTGTGGTCATGCAAAACGATTTTATTTACGCAGATACCGTGGCGGAAAATATCCGCTTCGGGCGCGACATCTCCGACGAGCAGATGGTGCGCGCCGCGCGCCTTGCGCAGGCAGAGGAGTTTATCGAACAATTCCCCGAAAAATATGAGCATCCTTTAACGACCAAGGGCACCAACGTGTCTGGCGGTCAGCGTCAGCGCTTGCTTATCGCACGCGCCTTGGCAGGCGACCCCGAAATTCTCATACTGGATGACGCCTCCTCCGCACTGGACTACCGCACGGACGCCAATCTGCGTGCCGCCATTAAAGCAAAGACGCACGCCACCACCGTGATCGTGGCGCAGCGCGTTTCCTCCGTGATGCACGCGGATCATATCCTTGTGCTGGAGGAGGGTGCCGTGCTTGCCGCGGGCACGCACGAGGAATTGCTTGGCTCCTGCTCTGCTTACCTGGAGATCAGTCAGTCACAGATGGGAGGTGCGTTCCTTGAATAATCCCGGATTTGGCGGGGGTGGCGGCGGACTTGGAAAGTCCCGCTCTCTCAACAGTACCGTGCAGGATCACCCCCAGACCCGCGCCACGAAATTAAAGGTGCTGCGCCGTATGGGCAAATACCTGTTCTCCCACCCCGTATGGGTATGTATCGCACTGTTCCTGATGCTTTCCTCCAACCTTTTGTCGCTTGCCGCACCCAAGATCTCGGCACTGGCGATCGACGCCATTCAGCTGGGCGCGGGCAACGTGGCACTGGACAAGGTCTTCTATTACGTGGTATTGCTGCTTGTCTGCTACACGGTTTCCTCTCTGCTCGCCTACCTGCTTGCCGTGTCGATGGTGTATCTCAGCCAGAAGATCATCTATCGCCTGCGCCGCGAAGTCTTTGAGCACCTTACCACACTCCCCGTCGGCTACTTTGATACTCACCAGACGGGCGACATTATCAGCCACATTTCCTATGATATTGATACCCTGAACGCCTCGCTTTCCCACGACCTTCTGCAGGTCTGCGCCAGTATGGTGACGGTGGTGGGCGCGCTGGGTATGATGATCTCAATCTCCCCCGTGCTGGTGCTGGTCTTTGCCATCACCGTGCCCGCCTCGCTTCTGTTCACCCGCTACAAGTCCCGCCGCGTGCGTCCGCTTTTCAAAACACGTTCGATGAAGCTGGGCGCGCTCAACGGCTACGCCGAGGAGATGCTGTCGGGTCAGAAAACGATCCGCGCCTATTCGCGCGAGGACGTGATCCTTGCCCGCTTTGACGAGAAAAACAACGACGCGGTCGAGGCATATTACCGTGCCGAATGGTACGGTGCGATGATCGGTCCCGCCGTGAACCTGATCAATAACTGCTCGATCGCGATGGTCACAATGTTCGGCGGACTTCTCTTTATGCTGACACTGGGCGGCGCGCCGCTTCCCGCCACGATGATGCTCACGCTCGGTGGCGTTTCCGCCTTTGTGCAATACTCCCGCCGCTTTGCGGGCCCCATCAACGAGATGGCGAACATCATCCACGAGCTCCAGTCCGGCATTTCTGCCGCCGAGCGCGTGTTCGCTCTTCTGGATGAGCCGAGCGAGCTTGCGGACAAAACGGACGCCACGGTGCTGGAAAACGTACAGGGCAAGGTGGAGTTTGAGAACGTATCCTTCGGTTACACCCCCGAACGGGTCATTTTAAAGGACCTTTCCCTTACGGTACGCCCCGGCATGACGGTGGCGATCGTCGGTCCTACGGGCGCGGGCAAGACCACCATCATCAATCTGTTGATGCGCTTTTACGACGTAAACAGCGGCGAGCTGCGTCTGGACGGCACCGAGCTGCGCGACGCCACGCGCCACTCGCTGCGCAGTGCTTACACGATGGTGTTGCAGGACACGTGGCTGTTCTGCGGCAGTATTCTTGAAAACATCACCTACGGGCGCGAGCAAGCCACGCGCGAACAGGCGATCGCCGCAGCCAAGGCGGCGCATATCCACGAGTTTATCGAGGCACTGCCACAAGGGTACGACACCGTGCTTTCCGACGACGGCGTGAATATCTCCAAGGGACAAAAGCAGCTCATCTCCATCGCCCGTGCGATGCTGTCGGATGCGCCGATGCTGATCCTGGATGAGGCGACCTCTAACGTAGACTCGCGCACCGAGCAGCAAATTCAAGCCGCGATGCAAGAGCTGATGCAAAACCGCACCTCGTTTGTCATTGCGCACCGCCTTTCTACCATTCAGAACGCCGACGTGATCCTGGTGCTGCAAAACGGTCAGGTCATCGAGGCAGGCAACCACAAAGAACTGATGCAAAAGGGCGGCTTCTACGCTTCGCTTTATAACTCGCAATTCTCTTAATTCGCCGAAAGGAGGGCGTTTATGAAAATCTCATTATTCGCCCTCAACGGCTCTTATGCGCACAGTGCGCTTGCCGTGCGGTGCCTGAAAACCGCGCTCGCGGGAAGCGGCTTTGACGCCGAGATCATCGAGGGCAATCTGCGCGACCGCACGCTCACGCTGCTCTCCCGCCTTGTCACGCAAAACGCCGAGCTGTACGGCTTTTCCTGTTACATTTGGAACGTGGATGAGATGCTTTCTCTTGCACAAAATCTCAAAGCCATCCGCCCCGATTGCCGCATCCTCTTGGGCGGTCCCGAGGTATCCTATGACGTGGAGCGCTTTGAGCCACTCCCCTTTGTAGATCATATCATCACGGGGGAGGGTGAAGAGGCCATCGTCGCGCTTGCGCGCGCCTTGCAAGCGGGTGAAGCACCGCCCCGCGTAATCACGGGCACACCCGACAAGAATTTTGCTACACGCGGCATTCATTACACGAAAAATCACCCCGTTGCGCCACTTGTTTACTATGAAAGCGCGCGCGGCTGCCCCTTTTCCTGCGCCTTTTGCCTTTCCGCGGCAGAGCGCGGCGTGCGCGCCAAATCCGCCGAGCAGACCCTTGCCGAGCTTGCGCAATTTGAAGAAATAGAGGGCACTTTTACGGTCAAGCTGGTGGATCGTACCTTCAACTTCGACCGCGAGCGCGCCAAAGAGATCTGGCGCGGGCTCTTGGACGAAGAGTACACCAAGTGCTATCATTTTGAGATCGCCGCACACCTGCTTGACGAGGAATGCTTTGACATTCTCGAAAAATTCCCGCAAGGCAAGGTGAGATTGGAGATCGGTCTGCAAAGCACGAACGATAACGAGCTGAGAGCTTTGGGGCGGATACACTCTTACGCCGATTTTATTGAAACTTACGAAAATGCGAGGCGCGCAGGCTTTGAAAATCTCAGCGCGGACCTTATGTACGGCATACCCGAGCAAACGACAGCATCGTTTGAAAGATCTCTCAGGGAGCTGATCTCGCTTTCACCGGAGCATATATCTGCATACGGGCTTAAAATAGAGGAGGGTACTCCTTTCGGA
>JAZRFS010000030.1:0-31604 GCA_045643765.1 Eubacteriales bacterium
GATGGCGGCGGTGTTCTCCTCGGAGTATTCCAGCTCCTCGGAAAGGATGCGCGCGCACTCCACGGGCGGCAAGCCGTTTGCGCTTGCCAGCGCGTAAAACAAGCGCACAAGGCAATCGGCAAGCGACACCGCGCAGGCGAACTCCGCAAGCTCGGACGCAGCGCTTGCGTGACGGAAGATCAGATAGGCGAAAAAGCGCTCGCAAGCATCCGCCATCGCGCCGTTCGGTGCGAAATCGGTCGCGTACGCCCCCGCAAAAAGCGCGCGATGCGCCTCGTTTAAGTATTCCAAGCTCTCAAATAAGCTTTGGTGCGCGTCCCGCGTCAGCGCGGCGCCAAGCCCGTATTCCGTCTCAATTTTTGCAAGCCGCTCGGCAAGCGGCATTTCGCCCTTCCGCAGATCGGCGTATACAGCCGCGCGATAGGCAAATGCGTTGAAATCTCCCACCGTTTCGGGGGTAAATTCATCCTCGCCGTCCGAGATCTCGGCAAAATCGGCATAATTTTCCGCGGCAAGCACCAGTCTTGCAGCTTCCTCGCACGCAAGTCCAAGGCCGCACTCCCACACGCCGCCGATCTCGTGATAAAAGCGCGGATGCTCGCGGCAAATGTCGCACAAATACCCCTCGCCAAGCGCACTGATGATACGGCAAAGTCCCTTTTCGTCCAAGTGCGGACAGCGCTCCCCCGCGCAAAGGCGAAAATGCGCCCCGTCCTTTGTTTCCTCAATGCTTGCGGCGATCTCCTCGCCCATTTCACCGCCAAGCGCGCGATAACGGGCAAGCGTGGCCTCGTCCACGTCGATCTCCCAGCCCACGCAGCAGCTGTGCCGACATTTGTCGGCAATACATTTAAAATTGAAATAATACTGCGGCACGCGCACGGTAAAGATCACCTCACTTTGCCAACAGTATAGCACAAAAAGGCACCTCGTGCAAGGGGGCAGAATCATTTAGATGCAGAAGGTGTGATCTCGGCACGATAGCTGTATGTGATACTGCGAGTGCCGAGAGCGCGCCTAAAAAACACACATAGAAAATGGAATTCTGCAAGAATTCCTAGCTAAAAAAACACTTTCTCTGCCATTTGTCATCAGAAAAAGCGGGTGCTTTATTTATTTTGTGTGTTTTTGGTCGGCGCTAAAGGATACGCCCCGGCAAGAAAAAAAGCGCCCGAAGGCGCGTTTTTTCGATAATTATAATAGCTCTGCGTCAATGAACACAGGATCGTGATCGGTGGTATATTGCAGCAGCTCGCTTTTCAGCTTTCTGTGGCGAAGGACGCGCGCTCTCTCGTAGGTCACACACACGTGGTCAATGGCGCCGGGGCCCACGTAATCCGCCGTATCGGGATGGTGCCAGCCAACCTCGTACCCATCGTTGTCCTCGGTCAGGTGCATTCCCGAGCGCATCGCAATCCCCTCTACCATCGCCTCAAATTCGGGGGTAAAGGTCTCGCAATTATAGTCCCCCGTCACGAAGATCGCGGCGTCGGGGTAAAGCGCCATCAGGCGCTTGAGCTCGGCGTTGACCAGCCTTGCCTCGGGCAATCTTTGCTCGGTCGCGCTGAAATGGTAGTGCAGATTCATGTGGATCACGCGCTTGCCGTCGCGCTTTCTTTGGTAAAGCGCCCACTCGTAATGCCACATTCCCTTTTTGATGAAGGTTTCATACTTAGACGCCAACAGATCAAACTCCGCGGTCTTATAAAACAGCGGTGTAAAATTCTTTTCCCCATTCGTGTCCACGTCCACTGCCGTGTAAATCCCCTTCAGCTCCTCGGTGAAGATCGGCATACTGTCGGGCTGCACCTCCTGCAAGCCGATAAAGTCGGGGGCGTAGGCGATATAATGCGCGCAAAGCGCCTTCGCGCGGTATCTTTTGGGGATCAGCGTGTCATTGTCGCTTTGCACGGCAAGAACGTTGCTGGACAGCACGCGCACGCACGCGCTTTCGGCGCGGATAGCTTTGGTATAAGACATATTTTTTCTCCTTGACGGTTGATCTGACATCAACAAGTATAGCACGCCCGTGGGGAGAAAGTCAACAGTCTGTCGCGAAAAATGCCCCCGGCTTACAGATAATCGCGAATATCTACCGCCAGCTTTTCCTCTAAATTGATCAGCCGCTTGGCAATATCCTTGACCCTCTCCTCGGCGGCTTTATACTGGTTGAGGTAGCGATTGAGCGACTTCACGCCCATGTTGCACCCGTCCGTCATCAGGTCGGCAATCGTGTGGTCGCTGTCGTGCATCGCCAGCTTGGTGGCAGTCTTCATCCAGGACATGCCCTTGGCGATGGGGTTCGGGTTCTTGCCTTCGTCCTCGTAACGCTCAAGCAAGGAGAGCATCTCCTCCTTTAACACCTCGTGCTCTCTCTTGCACTCCTCAAGCAAGTTTCTCAGCTCGCGCGAGCGCACGTAGGGCAGCACCTCGTCGATCGAGGTCACCCCCATTTTCACACCCGCATCGCACTCACGCAACAGCTTGATGGTATCCTGTTCGATCATTCTTTACACACTCCTTTTTTAAAAAAGTGTGCCCTTCGTGCGACCGATTTATGCTACGCACGTGAAAAAAGCCCGAAAACAATTACCGTTTTCGGGCTTTTTTTATTTTTCGCGCATGGGTCGCTTGTGATACAGCGTTTGTTCTTTGGCGATATGGCGGTACTCGCCAAGCCCCGCCCCGAAATACTGCTTGAAGCGACGGCGCAGATTGCGCTCGTCCCCAAGCCCCGTTTGCTCGGCGATCTCAGCAGCACAAAGCCCGCCCGCCTGTAAGAGCTCGCGCGCCTTTTCCATGCGGAGCTGTGTCAGGCGCTCGGAAAATCCGCATCCCGTATAGCGCTTGAAGATCGCGCACAGATACCCGCGCGTGATCTCCAGCTCGTCCGCGACCTGAGAGAGCGTCAGCTTTTGCGCATAGCGCTCGCGCAGGATCGCTTCTGCCTTCCCCACGTAAAAATGCGCATACTTCCCCTTTTTCGGCGTGCGGCGTGCCATCGCATCCAACCGACACAGCAACTGCAAAAAGATCGCGTTACACGCCATTTCGGCAACGGCGGTTTTTTTCACGGAGTTCTCTATATATTGATGTAAAAGGCGCTCGATCTCCGCCAGCTCGGATTGCGAAAGGGCCTCCTGCAACAGCGGCAACAAGAGCACCGAGGTGTCTGCAAGATCATCGGCATCAAACTCCTTTTCCGTGGCAGAAAGCATGGGAAAACGCACCGCCACCGAGGTGATCCGTACCGATACGCCCGTTTGTGCCTCACAGGAAACGGGGGTGTCCCCCACCACGCAAGCAAGCGTGCTTCCCGTCAGCGTGCGGGCAGGTGCGTTGCGCACGCGATGCGTGCGCGCGGCACAATCCGAAATGCTGATCTCAATTGTATTCGGCTGATTTTTGTTTTGCCAGGTGTAGTCATTGACGTTGGTTCGACACGCCCATAGCGTTTGCGAAAGCGCCGTTGGACGCTGCAAGCGATACCCGTACACGCACTCACCCCCTTTTTTACCCATTCTAGCAAAAAGGAAGTTGCAAATCAAGAAGTGCAGAAAAAATTGTGTAATATTTGTCTGTTTTTGTAATAAACGCCATAGTCGTATCACACACACCGTGCTATAATCAGCTTATCACCCGAAAGGAGATCTGCTATGAGCTACCGCATCTATCCCGTCATCAAGGTCGCACCCGTGTGCGAGGATTATATCGTAAAAATCAACGGCGCGTCCGTGGAAACCAACACCGCGCGCGTGTCGGCAGTGCCCTTCAACCGCCGCTGGCCCGGTCATCAGCGCGACATTGCCCAGAGCGAGCCGATCCAGTTTTTGTCCCTTGCCACAGACGAGGCACTGAACTTTGAGATCACCCCCACGGGGGATTTTGACCCCGCGAAATTGAAGATCCGTCCGCAATCACTTGGCATCACCCCTTGCGTAGAGAACGGCGTGATCCGCTTCACCCTCCCCCGCCCCGCCTACTTCACGGTGGAGGCATACGGGCGCAACCGCGCACTGCACATCTTTGCCGATCCGATGCCCACTTACGACGTGGACAAGAACGCGGAGAACGTGATCTGGTTCGGCGCAGGCGAGCACGACGTGGGAATGATCGAGCTGCAAAGCGGACAGACCCTCTTTTTGGACGAGGGCGCAGTGGTCTACGCCTGCGTGCGTGCCGAGGACGCGGAAAACGTCCGCATTCTGGGGCGCGGCATCCTGGACAACAGCCGCAACAAGGAAGTGATCCTGTTCGAGCACAATGCCGTGGGCAACCGCGAGGCGATCAAGAACGCCAAGCGCCGCCATACGGTCGAGCTTAAATATTGCAATAACGTAGAGATCGACGGCATCACCATTCGCGACTCGCTGGTTTACAACATCCGCCCCTCCGCTTGCCGCAATCTGAAGATCGCCCACGTAAAGCTCATCGGCAACTGGCGCTACAACTCGGACGGCATCGATATGCACAACTGCGAGCACGTCCGCATCTCGGATTGCTTCCTGCGCAACTTTGACGACTGCATCTGCATCAAGGGCTTCGATTGCTATTTCGATGGGGACGTGGAAGCCGCCGTCAAGGCAGCTATGTACCGAAACGGTGAGAATTACGAGAGCTTCCGCGACGTGGTGATCGAGCGCCTTGTGGTCTGGAACGACTGGAACAAGGCACTGGAGATCGGTGCGGAAACGCGCGCCGAGGAGATCTGCGATATCACCTTCCGCGATTGCGACCTCATCCACGTGATGGGACCCGCGCTGGATTGCGCCAACGTGGACTACGCGGACGTGCACGACATCACCTATGAGAACATCCGCATCGAGATGGACGAGCAGATCCCTCGCTATCTCATTCAGAAAAGCGACGACGAGGTCTTTGTGAACACCGAGCCGGATTATATGGCATACACGATCAGCGCGATCGTGGAATTCCACCATGAATACTCCGCAGGTGGCACGCGCCGCGGCAAGAACCGCGATATGCGCTTCGAGAACATCCATCTGCTCTCCCCCCGCGCGCCGCGCTTGCGCTTCATGGGGTATGACGGGGATCATAAGACGGAAAATATCACCATCAAAAATCTCACCCATAACGGTGTGCGCGTGACCGACCTCTCGCAAACCGAGCTGAAAGTCAACGAATTTGTCGCCAATATCACGATTGAATAACAAAAACCAATAAAACGGAAACCCTTTCGTGGGGGTTTTTTTCACAAACATCTTGGCAAGGCACACCGCAAGTGCTACAATAAAAGAGCACAGAAAACGTCTGTGTTCCGCTTCGCCGGCTGCACCGTGCCAAAAGAAGATGGTGAACATATTTTACCTATCCGCGTAAGGTGTCACACGCATATAGGTGATCTACGTTTGTTTTTTTCTCTTGTTACAGTCCGTTGGCGGCTCGGACCTTCACAATTTTATAAACAAGGAGAAAAACTATGAAAAACACCATTACCGAAGCACGCCCCGCCAATTTTGAAAACGCCATCTCCCAGCTCAAAGAGCTGGCCGACCACGGTTACGTGGAGGAAGCCGATTACGAATTCATCAACCTTAAGCCCGAAACGCCGCATACGCCCATCTGGCACTGTGTGTGCCTGGTTCGCGGCTGGGACAACACCGATGGCTACGCCACAAGCAAGCCCGAGGCCAAAAAGGTGGCCGCGCTCAAAATGCTTTACAACGTCACCGCCTATTAAATACTTACACAAGAAAATCCCCGGAAACCGACACCGTTTCCGGGGATTTTTATTTATAGCTGACCGACCTGCTCGGCAAATCTTGCGTGAGCACGCAAGGTCGGAAAATAAAACAAAAGCAGTGTGGCGATGGACAGCACCCAGCCGATCGGCCAGACAAGGAAAAGCACGGTAAGGTTGGGGAAAAACGGTGGGAAGATCGCATACACCCACAAAAAGCGCAGCGCGCACATATACACGAACGTGGCGACCGTGGGCACGATCGGCTTGCCCATACCGCGCAAGGCGGCGCCCATGATCTCGTTGATGCCGCAGATAAAGTACGTACTGGAGATGATCATCATCTTCTGACAGGAATAGTCGATCACCGCCGCGCTGTCGCTCATCAGTGAGGAAAGCTGGGGGGAGAAGATGGCGGAAAGTGCGCCGAAGGTCGCACCCAACGCCACCGTGATCAGCATACCAAGCGACACCGCGCGCGAAGCGCGCTTCACGTTGCCGCAAGCGATATTCTGGCTGACGTATGGCATCACCGCAAGCGAGGGTGCCACCGAGATCTGATACAGAATGTTGTCGAACTGGTTGGCAATGCCGATTCCCGTGGCGGCATCCGCGCCAACACTGTTGACCGTTGCCGTGATCACCACGTTGGCGATCGAGTAAAGTCCCTGCTGAAGCCCTGCAGGCACACCCACAAGCAAAATCTCCTTCAGCTCTGTGCCGTAGGGACGGATCCTGCCAAGCTTCAGCTTTACGGCACCGCGGAAGCGCAGCAGCGTCCAAACGGAAAGCACCGCCGTCACGCTCCAGGAGATCAGCGTGGCAAACGCCGTGCCCGCCACGCCCATAGAAAACACACCCACGAAAAGCAGATTAAAAACAAGCTTGGCAATACCGCCTGCGATCAAATAGATCATCGGGCTTTTCGAGTCGCCCGCCGCGCGCAAGATCGCCGCCGCAAAGCTATACAGCGCCAGGATCGGCGCGCCCACAAAATACAGTCGGAAATAAAGCGTCGCACCGCCCATCAGCTCCCCGGGGCAATTCGTCCAGGAAAGAAAGGTGCCGGCACAGCTGACACCCACCGCAAGCAAAAGCCCGCCGCCCACAAGGGAAAGAAAGATCGACGCGCCCACCGCGCGCTCGGTGCTTTCCCGCTCGCCGCGCCCGATGTGCTTGGCGACGATCACGTTACTGCCCGCCGAAATGCCGATGACAAGCCCCGACACAAGCGAAATCAGCATACCGCAGCTTCCCACGGCACCCACGGCGTAGCCGTCCCCCGTGTCGAAAATCTTCAGCACCGTCATATCCACCACGTTGAACAGCGTCTGCACCACGTTCATCAGCATAACGGGCAACGCGATGGCAAGAAGCCCCTTGAAAATCGAGCCCTGCAGCATATTCACTTCTTTTTTCAAGATAAATTCGCCCCCTTAAAAAGGAACTTTTTAAATTCACCCCTATTCTATCACTTTGTGTGGGGAAAAGCAATAGGATATTCTTTTTTCCGCCATCTTTTTTTGCGCTCTTGACGGGGGCGGTACGTTTTGCTATAATGAAAGCAACAAGGGCGGCAAAGCCGCCGGAAAACGAAGGAGCTTATGATGTGTAAAACTAAGCTTTATACCTGCAAGCGTTGCGGAACCCCCGTGGCGGACTGCGGCAAGGCGATCAAGACCATCTCCCACGCTATGGCAAACGGTGAGGCGCCATGATAAGGATCTTTGATTTCCACCTACACCCGGGCTACGATTTTCACGCGGACGCCCTCACGCCCGAGGCGTTTGTAAACGAGCTCAAGGCAAGCGGTATCACCGCCTGCGCCGGCAGTGTAATCCACAAGGGCGACAGCAACCGCGAGATCGCCGATTACGCGGAAATTCTGCCGCGCCTCAATCGCGAGGCATACGAAATGCAGATGCAGTTCCCCGATTTTTACGCGGCGGGTATTCACGTCCACCCCGCTTTCGTCACGCTTTCCTGTGAGGAGATCGAGCGCTACGCGAAAAAGGGTGTGCGGCTTGTGGGCGAGCTCGTTCCCTACCTGATGGGCTGGCACGATTTTGCCGACACGCGGCTTTGGGAAATTTTAGAGGTAGCCGACAAGCACGGTATGGTGCTGAATTTCCACCCCAACAAGCGCCCCGACGATATGCTGGCGATGATCAAGCAGTTCCCGCATTTGCAGATTGTGATCGCGCATCTGGACGGCTACGGGCTTTACGATTTCGCCATCGAAACGATGCAAAAGTACGACAACGTGTGCTTTGACATCTCCGCGCACGGCACGCGCGAGGGAATGCTTGCCGATGCAGTTTCCAAGCTTGGCGCGGACCGCATTCTCTTTGGCACCGACTACCCCGGCTACGCGCCCGTAACCTTTATCGAAAGCGTGCAAAACGCCAAGATCCCGGATAGCGACAAGGAAAAGGTCCTTTTCGACAACGCCGCACGCCTGCTTGGCATAACCCCTTAATCGCAAAGAGAAGCTATGAAGATCGGAATTGCCTTCGGTGCTGCGGCGCGCAAGCTCCACCGTGGCGCCGGAAACGGCAAACTCCATCACGGCGAGCTGACCACACCCGAACACCAATACGCCATGGACTTTGCCGACGAGACGGACTGCCATAAACGCACATGAACGCAAAAAAGCCCCCGAACGGGGGCTTTTTTGCGTTCAATCAAAGCTTCTGATCCAAAGGAAAACCTCCTCCACGGCGGGGGTGATCTTCAAGACCTCGCCATCAAAGGCGGCATTGCCAGAGGGCGCCGCGATCGGCTCGCCCACCAGCTGCGGCTCGTGTCCGCCATAGGGGAAGGCGCGAAGGTAAGCAACGCCGCCGCGCTCCTTGATGTCATTCACAAACTTCTCTGTCACGGCGAAGCTGACCACGGGATCGTCCGCACAGTGCCAGAATTTGACGGGCACGGGATAGTGCTTTGCCCGCTCGCTTGCGGCAGGATCAAAGCCGCGCAGCTTTTGCCTGTCATAGATATATTCGCCATTTCCATCGGTGGCAAAACCGTAGATCTTTCCCAGCGCAATTTTGGGCAGTCCCCCGCTCCACGGGTGCAAAAAGATCTCGTTATAGGTATCCAGCACGGGACAAAATGCGCTGTGCGCGATCACGGGGATACAGCCGCTGAGTACCAGATTGGTGCTGCTGATGCCGCCCATCGAGCCGCCGTGCACGAACACCTCGCGCTTGAAGTTAAAGTTGTCCATACAGTAATGATACGCCTTCACGTAAGCGCGCAGCGCGATCGGCGAGCCGATATTGTTGCGCAGATCAATGCCCTGCGCCTCGGCATATTTTTCGGGCAAGCCGTTGACGTCCATCACCGCGTAGCCGTTGGCGAGCAGATAGCGCGTCAGCGTCTGCCCCATCACCTGCGCATCGTCCGTCGTGACCGTGCCGCCCGCGCCGTGACAGCTGATGACAAGCCGCGTGGGCGCGCCCGTTTCCGTGTAGCTGTCGGGCAAAAGCAAGCACCCGCAGTCCTCGTAGTTTTGCGCAAGCTCCTGCACGCCGTCCGTGACGGCGCGCTCGTCGGGCAGGTAGCAGTTGACCGTGACCGAAAAAGGATGTGTCTTCATAATTTTCCCCTTTCTTCGCCGCGTATTTGCCATCGGCACAAGGCTATTATAGCATACATTGCCGCAAAAAGCAATGGCGTTTTGCAATCTGGCCGATTGGGATATCCCGCATCGCTCAAGATCGCTGTGCCTTGAAAAGATCGGCCGTAAGGCGCGGAAAGCCGTGCTCGGTGAGCCCCTTTTTGGCAAAGCAGTGGTCAATATGCGCGTCCGAGTAAGCCGAAAGCGCCCTTTCGATCGGGTCAAGATCGCGTTTTTTCACACCTTGCCCTGTTACAAAAGTCCAATCATCAAAATGGCGATGATGCCCAGCAAAAAAGCAAGCGCTTGCTTTTTTGTCGGCTTGTCTTTATATATCATCGCCGAGATCATCGTGGTCAAAAGCATGCTGCCGATATTGCAAACGGGAAAAAGAATGACGGAGGAGAGCTTTCCCGACAAAGTCAGATTTAAAAAATTCATTGCGCACACACATACACCGAGGCACAGGGGGACCACTATGCTTTTTGCAGCTTGCTTTGGCGGCGGATGGGGAGAATTTGCCTGTTTTTCCCGAATGATCAAAAGCGCAGCGCTCATAAACACCGCCGAGAAGAAGAGCGAATAAACCAAAAAGAACGGTAGCTCATCAGAAAAAGCGGAGTATTGATGCGTTTTTTGAAATATAGCATTCGTCCCCGACCCAAGCATTGTCAACACGGCGAACGGCAACCATGTGATCAGTGCGTTTTTTTCATTCTTTTTTTCTATGATCAAAAGCAACACGACGAAAAGCAGCCCAACGCCAAGCCATTGGAAAAAAGAAACGCTCTCCTCCCAGAATATAAGCCCGTAAAAAATAGGGACCAGAAAGCCGCAAGAATAGATCAGCGTTACCATAGAGGCGGGACCGTTGCCCATTGCCCTTGCCTGCAAGACCTGTGTTGCCGCCATGGAAAGTCCGAAAAACACGGAAAGAACAAAGGAGAACGCGGAGATCTCAAGCAGCTTATGTATATCATTGATCACAAAAAGCACAGAGCAGACAAAGGCAATAAAAAGAGATTTGCAATGCAGCAGGATCGTTTGCCTTATTGAATATCCGCCGGTGCCCAATGCCTTACACAGCAGCGCCTTGCTCGCAGCCGATACCGTGGATAGCGCTAAAAGAAAATAGTATATCATTGTGCCTTGGCTACCTTTCCGAAAAGGGTTCTGATTGGCAGAAATGCGTAGATATAAAGCGCCCTTTCGATCGGGTCAAGATCGCGTTTTTTCATACCGTTTGCCCTCTTATGCCATCGTTTCCAGCATTTTTTCGCTGACCTCAAAGCGCGTGGGCTCGCCCGCAAGATACGTGCGGCACTCCTCTAACATATACACGCCCATGCGTGCCACCTCGTCCCCCGCGCTGCCCGCAATGTGCGGCGTCAGCAAGCAGTTTGGCAGGGTGTAGAAGGGGTGCCCCGCCTCGGGCGGCTCGGGATCGGTCACGTCCAGGAGCGCGGTGAGGTCGGGGCGCTCGGTGAGCGCGCGCACCAGATCCGCCTCTACCACCTGCGCGCCGCGCCCCGTGTTGATAAACACGGCGTTGTCGCGCATTTGCGAAAAGAGGTCGTAATGCAGCATTCCCTTTGTCTGCTCGTTGTTGGCAAGGTGGTTGGACACCACAAAGGCGCGCGCGAACAGCTCGGGCAGGTCGCACTTTTCCACACCAAGCTCGCGCGCCTTTTCGTCGGGGAGGAAGGGATCGAACACGATGACGTTCAGGCGGTATGCCTTCAGCATTTCGATGACCAGCTTGCCGATCATACCGGCACCGATGATGCCCACCGTTTCACCGTAGTTGCCGCGGCATTTCGCAAATGCCGACTTGGCGCTCTCGTACCCCTCGGTGCGGCAAAGGCGGCTTGTCAGGTAATACCCCTTGTTCGCAAGGAGGATCTGTGCCACCGTCATTTGCGCCACGGGCACGGCATTCGCCGCCCACGCGGAAAAGACTTTTACGCCGCGCGCAAGGAAGGGACGGGCAAAGGATTGCACCGTGCCCGCACCGTAAAACACACACTTGAGCGAGGGGAGGTACGCGGCGATCTCCTCCTCGGTGAATTTGGGCATGCCCCACGTGGAAAAGATGATCTCCACGTCGGCAAAAAGCGCAGGGTTTTCCTCAATATCCGCTTTTGTATAGATCTTCTTTTCCACCCCCGTCAGCGCTTGCAGGGCGGTGACGGTCTGCGCGTCATAGACGCAGAAGATCTTGTCGGTATATTTGCAAAGAAAGATGGCCTTCATGAAAGCACCTCCGTGATTTCTTTGAGTGCCGCCGTTTCGGCGGCAAGCTCGTCAAGCGTACCGTTTGGCATAAATTCCAGCAGCAGCGTGCGCGGCGTGGAAAAATGCTTCAAATACGCGCGCCATTCCTCCACGGCACCGATAAGCGGCAGCTTTTCCTCACCGCGCCAGTTGAACACGTGGATATGCGTGGCAAAGGGCGCGATCCTTTGCGCGTTTTGCACGTTTTCTTCACCCGTTTGCCACTGAAACGGCTGCCAGTACATTTTAAAATGAGGCGAGCTGACCTCTTGCATCAGCCACGCGGCGTCCTCCACGCGCTCGGTGAAGCTTTTTATATGGCACTCCATACAAAGCGTAACCCCCTCGCGCGCGGCGATCTCAGCGGCCGCACGGCACTCGGCAACAAACACCGATTTTTCCGCCTCGGTCATCTCGGCGGCATTTTTGCTGCCGCACCAAAGGCGCAGCACGTCTGTGCCCAATATTTTCGCGGCAGCGATGTAGCTTTCCAGCTCGTCAAGCGGCGTTTTGCCAAGACGGAAATACGTGCCGTAGGACGAGCAGGTAATGCCGTATTTGGCTTGCATCGCGGCAAGCTCGAAAAGGCGTACTTTGTCCGTGCAGAGTGCGTGAACATCGCTCCCCCACTCGATGTGGGTAAGCCCCACGCGTTGCATCGCCTGCAATATTTCCTCGGGCGTGCGGTCACGAAAGGACACCGACACAAGCCCCAAATTATATCCGTTTGGCATCGTCCATCTCCTTCTTTTTTCGGGCAAGCAGTGTTTCAAACCACAGCTCGGGATCGGGCAGGGGAGAAACGGGCTCTACATAGGATCTTTCCCCCACGGTCAGGGTGCGCGTGGTGCGCGCCCCCTCCAAAACAGCGGTGTTGCCGTCCACCAGTGCCGCGCCGTGCGAGCCGATCTTGCAAGCGGAGCAAAGCATTGCCGACAGCGCGGCGCGCTGTGTCAGCACCATATCGTAGAGCTTGAACAGCTCTGCGTGCTCGGCGGCATTTTCCGCCACAACGGTATCGAAAAATTGATCGCAAAGCGCGCACACGCGCGCAAAAAGTGCTTGCATACCTTTTGTGGAACGGTCAAAGTCCGCCACGCGGCTCATCTCGGCACGAAGCGCCGCGCGAAGCGCGGCAATATTGCTTTTCCCGTACCGTATGGGGGGTAAATCGAATTTCGGGGGCGGAATTTCCCGCGCGTCTTGCGCGGCGATATGCTCCGCTGCGCGCAGAGCGCCCACCTGTGTGGAGTTCAGTGCGCTGCCGCCCGGGCGGTACACGCCAAACGTACCCGCCGCCTCGCCTGCGGCATACAGTCCCTTGACGGTGCTTTGCCAATGCGCGTCCACGGCAACGCCGCCGTTGCAATGCTGGGCGCAAACGGCAATCTCCAAGCGCTCGCTGCAAAGATCGATGCCGTGGTCGGCGTAAAGCTCAATAGCGCCCTCGTTCATCTTGGCAAGACGCGCGATCGGCGTGCCAAAGAGCGCTCCCGAGCGCGAAAGGTACTCGTATGCCTCGGCGGGCAGGGCGTCAAAGCCTTTTTCCAAGCCCTTGGGATTTTGCGTGAAGTCCAGATATACGCGCCGCCCCTTTTTGATCTCGGCAGCCACGAGCAGATCGACCTTGGACGAGCCGTCCAGCTTGCGCGTGTCAAAGGGCCATTGGTAGCCCTTTAAAAAGATCAGCCCCAGCGACGCGTCACCGAGGGCATCGTACAAAAACTCGCGCTCGGTGCCGCCCTCGTCCACGGAAATATAGCGCGGCAGTACCTGTTGATAGGTGCCGGACAAATTCCAACGGAATTTGGTGGAGGCGATGCCGTATTGCCACTCCTCCATATTTGAAAGCGCGGCGCCCGCCGCGATGGCAAGCCCCGTTGCACCGTGCTGGCTTTCGGGATAGACGGTGCTTTGATAGATGCCCGCAGGGCCGCCCGTGCAAAGCAGGATATTCCGGCAGGAAAGCGCCAAAAACTCACCCGTTTGCACACTAACGCACAAAACGCCCGTGACACGATCCTGCTCGGTCAAAATCCGAACGGCACGCCACCCGTCAAGGATTTCAATGCCTTTTTGTACCGCGGCGCGCTCCAGTGCCTCGGTCATATACTTAGAGGTCAGCGGTCCGCAGGACGTGGCACGAGAGCGCGGATCGTGATCCGTTTTATATCCCGCGTACTCGCCGTATTCGTTGGTCGGGAACGGCACGCCAAGCTCCACAAGGTGCATAAAAGCGCGCGTGGAGTACGCCGCCTCGCAAAGCGCGTGCTCACCCATCACGCCGCCGCCCGCATAGAGCGTTGCGGCCATTTCGCGCACGCTATCCCCCTCGCCCCCGCAAAGCGAGAGCTTATAGTAGGTCTGCTTATCACTGCCCGTATTGCGCGAGGTGCCCTTCTCGCGCCCCTCGGTTAAAATGGCGATATCCCGCACACCGAGCGTGTGCAAGCGCTCGGCGGTGGCAAAGCCCGCGCACCCCGAGCCGATGATTAACGTATGATACTGCTTTTTCATAATTTTCTGATGTGCATGCCGCCGTCGGCAATAATAGACGCGCCCGTGGTATAGCCAAACGTGCCGTCGCAAAGCGCGACCACGAGCTTGGCAATATCCGCAGGAGTGCCCCAACGCCCCAGGGGCACAAGCCCCTCGGCGATCAATTTGTCGTATTTGTCCTTGACCTTCGCGGTCATATCCGTTTCGATGATGCCGGGGCAGATCTCGTTCACGGTGATCCCCTCGCCCGCAAGACGGTCGGCAAACAGCTTGGTGATCATCGACACGCCCGCCTTGGAGATGCAATACTCGCCGCGGCTGGTCGAGCTGGTGTACGCCGAGCAGGAGGAGATATTGACGATGCTGCCACCCTTCTTTGCCTTCACCATTTCGTTGGCGACCAGCTGCGTGAGGAACAATGTCCCCTTGGTGTTGATGCCCATTACCAGGTCATAGCTTTCCTCGGTCATTTCCAGCACGTCGCGGCGCTCGCGCGGAGCGATGCCTGCCACGTTGACAAGGGCGCTGATCTCGCCTTTGGCAAGTGCCGTGTCCACCAGAGCCTTTCTATCCTCGGCGCGGGAAATATCCCCCGACACGTAGGTGAAATCAAGTCCCTCGAAATCCGAAAGATCGGGGGTTTTATTTCTGCCCATGCCTACGATCTTGTATCCTTTTTTCGCAAGCGCGAGGGCGGATGCCTTGCCGATGCCGCCTGCCACGCCCGTTACGATCGCAACCTTCATATTTTTTCCACCTTGATGCAAATTTCCTCGGTATTTTCGAAATCAAGCGTAATACGTGTCACGCCCTCGCACTGCCAGTCCTTTTCCAGAAGCGGATCCGCAAAAGCCATATATTCCGTGTTGATCTTTGCACCCGCCGCGCTTACGCGGAACTTTTCGCCAATGATAACGGCACCGTTTTCCGTGCGCACGGGAAGCACGCTCATCAAGACCTCGCAGACCTGCTTTTTCTCGCCCGTAAAGGTGAAGCGGTCGGTGAGCTGCAGACCGCTTTCCGTGAAAGCAAGATCGCGCGTGACGGCGCTCACACCTGCTTCTTCGGGATACGTACCTGCAAAGGAGCAATGGAAAGCATCGGGGCTTGCCGAGAACGCGTCTGCTGCAAACTCGGAGCCGCGGTGCTGCTCGACACCGTTGAGTGTGGGAAGATTGTGGTATGCTGTGCGCGTCCACGGGATCATCGTATAGCGCGTCGCGTTATCAAAGGTAAAGCGCGTGTAGGTGTCGATACCCACGTCCACAAGCACGGGATCCTTCCCAGCGTAAAGGGTGAAGCTTGCCACGTCGTTGTGGTTATGCCCCTCGCCGTTGTGACCGCCCTTGAAGGAAAGCGTCAAGTCGCCCTTGCGTGCGATCGCGATCTGCAGCGAGGGCAAGAGCGCAAAGGCAGGCGCGATCTCGCTTACGATCTGTTGCTTTAGGATCTTTTCCCATGCCTGCGCGTGCATGATAAGACGGCGCGCCGTATTCTTTCTGTGAGAGAAAAATCCTGCAGCCTCCCCCTTCTCGCGTACCACAGCGGTCACCATATCCGTCACCGCGCGCTCACCCGTTGCCTCGCCAAATGCGTACATATCCAGCATCCACTGATACACGCCGCTGATATGGGCATCACCCATATTGATGAAGGCATCGCCGACCATGCGCACCTTGACGGGATAAGCCGCCATTTTCTTCACCATCTCATTGTCAAAAAAGTCGATGGCGCCGTTGGTGGCGACCTTCAGCTGATACAGACACTCGAAGAAGGAAAGACCCGCGCGCCCGAAATACACGGGACCCTCGTCGCATCCGCCGTCCTCGGGCATACGGTCAAAGAAAATCTGCAGCTCAACGAACATCTTTTCAATAGCGCGCCTCACGCGTGCGGTGTTTTTATCCGTGAGCAGATAGACCGTCAGCAGATTGGAGATGATCCAGGGGTTCCAGTTGTTCACCTTTTTGGTGACGTAGCCCATCCAGATATAGTCGCGGCGCTGCGGATAGGGCACGCGGATGCGGCGCTCCAGCTCCTCGTCCACTCGCTCTAAGATACGCGGTCAGAAGGCGGAAAGCGGCTTTTCCAGCGGCTTGGCGACGATCGCCAGCTTCTCAGCAGTCTCCGCCGCGTTGAGGTCGATATAGTTCTCATTCGGCATCGGGATATCCTCAAGCGTGTAGGTGTGGTGCGGCATGTGCGCGGAAAGTCCCCAGAAGGTCTCCTCGCAAATGGCAAAAAGACCGTTCACGATCTGCGGCAAAAAGCGCCCCTTGTTTTCCTTTAATTCCGCCAGTGCAAAAAGCACAAGGTGGTTGCGGCGGTCAAAGTGCGGATTTTCCATAATGACGCGGTCGCCCGTCTGCTTGTATGCCATAAAGTCGGTCGCCTTGATCACGGGCCAGGCGTAATCCAGTGCCGCCTCCGCCTCGGCAACACAGGTGTCGTTGGGATAATTCTCCCAGAACGCGCGATCCTCCACGGTGGGGAAAAGATCGTCGCGGAAATGGAATTCGGAAAGCGAATGCTCGCTGAGAAATTTATTAAACATGGTCATTACCCCTCTATCGTTTTATAAAGATTGCGGTAGTATTCGTGGAACACGGCACACCCCGACACCTGCCCTGCGCGCATCAGCGCGGTGCATTTCGAGCAGGCAAGGCAGCATTTTTTCGCTTCAAAGCGCCCTGCAAGATGGTCGCGGTAAAAGTCGGGGTACGCCAGCCACATTCTGCCGTATCCCACCAGATCGCACACGCCGCTTGTCAGCTGGCGCTCGCTTTGCTCCATCAGATCCGCGCGGTAGTAGGAAAGCCCCGATCCGACGATGGGGAGCGTGGGGAACCTCTTTTTGATATGCGCCTCGATCTCCTCGAAACGGGCAAGCCCCACCGAGGGTGCCTCGGGCGCCTCATATCCGCCCTTGCGATAGGGGCGGTTGACGTGCGGATTGTAATAGGGGTTGCCCACCGTCACGTTGAGCAGCTGCAAGCCCTCTTGCATCAGCCTTTCGATCAGTAAGTCGGGCTCGGTGAGGTCAAGCGCATTCTCTGCCGTCGTGCCGAAGCCGTAAGGGCGTGGCACCATATCCGATACGCTAAGGCGCGTGGTGAGCAGTGCGCTTTCGGGCAGCACCGCCTTCACCGCGCGCACGCAATCCAGATACAGCCGCGTGCGGTTTTCAAACGAGCCGCCGTATTTTCCCTCGCGTGTGAAGGCGGACAAAAGCTCCTGAAACAGATACCCGTGGCAGGATTTTACGTCCACACCGTCAAAGCCCGCCTCGATGGCAAGCTGTGCCGAGAGGGCGTATTTTGCGGGGAGCGTATCCAGATATTCGTCTGTGACGATATTCGCGTCGCTCACGGGGCGCTTTTCCTCATAGATTGGGTGGCGGTAGGCGATCATCGGTGTGATGCTCTGTCTGCCCGAGTGGGTGAGCTGCAAGATGAAGACGGGGCGGATGCCGCGCTCAGTAAGGGCGATTTCACGCAATTCACGCAAAAAAGTGGCAAAACGGGGTAAATTTTCACGCGTCAGCATCATTTGCCGTGGGTTGGTGCGCCCCTCCGGGCAAACGGCGTTTGCCTCAAACCACACAAGCCCCGCGCCGCTTTTTGCCGCCTTGATATATTTTTCCTTCGTCAGCGCGCTCGGCGTGCCGTCCTCGCGGCAATCGCACCCCTCCATCGGCTGCAACACCACACGGTTGGGAAAGCGCTGTGTGCCAATTCGCAATTCTTCGTTTATTTTCATCGTCATTTTTTCCTTTGCTTTATTACAGCGGGTTGACCTCTTTGTCAATGCCCCAGACGGTGACGTCCTCTACCACGGCACGTGCGGGCAGATCTGCCACGTAGCGAACGGTCTGGGCAATATCCTCGGGCAAGAGTTTGTCGGTAGTTTCCCCGATGCCGCAGGCACTCTGAAATCCCGTGCTTGCCGACGAGGGGATCACGCAGGTCACGCGCACGCCATAGGGCTGCAGTTCCAGATACAAGCCCTTGGAAAAGTTGAGCACACCTGCCTTGGCGGCGGCGTATACCGACCAGGTCGGCCAGCACTGACGCGCGCAGACCGAGGAGATGTTGATGATCGTGCCGCTTTTTTGCTCCTTCATCATCGGCGCAAAAGCGCGACAACCGTAGATCACACTGTTCAGGTTCAGCTTGATCGTGGCATCGATCTCCTCGGGGGTGAATTCACTGACCTCCTTGATGGCGATGCCGCCGCCCGCGTTGTTGACCAAAACATCCAGTCTTCCATATTTTTCTTTGACAGCTGTAACGGCCTTGCTCCAATCCTCCGGCTTGGTGACGTCCATAGAGAAGGCAAGGTCTCCGCCAATCTCAGCACGCGCACTCTCCAGCTTTTCTGCATTTCTTGCGGTCATCACAACGATATCTCCGCTTTCCTTAAACGCCTTGGCGATCGCCTTACCGTATCCGCTGGAAGCACCTGTGATCAAAACAATTCTGTTCATACTCGCTCCTATTCCACGGGAAATTCCGTTTGAAAGATTTTGTGATAAACGTCCCGTTGTTTCCATTATAACATAATTGAAAAGTAATTAAAATATCTTTTTTCTCATTTTAGATTGCTTTTCTTGCATTTTCGTGCTAAAATAAAATCAAGGGTGGTGATTTTATGCAAGCCGAAGGCTTTGAGCTTCATTATCACAAGGACGAGATCACAAACGAGGTGCTGTGGGAAAACCATTGCCACGCCCATTTCGAACTGATCGCCGTCGTCACGGGGGACGTTCGTATCACGTCCGAGGGACATGAATACCGCCTTGGCGCGGGGGATGCGATCCTGCTTCCGCCGCTTTGCTATCACATCGTGACCGCAGGCAAAAAATGCACGTATCGGCGCCTTACGGCGGCGTTTGACGAGAACGCGATCCCCGGCGTGCTGCGCGAGCGCTTCGGAGAGAAGACCGCACGCCCCTTCCGCGCAGACGGGGGGCAAATCGGACAGCTGCGCGCACTGTGCGACAAGAAAGATGCCGCATTTTATGCACCGCTTTGCACTGCTTTGATGGTGCAGATCCTGTACGCCTGCGCCGTCGCGCAGGAGCACAGTGCCAAGATTGCTGATCCCGTGCTGCACGCCGCACTGCTGTATATCGAGGAGCGCCTGTGCGAGCCGCTCACCCTGGACGAGATCGCCGCCGCGATCCCCGTTTCCAAGTCACTTCTTTGTCAGCGCTTCCGCGCGCAGATGAAAACCTCTCCCAAGCAATATATCCTGCAAAAGCGAATGACCCTGGCGGCAAAGCTGATCCGCGAAGGCATATCACCCACCAAGGTCGCGCTCCGCGTGGGGTATGAGAATTACAGCAACTTTTATCGTATGTACGGCAAGCACCTGCAAAAGGACCCGTCCGCCGACTAAATGTGCAAAAAGGCACCCTGTGGGTGCCTTTTGCTTTTGGATGCACAGGTAGAATTTTTCATTGCTCGCCTGTTGCACAAAGTTTCTATATCCCCCCTCCGGGGACGGAGAGGGGGGACGTCACGAAGTGACAAGGGGGAGTAGGCGGGCAGCAGGGGCAGATCGACACACAAAGCGTGTGCGAGCATATCCCTCCCCGGTCGCATCGGACGCTCGTCGGCATAACCTGGGGAGGCGGCGTAGCTTGAGCCGCTTCGCGAGCAAAACGAAAGACCACCCGATCGGGTGGTCTTTCGTTTTTTGGCTTGTGTGACCGATTTAGATGCCGCGCTAAAATGCGAAAACCCGGTGCTTTCAAGGGGTTCGGCGTTTTTCATTATCAATTTCCACAAGAAATCCGCACTTCTGCAATTTCAAGCACAGATAGCCTTCTCCTCATAGGAACAGTACTCTAAAACTATAGAACATCAAAGAAAATATTGCTTATTTCAACGCATACTTTGCCGCGCCGACGGCACCGCTGTGCGGGCCAAAGGTCACGTTCACGGGCACACCGAACACGTCGGCAAGCACAAGGGGCCACACGGGGCTGACGGAAGGACCGCCGCACATGGTAATGCGCTCGACCTTCACGATGTCGCCCATACGGTTCTTCAGGGCATTTGCAATACCCTCCATGATCGCGCGAGCGATATTCTCTTTACTGTAACCGCTGAGATCGGGCAGCTCCTCCATCGGGTTGAAGGCAAGTCCTTCAGCGCCGCAAGGTGCCTTGGCAGCCGCCTCGTCAAACGCCACGAACATATTCGGCTCGCCGCCGAAGAAGCGTGCTGTCAGCTCGTTGATACGTTCCCCTGCACGCGCCAGCGAGCAGATCGTGCCCCAAGGGCCATCGGGTGTGAGGAACGGGTCAGAGGAAAGATTGTGCGCCATAATGGCGTCACGGTCATTCATCGGGAAGAAGCACACCCAGGAGGTGCCACAGGAGATCAGCAGATCACCCTGCTTTTCAATGTTGCAGGCACGTGCGGCGGTGGGATGGTCGAAGGAGCCGACAAACACGCGCGTCCCCACGGGAAGTCCCGTGTCGGCGGCACCCGTTTCGGTCATTTCGCCCAGCAGATCGCCGCTTTCCATCAATTTGGGAAGCTTGCTTGCAGGAATGCCGAGTGCGGCAAGGAACTCCTCGTTCCACGCGCGCTTTTTCTGGTCAAGGAAGTAAAAGGGCGTTGCCGTGGACACATCAATGCCCCATTTACCCGTCAAACGGTATAAAACGTACTCGGTTGCCATGCAGACAACATCTGCCTTGTCAAGCAGCTCAGGGGCGTGCACACGCAGATGCGCAAACTGCCCCAAGGGAAATGAGGGGGCAAGTCCCCAACCCGAAGCCTCTCGCACTTCTGGGCCGAAATCCGCACCGAACACGGTCGCGATCTCCGCACTCATCGCAGGGGTGAGCCAGGAGTACGCGTCAATCAGGGCGTTGCCCTGTTTGTCGCAAAGCAAACCGTTTCCGGAGGCACTTGCCATCGCAATACCGCCGAAATCCGCACCGTTTGGCACCTTTTTGGCAAGATTTTGCAAAACCGCACAGATCGTGCGATAGAAATTTTCCATATGGATGCCCAGATACTCACTACCGTCCGGCAGGTAAGCGGGGGCATAGGTGAATGCGGCGCTATCCTTGGCTACCACGCCCTGCTCTGTGGAAAAGAGCACTGCTTTTACCGAGGAAGTGCCGAGGTCAAGACCAATTGCGTATCTTTCCATAGTCATCAAAGAATGGTATATTTCATACCCAGGGTCTTGGCAAAAAGTGCAAGCGATTTCGCATCCACACCGTACACAAGTGCGCTGTGGTGCGTGCCGCCAAGCTCACTGTACTTTTCCAGGAAGTCGGCAAGTGCACCCTTCGGCTTGAACCAGCCGTTCATCGAGGTGGGCAGGTTTTCAATAGCCGCAGGAAGCTGCAGCATCTCGCCCTCGCAGATCACCACGTCAAACCAGCCCTCTGCATTGGGCAAGAGATTGAACACACACGCCTTGCCTGCGACCATGTGCCCCAAGATGCAGGTGGGATCGGGGCTGTCCGCATACGGGAAGGGCTTGATCACGGTCTTTCTGTTCTCCAGCAGCGCAAGATTGCTCTCGCCCATATGGCTCATATAGATGGCATCGCCCTTCCAGTCGGGGCAGAACATCTCGGTGAAATTGACCTTCGGGAAGGTCTTGGAAAGCGCACCGACAAGCGCAGCGGTAAGCACGTCGCCCTCGCCTGCATAGCCGATGCCGCGTGCCATTGCCTTGGAGCTTTCCGAGAAAGGCATGGTGTCAAAGCCGCCCACCTTGCCTGCGGAAAGGAAGGTCATCGTGAACGCGTCAAGGCCGTTGTTCTCGATCCACTTGCGAATGGCAAGGCCCACACGCTCAGCGCAAGCATACTGCTCATAGGTCACGGCATCAGCGCCGTTTTCGGCACAGTCCTTTTCGTACTCGGCGCGGATCTCCTCCTCGGTCACGCTGTCGCGCAAAGCGGCAAGCTCGTTGCCGTCACAGACCACGGTCTTGACGCCAAGGCGCGCCATAGCAGCCTCACCGGGAAGGAAATCGCCCATACCGGCAAAGGAGCCGCCAACCTGTCCTACTTTCATACCGTCAAGGCACTTAGCGGCCTTTACGGCACGCGCGGCATCCGCCACGCGAGCAAGCACGTCGCTCTCGGTAAAGTGACCTGCGAACAACGAGTAATCCTTACCACGGCGGCGCAGAAGGTTACACATATCCTGCACGCCGTGAATACCGTGGTTAGGCATCACGCCACCTGCCACTACGTCAAAGCCAAAGCTATAATCTCTTGTCGTGTCCAGGATGATGATGGGAAGCTTGGTTGCGGCAAGCGCATCAATGCACTCCAGAGAAGGAGAGTAGGCAAGATGCACCGTCACGATGGCATCTACGTTTTCACGCTCAAAGGTGGCAACCGCCTCCTTGAACTCGGGCGCGATGCGGCAGATATCCGCCTTTACAAGCTCGACACCGGTCTTCTCAAGAGCCGCCACAAGATTGTCGCGGTATTTCTCAATGTTGGCACGTGCAGCTGCGGCGCGCTCGTCATAGAGCGCAAGATAAAGCGGAAGAAAACCAACTTTTACCTTTTCCATCATAAATACCTCTTATTCACCCATAACGGTCAGGCGCAGTCTGCGCTGGCGCTGTCTGGTGGTGTCAAAGTCGATAAGGAACACGTGACCGAAGGAGCCGAGATCGGGTGCGCCGTCGATGACGGCAATGGTCTCGCTGCGGCCGATCAGCTGAGAGCGCAGATGCGCGTCGGTATTGTGGCAGCCGCGTGCGTCCTCGTCATGCAGCTCGGCAAAGGCGAGCGCCTTGGGGCCGGGATGCAGATAGATGCCCTCGCGTACGCAATCGGGCATGATCTTCTGCAGCGCCTCAACGAAGTCCTGCTGAAGCGTTTCAAGCCCCGTCACACAGCAATCGAACGCCAGCTCCTGCGTGCAGATCGAGCAGGTGGTGTGGGGGGTGGACACATTGACGATTCCCGTCTTGATGCCGCTTTCGGCAACGGCCTTCTTCACCTCTTCGGTGACGTTGTGGAAGGTGACCTTGCGGTCATCGGACAAAAGCTGAACTGTTTTCTGGAATACCATAATTATTTACCTGCCTTCTTGAGATCATCTGCGGCGCGGCGAACGGCGCCGATCATTTCGTCGATCATCGCGATCGGATCCTTGGCGTTGATGATGCCGGATGCGGCACCTGCGGCGTCCGAGCCTGCCATAATGAAATCATACACCTGCTGACCGTTGGTGATGCCGGCTGCCTGCTCGACAAGGATGTCGTCGTACACGCTCTTGATCGCCTCAACGGATGCCTTGACATAACCCATATCGCTTGCCGAGGTGCCACCGATCAGCTCACTGGGCTCGGGATTGATGATGTCGGGGTGAAGCTGTGCGAGCGCCTTTGCCTCGGCAATGGTGTCAGCGCAAGCGAATACAAGGAAGTCCAGCTCGCGTGCGCGGTCGATGGTCTTCTTGATCTGGGGCACGGACATCGGCTTTTCACAGTGGTTCACAACCACGCCCTTTGCGCCTGCTGCCTTGAGGCCCTCGGGAAGCACGTCTGCCATGCCGCGACCGGGACGGAGCGTATCCATGTAGGGGGCAAGCACGATCAGGTGCTTGGTGTTCTCGCAAATGCGGCGGATCTCCACGGCGGGAGCAATGAAAAGCACGTCAATGTCGTACTTCTCTGCTGCCTTATCGGCGGCGATGGCATACTCCAGCACGGTGTCGCCGTAAATATAGTTCTTAACACCTACCTCAAAGTAGGGGGTTCTGATCTGCGGTTTCATAGTATTCTCCTTTTTATTTCATGCTGTCGCACAGCGCCTTTGCGTTGCTGTACAAAATTTTCTCTACGTCGGTGTCGGTAAGCTTCAGCTCTGCGGCGCTGCGCTTGAACGCAAGCAGCTGCTCGTAAGCCATAAGGGAGATCTGATCGTTGTCTTCCTCGCGCATGTGGGGCTGACCGGTCACGTCACCGTAGTAGCCCTTGGGCACCACGTTGAAGTAATCGCCGTTCTCCACGATGCGGTACATACGCATCACGGCGATGGGCAGGTCGGTGCCGTACAGGAAGCGATCCACGCCCACGGTCTTGATACCCTCGGTGATCGCGGGGGTAAAGAGGTTTGCGGTGAAGTCGAACATCATATTCTTGGTGTTCTTCAGGATCTCGAACGCGTTGCCGAAGTCCGCATCCGTGTAGGCACGGCCAACGTGTGCAACGATCAGCTTGATATTCGGGTACTTCTCCTCGATCTCCATGATCTGCGCGACGTTCACGGGGTCACCCAGACGCTTGTTGCGCGGGATGTGGAGCATAACGATCCAGCCGTTCTTGTTCGCCACCTCCAGCTGTGCGGGGGGCAGGAAATCGTAAATGCGCACCTCGTTCGAGGGGATGTAAGAGGGGCAGTTGGAAAGGTAGGGCTTCAGACCGATAAAGCCGCCTGCCTTTACCTTTGCCTCCAGCTCGTCGGGATCCTCGGCGTAATCCGAGCGATAGAGCATCGGGAAGCCGTAATTCTTGTTGTTTTCAATGACGTAAGCGTTGGTTTCGTCAATGTCCGTCAGGCACATACCAAAGACCAGCGCTTCCATTTTCTGATTGGGGAACATCTCCTTGTTCATCGCAAGGAATTCACCCACGCCCATATCCTTGCACAGATAGTCGGTCCAGGTAGAGCCGCCGTTGTGCGAGCCGTAGCTCTTGAGACCCGCGGTAGAGATATGCACGTGTGCATCAAACATTCTGTCGGGCAGAAAATCTTTCAGGTGTTTTTCATAGAACGCGCGGTCGCACGCCTTATATTCAAAGCCTTTTCCCATTTCAAATACTCCTTTTTTATTATTTTTCACTTTAAGTATATCTGCGCGCGAGCGCAAAGTCAACCTCCAATTTTACCCTTCTTTTTGGCGTTTTTGACCGTTTCGGTCATTTTCGCATTGACAGATACCGCCAAATATGTTATAATAGCTTGAAACATCTTTTCAAGGAGCACACGATGAAAAGTACCGAGATCAACGAGCATCAGATCGTCAATCACCTGAAGATCCACAAATCCATCAGCATCGCAGACGCCATCCGCATCACGGATTCCTCGGAATCCACCGTTCGCCGCGTTTTTCGCCGCCTGGAGCAAACGGGCAGCTATCTGCGCTATCACGGCGGTCTTCGCCTGGCGCACGAGAGCCGCGCCGACAACGACTATTACTACGAGTACACGGAAAACCGCCACGTGGACGCAAAGCTGAAGATCGCCACCCTTGCTCTCTCGCTTTTGCAGGACGAGGACGAGATCTATCTGGACTCCGGCACCACGCTGGCGCGCTTTGCCGCCAAGCTTGCCGACGCCCTGGACAAGCAGGAGCTGCGCGGCGTACGTATCTTCACCAACTCCTTGGTCAACCTCAATCTTTTGAAAAAGCACGACGTCACCCTGATCGGCGGCAAATTCCGCGATCTGCGCAAGGACTTTCACGGCTACACCGCGGAGGAGGCGCTCAAATCCCTGCACTTCAAAAAGTGCTTTTTAGGTGCGGACGCCTACTCGGCGCAAAGCGGCTTTACCACCACCGACTTTTCCACCGCGCGCCTCAACGAGCTTGTGCTGGAGCGCTCTGATGAAAAATACGTGCTGATGGACTCCTCCAAGTTCTTTCTTTCCTCTATCGTCAGCTACTCGCGCCGCGTGCAGCCCGACAAAATTCTCACGGAGGCGTACCCTGATCGCAGCTATCCCGAAACGGCAAACTTAAACATTGACATTCTCTCTTTTGAAAAATAACGCGAAAATACACCGCATTTGTGCGAAATCCGCCATAGACACGCGCGCCGCTGCGCGGTATAATGACATCAGCTACGATCGCCTTGACCTCATAAGTCGATTTATGCTTCACGCAAGCTCAAAAAGCGCAAGGCGAAAAAGAACTGCACAACATATCAAAAGGAGAATTATCATGGAACAAAAAGCACTCATCATCAATGACGCGATCGTCAGAAAGTATCTGTCGGTAGAGGACGTCATCGACATTTGCGAAAAGACCTGGCGCTGGTACGGCGAGGGTAAGGTCGTAATGCCCAACAAGATCACCACCGATATGAGCGCGCAGGGCGTTGCCGGCTGGTTCAACTCGATGCCTGCCTACATCGCGCCCATGGACACCGCAGGTCTCAAGCTCGTGGGCGGCTATGACGCCAACAAGGAGCTTGGCCTTCCCTACATCAAGGCAAACGTGATCCTGACCGATCCCCGCACCGGCGTACTGAAGGCCGTTGTGGACGGCGACTTCATCAACGATGCCCGCACGGGTGCTCAGCCCGCCATTATGACGAAGATGCTGGCTTCCTCCACCGACGTGGTCTGCTTCATCGGCACGGGTCTGATGGCATACTACAGCCTGCTTTGCATGTCCAAGACGGTCGAGATGAAGGAGATCCGTCTGTGCGACATCTCTGAGGAGGCGATGGATCGCTTCATCGCACGCTTCCCTAACGCTCCCTTTAAGTTTGTGAAGTGCAAGTCCAACGAGGAGGGCTGCCGCGGCGCTGACGTCATCATTACCGTCACCAACGCCAACGCCGACCTTGTGGAGGAGCCCTGGGTCAAGGAGGGCGGCCTTGTGATGACGATGGGCTCCTTCCGCGAAACCTCCTTCGACGTGGTCCGCAAGGCAGACAAGATCGCCGTTGACCAGGTCGGTCAGTCTCTGCACCGCGGTAACGTCAAGGAGCTTGCCGAGATGGGCGAGATCGACGAAAACTCCTTTGACATCATCATTCCCGACGTGCTTGCCGGCAAGGGCGAGGCACGCACCAACCCCAAGGACCGCATCTACGCGCAGATCATCGGCACGGGTATGCTGGACGTGGCTTGCGCAGGTCTGCTTCTCCAGAAGCTTGCCAACGCGGACGAAAAGCTCACCGTTGTGGATATGAAGAAATAATGCAGCGCCCACACGCTGCAAAAAAGAAAAAAGGCACCCCGTGAGGTGCCTTTTTTCTTTTGAGGTCACAAAAGTCCGATGATCAATAGCTTCACCGTCAAAAGAATTGCTATAACTGTTCCGTTTGGTGCCCCTATTCAAAATGAAAGATCTGCTTCAGATCCGCATAAAACTCACTGTCGGGGCGAATGCTGAATTTTTCAAAGCACGGCTTGGTAAAGGTCCACCAGTGCTGTGTCACCGGGTCTGCCTCCATTTTCGCCATATCGGCATCATAATCTTCGCCGACGTACTCAAAATAAGCAAAGACCAGATCCCCGTGACGAAAAATCGAATAATTGCGCAGATTGCACTCGTGAATGGTCTTCAGCACGTCCGGCCAAGGATTGGCATGAAGTGCCTCGTATTCCTCGATTTTTTCGCTTTTCAAGCGACCGAGCTGACCGAAAACGATCTTGCTCATACGATGACCTCGCGGAGCCATTCCAGCGTGCAGGCAACCATATGCTTGCCGATCTCTGCACTTGCTTCCCTTGCGCTTTGCGCAAACCACTCTGTGTTTCTTTCGCAACGGGAAAGGTCAACAAGCTCGGGGTAGGTTCCCATCAGCAAAGAGGTCTCCCATTTCCCCGCGTGGTCAAAGCCACCGCATTTCTTTTGAGCCTCTGCGCCGATCAGCGGGATCACCTTGATATAGGAGAACGGATCATCCCCTCCCCCAAGGTCCTCGTAATAGGTGGCGTAAGCGTCGCTTCCCCACCAACCCTTGCCAAGCTTTTTTTCCATATACTCCATGGTGACCTTTTTGGCTGCCTTGTGACAGGCGATCGTCATGGGCATCAGACCCGCGCCCTCCGTCTGATGGTGCGGAACAAGATATATATTCTTATGACCCGCGTCTATCATTGACTTCAGAACACAGTAAATGTAATTCGCATACACGTCCTCATCGACGTGGAAATGCGAGGGTTTTGCATCGCAGACCGCATAGGATGCCACCCCATACCAGATAGGGGGGCAGACAACGATCTCCTTTTCCTTTTCCAGCTCGCGCAGACAACCCGTTACCACCAGGGTATCGGTTCCACAGGAAGCGTGACGGGCGTGGTATTCCAGCGTGCCGACAGGAATAATGAACGGAACGTTTCTGTCGACCGCATCCTGAATTTCGTCATAGAGCATTTCAAGCAGCTGCATCGAAGCGCCTCCTTATGATCAGAACAGTTTTTCAGGGCAGAAATCGGGGATCTCGGGACTGAGCTTTTCGAAGCCGTTTTCCTTTACGACAATTCCCTTTTCCCAACGTACGCCGAAGGTGTCTGCGGAAATGTAGGTATCGACCTGATAGCACATATTGGGTTTGAGATAATAATCCGAGCTGGTCTCGCACCAGGGTGCCTCTACCTCGATGATACCCGTGCCGTGAAGAGGTCCGTAAACGTAGTTCTTTTCAAAGCCGTGGTCAACGTAATACTTGTAAAAGCCCTTTGCGATATCGGCGGCATATACGCCCGCCTTGATCTGCTCCTCGCTCCACTTGTGCGCGTCGCGGCAGAACTGAACGATCTCCTTGCGCTGACCCTCCAGCTTGCCAAGGCAGATGGGATAGCCGATGGCAGCAGAATAACCGTCGATCTTTGCGGACAGGTTCAGCTGAACGATATCGCCCTTCTGGAACTCACGGTAGGAGGAACGGGAGATCGCGTGACGGGTGGACGCCTCGGAGAACACGTACATGGGAAGTCCCTCGTATTCAGCGCCGTTCTCATAAACCGCTTTCTGGGCAACGCCTACCATCTGCAGCTCTGTCATACCGGGCTGAATGGCCTTGATGACCTCCTCGGTTGCGATGTTTGCGATACGGTAGCCTTCGCGAAGGCAGTTCAGCTCGTTTTCGCTCTTGATAGAACGAAGCTCCACCATGATCTTGCCTGCATCTACGATCTCTGCCTCGGGGAAAGCATCGCGGATCGCGTTGAAGATCACCACCGAGGTATCCAGGAAGGAAGCGATACCGATGCGGATCTTTTTGCCGGTGATCTTAAGGTACTTGAAAACGTCTGCAAAGGTGTCGGGTTTGAGCTCGGGATACGCGGGATCGGCGCCCTCGCGGTAAGCGGTAAGCACGAAGGTCTTATCCAGCTTGTTTCTGTCAGCGCCGAAGATCGCGGACTCGGGACCCACCATAAGCGCCGCCTCGCCGGTAGCGGAGATCGCTACGCCTGCGCGCTCAAAAAGAGGCCAGAAGCCGGAAAAATATCTGGGGTTGGCGTAATCCGCCTCGTTGCCGTTCACGATAAGGGCATCCAGTCCCTCGCGCTGAAGAATGGCGGCTGCCTTCTTCACTCTATCCTTATACTCGTAATCGGGAATACAAATTCTTGCCATTGTTTTATCTCCTTTTTTAATTTTATTATTCACAATATCCGGGGGTCGTATAGAAATTGACCTCTCGTGGCTCTGCGCGACCGTATTGCGCAATGACGGGCACGTCACTTTCCAGCATGATGGCGTACTGCTCGCCCTCCCTTGCCGTGAAGGGACCGAAATCGCCTACGTTGTTGGAACGCAGACAGCGGACGCGTCTGGCACCGACCTCCGCATCAAAAGAGACCGGCTCGCGGTCGGTATAGATCAGCGTAAATCTGACGTGTGCGCACGCGTCGCTCACGTTGGTAGTGATCACCGATTCGTGTCCGGGTATCTCGTTTTCTCCCACGGGCGGAAGCTCTGCATCGGGGAAGACCCATACTTTTTTTCCGTAGCTCATACCGTAATACCTCCTTGAAGCAAATGATATATTTTAATTATAGCATTGACAAACGGGCATTTCTTGTGGTATTATCAGTAATAATGGTAAAATATTCACTTTTAGGGGGCACAACCTTGCAAAAAATCGATTATCTTGATAAAAAACGGCACGGCACTGCCGAATTTCCGATCGAATATTATTACGTAAACAGCAGCCATCCGCGCTATCAGATGGCGTTTCATTGGCACAACGAATGGGAGCTGCTGCGCGTCATCAAGGGGGAGCTGCTGCTTGCCCTTGACGAAGAGCGGCACCAACTAAAAAAGGGCGACATCGTGCTGATCCCGGGCGAAACACTTCACGGGGGAGAGCCGATCGACTGTGAATATGAATGCCTTGTTTTTAACCTCTACGGTCTTTTCGGCAAAACGGATGCGGTAAAGCCGCATCTTCGCCCGTTCTACCGCATGGATCTTGTTCCCGATCGCTTTTTTTCAAACGACGACAAGGAGGCAGCCGCCGTTCTTGACGTTTTCGCAGCCAGCAAAGACTCCCCTTGCCTGTCGCTGGAGCTGCTGTCGGCAATTGCCAACCTTTTTTCCTGGCTGATCAAGGGCGAACGGTATCAAAGCGCCTCCAATAACAGCAGATGGTCGTCAAGGATAAAGCCCGTGCTTGAGTACATCGAGGCGCACTACGGCGAGGAGCTGTCGCTGGATATTCTGGCGGGGGTGGCGGGAATGAACGCGCGCTATTTTTGCAAGGTGTTTTATTCCCTTACACACACCACACCGATGAATTACGTGAACCTCTACCGCATCGAGCAGGCAACCTTTTTACTGGATTCCACCGATCTGCCGATCACCCAGATCGCCACCGAATGCGGCTTTTGGGAGAGCAGCTACTTCACAAAGGTCTTTAAAAAATACAAAGGAACCACGCCGCAACGGCATCGCAACACCACGCGCGCAGAGCGCTGACGAGCTTTTGCGGCCCGCAAGGACGTGAATGCTTTTCCCCACGCGAACAAAACACAAAAGGCACCCGAACGGGTGCCTTTTGTGTTTTGACTTGTGTGACCGATTTGGATACCAATGTTATCAATACTTTGCTTATCGCATTGTTTGAAAACAATTTTACGGCACGTACATCGCACCAAGCGCCTTTGCCTGTTGCTTGTATTTCTCAAAAAGGGGCGCATAGATGCGACTTCTCTTTTCGTTCGGGCAGATGACGCTTTCCTTGACTGCAAAGCAACGGTAGCCGTCCTCGGCATCCTTGTAAAGACCCGCTCCGCTTCCCGCAAGGATGGCAGCACCCACACAGGCAAGGTCAGCCACAGCAGGGATGCGCACGGGAAGTCCCGTAATATCTGAAAGAAGCTGCGCCCAAACGGCACTCTTGGAGGCGCCGCCGGCAAGCGTCAGACCAGCCTCCAAAGGCTTGGTCCTAAAGGATTTCATCATCCAAGCGATCTGGAAGACGATACCTTCCATAATTGCCTTTGCCATGTGGAATCTGTTGTGTGAAAGATCAAGTCCTGTAAAAGTTGCTTTTTGGAAGAGCTGTTGCTCTCCGTAGGTGCCCGAGAAGGGGAAGAAGAAAAGCCCGTCCTCCGCTGCTCTTACCCCCTCTGCCTCGGCGTCCAGTGTTTTGAAATCGATCAGGTCCTCTGAGGAACCCTTGGCGATATTCTTGCGGAGCCACTCGAGGCAAACGCCTCCCGTGGAGAGCGAGAACAAAGACCCCCAAAGGCCCGGAACTGCCGCAACCGATTGCGAAAGCCCGGATTCAAAGTCTGCCTCCTTGCCGATGGCGGTA
>JAZRFS010000031.1:0-6979 GCA_045643765.1 Eubacteriales bacterium
CCATAAAGGAGGAAACAATGAAAAGGTTGCTTTGTATTCTCTCGCTCTTGCTCGCGCTTTTGCTGTTGTTCTGCGCCTGCAAGGAAGAGCCCCCCGCAAACGATCCACACTCCGGGCAAAATCCGCCGGCACAGCAACAAACCTCACCCACGGATCAAACGCCGCCCGCAGAGCAAACGCCCCCGGCACAGCAAACCCCGCCTGCAGAAAAATCCTTTGAGCAGCTCAGCGCCAAAGAGCAGGCGCTTTATCTGCTACACTACGAGCCACTGGAGGATGCCGACGTTTCCTCCTACGCCCTGCAAATGGATCTCCTGCTCTCAGGCAGCACCTACGGATATGCGCTGACAGCAACGGCACAAACCACGCTGACCGTTTGCCTGCCCACCGCAACCCGCGATCTTTTCTACGCTGAAAGATCCACTGCCAATATCCGTATGTCACACGCCGGACAATCACAAACGCTGACACAGTACGGACAGGACGGTTACACCGGCGGCAAAATGTTCTCCTCCTATCAGACAAGCTCGGGCGACGGTAGCTATGCCGTATTTTCCCGTATGAGCGCCGAGGAGTTCCTTGCGCACAAAGAGAATACGAAAACCGATACCTCGCTCAATGACCTGAATGAAAACGATTGCACGCATATCACCTGCAAGAAAACATTGGGCGGCTACGAGGCAGTATTCAGTAATTTTACCGTAGCAGGTCTGGATAAGCTCTCCTCTATGTGGACGGCGATGACCGACCTTGTCGGTGCGCAAGTCACAGACCTTTGCCTCACACTGTCAGTAGACGAGGCACTGATGCCCAAGTCCGTGCATATGGAGCTTTCCTTCGGTCTTGCGACCACACCCACGCAGATGGAGATCAACCTCTCCTATTCGGGCTATAACACCACGCTCCCCACCTCGCTGGATCTTTCCTCCTACCGCGAGATCACCGACCTGCGCACAGCAGATGCCGTGAAGAAGGCATTCTCCCGCGCCGAGGAAGCCAAGTCGCTTTCCTTCAACTTTTCGGCAGACTTTGACGGTGAGGGGCTTGGTACGACCAGCCAGTCAAGCGAGCTCAGCATCACCGCAACGGGCGGTGTATACAGCTTCCGCGTAGAGGAAACGATCAACAACACCATCCGTATCACGCAATACGAGGGCGGCACCATTACGCAGACATCGAATGGCGGCACCGCAAGAGAGGATATCACCGATGCTGACGCGCGGCGTTGGATCAGCGAATACATCAAGCCCGTAGACATTGACCTTGCCACAGTTTTGGATGCTTCGTCGCAAGGGGACACGTACACGGTGCGGATTTCCAAGGCAGACCCCACCTTCATCCTGCGCATCCTTGGCGGCTATTCCGTAAGCGAGGAGGACGTGAATGCAACCGCCACGCTGACAGTGCGCCTTTATGCAGACGGCTCGTTGCGCGCGTTGGATTACCTCATTGAGGGCGAGGTCGAGCTCGGCAGTACGACGTATGACTTCACCTACCGCATCCAGGGCGGTAATTACGATTTTGATTGATAAAGAAAAAAGCAGGAAGCACGCTAACGGCTTCCTGCTTTTTATTATAAATCACTCCGGCACGTTGACAGTTGTTGACCCTTTATCCACAAAATAGACGTTCTCCAGACCCGCCAGCAGCTTTTCGTTGCCCGTCCAGATGCCAAGCTCGTCGTTGTCATTCTCGTCCATTTTTGCCTGAGCGGCTGTCCATTCCTCAAGGGTGCCCGCAAGACGCACGGAAAAGCTGCCAGCCTCCTCGCCCGCGCGCAGGAATGCGCCATCTCCTACCAGCTCCAACGATGCGTTGAAGGTCACGGTATCCAGCTTGACGCAGCTGTCAAAGGCATTGTCCTCAATGCGAATAATGCCCCTTGCAGTTACTTTTTTGAGCGACTCGCAGTATTTGAAGCACTTTTCCGGCAGCACTGCCACACTTCTTGCGATCTCTGCCGTCTGCAGCTTAGTGCAATTGGAAAAAGCATTGGCAGCAATCGAGGTTACACCGTCTTCCACCACCAGCTTAGTGATCACGGTACCGCTGTCTGTGGTCATATACTTGTGCCAGGGCTGGATCACGCTGTCACCCTCGCCCTTCTCCAGGTCGCCCATCTCGCCGCTGCCCTTGATATACAGGGTGCCGTCACTGTAGATCTCCCACGTAAGGGCACCGCCGATCATACCGCCATCCACCTTTGTGGGTCCTTGGTTTTCCGTGCTTGTGCCCGGATTTTGCGGCTCGGGTACGGTGGGCGGGGGATCCTTCTTACAGGCTGCAAGCGCAAAGCTTGCCAGCAAGAGCGCCAAAAGCAGCGCTAAAACTCTTTTGAACATAAGCTTCTCCTTAAAACCGAGAAATGTGAAAGCGGGGTGCTCAGATTTGGATGCAGACGGCGGGATCTCGGCAGGATAGGCGTACAAGCGTACGTCAAGCACCGAGATCGCACCTAAAAAACAACCGTTACGGTATGTTTTTTGTTCTGCGCCAAAGATGACACCCCTTTGATGATAAAATTATTCCTTTTCTTCTACGACCGCGATGCCGAGATCGGACAGCGCCGCGGGATCGGCGGGCGCGGGGCACGCGGACATCAGCTCGCTTGCGTTCTGCACCTTCGGGAAGGCAATGACGTCGCGCAGCGAGTCTGCCTCTGCCATCACCATGGCAAGGCGGTCAAGACCCATACCGGAGCCGCCGTGGGGCGGTGCGCCGTACTTGTAGGCTTCCACAAGGAAGCCGAATTTTGCCGCGATCTCCTCGGGCTGAAGTCCCAGCACGCGGAACATTCTCTCCTGCAGCTGCCAGTCGGTGATACGGATCGAGCCCGAGAGAAGCTCGGTGCCGTTGAGTACCATATCATAGCACTTTGCGCGCACGCTGCCGGGGTCGCTTTCCAGGTTGGGAAGGCACTCCTCCAAGGGCATCGTGAAGGGATGGTGCATCGCATCCCACGCGTTCGTTTCCTCGTTCCATTCAAAGAACGGGAACTCGGTAATCCAAAGGAAGTTGAACTGACCCTGGGGGATCAGCTCGAGCTTGCGGCCAAGGATGTTGCGCAGTGCACCCAGCGTGGGAAGCACCACCTTGTCCTTGTCGGCACAGATCAGCATGACGTCGCCCTTTTCAAGACCCACGGCTGCGTAGATCGCGGCAAGCTCGTCCTCGGTCATAAACTTGGCAAAGGAGCAATTGGGGGCATCGTCCACCCAGCGCACGTAAGCAAGTCCCTTCGCGCCAATGCCCTTGGCGTGCTCGGTCAGCTTGTCGATCTCCTTACGGGTAAGCGTTGCGGCGGCACCCTTGGCAACGATGGCACGGACGCTGCCGCCCATCTCCAAAGCGGATTTGAACACAACGAATTCAGAGGACTTGACGGTATCGGAAATGTGCTGAATTTCCATACCGAAGCGGGTGTCGGGCTTGCCCGAGGCGTAGCGATCCATCGCCTCGGCAAAGGTCATACGGGGCATCGGAAGCGGAATTTCAACACCCAAAACCTCCTTGAACGCGCGGGCGATAAACCCTTCGTTCATCTGCATAATGTCCTCCTGCGTGGCAAAGGACATCTCCAGGTCGATCTGGGTAAACTCGGGCTGACGGTCGGCGCGCAGATCCTCGTCACGGAAGCAGCGGGCAAGCTGAATGTAGCGGCCAAAGCCGGAGAGCATCAAGAGCTGCTTGTAGATCTGGGGGGACTGCGGAAGCGCGTAGAAGCTGCCCTTGTGGATACGGGAGGGCACGATATAGTCGCGTGCGCCCTCGGGCGTGGGCTTGATCATCATAGGCGTTTCGATCTCGTAGAAGCCGTTCTCGTAGTAATACTCACGGGCAACGCGTGCGATCTCGTGACGCATCTTGATGTTCTTTTGCAGGGAGGGACGGCGCAGATCAAGGTAACGGTAGCGCAGAGCCGTTTCGTCCTTGGTCTTCTTGCTGTCGGACACCTCGAAGGGAGGGGTCTGTGCGGCGGAGAGGATCTTCAGCTCGGTCACGGCGATCTCAATGCCGCCCGTGGGGATATTCTTATTCACCGCGCCTTCGCCGCGTGCACGCACGGTGCCGTGGGCAGCGACAACGTACTCGGCGTGGCAGCCCTTTGCCTTCTCGAAAACGGCACGGTCAGTATCGTCGTCAAAGGCAAGCTGCAGAAGACCCGTGCGGTCGCGCAGGTCGATGAAGCAAAGCGCACCGAGGTCACGGCAACGCTGTACCCAACCCATCACGCAAACGCGCTCGCCGACGTTGTTCTCATTCAGCACACCACAGTAGTGTGTGCGTTTATCCTGTTCGGTCAGAAATTCAGCCATTGTTAAAATCTCCTTGTTATTCGATCACTTCGCCGTCTTTATTGAAAAGAGGCAGTTTTTCCAGATAAATCAGACCCTCGCGCTTGGTGGCGTCGCCCTCGGCAAGGATCGCCATACGACCGCAGATGATGGCGCCGGCATCCTTCACCAGATGCTCAAGGGCATACAGCGACTCGCCCGTGGAGATCACGTCGTCCACGATGAGGACGCGCTTGCCGCGCATCAGCTCGGCATCCGCCTTGTCCAGATAAAGCTTTTGCACCTTTTCGGTGGTGATGGAGTGTACGGTGACCTCCAGCACGCCCGTCATGTAAAGCTTGGGTCCCTTGCGCGCCAGAAAATACTTCTGATTGCCCGCAAGACGTGCCATCTCATGCACCAGCGGAATGCCCTTCGCCTCGGCGGTGATGAGGTAGTCATACTCGGGCGCCTTGGCAAGCAGCTCCTTTGCGGCGGCGGTGGTCAGCTCGGGATCGCCGAAAATGACAAACGCACCGATCGAAATGTTTTCGTTCACGGGACAAATAGGCAGATGGCGCTCAAGGCCCGCAATGTTCATCTTATAAGTTTTCATTTCTATACTCCTTTCGCTTACAGCGAGCAGATCAGTTTTTCAATCGCAGAATAATCGTCGTAGGAACGCTTTACCTGCATATCCGCCACGGCGCAGAGCTCCACGGCGCGGGAAAGTCTTGCCAGTGTGGTACGCGACACGGCGCGGCAATAGTTGTTTGCCTTCCATTCGGATTTGATCTTCAATACCGACATTACGTCGGCAACGGTGCGCCCCGCCTCCATCAGCATCTTGGCGCCCTGCATATCGCACATTGTGCGGGAAAGCTCGCCCATCACCACAACGGGCTCGATGCCCTGAAATTTCATCACGGCAAGCGCATCCAGTGCGGCGCGGTAGTTGCCCGCCAGAAGCGCGTTGGAAAAGGCAAAGGTGTCGGCTGAGAGCTGCGGCACCGCCACAAAGCGGATATCCTCACCTGTCACGACGTCACGCCCGTGCGCCTTGGCATAGGACGCCAGCTTTTCAATCTCGGCAGCCAGCACAAACATGCTGTGCCCCACGTAGGAAATCAGGAACATGCAATCTGCGGGCGCGGCACTCACACCGTGGTGCGCAAAGTGCTTCCCTACCCACGCGCCAAGCTTGGCCTCGGTGGGGGACTCGAATTTCACGGGGACGGCGACCTCGGCAAGCTTTTTGAGCGTGCCCGACGGCTTTTTGCCGTATCCTTCCTCCACAAGCCCTGCCGCCACATAGACAAGCACGGTGTTGAAATCGTACTCCTCGATCAGCGCCAGCACCTCGCAGAAATCGTCCACTTCCTCGCTGCGCATCGCGGTAAAATCAAGACCGCGCAGAAGGATCAGCTTCCCCTCGGTCATCATCGGGGGCGCGCTCATCGCGTTGATCAGTCCCTCTGCGGTATAATCCGCCACGTCGATGGTGATGTCATTGAAAACCGCAAAGGCGGGATCGGGGCATACGTCCTCGCGCACAGCGCGCACGGCGTGGGATTTGAGGTAATCCTCCTCCCCGTAAAGAAGATAGGCGTGCCCTGCGGTCTTGCCGATCTGCTTGCGGAACGCCGCCTCGGTCATGATCTCGTGCACACAGCCACCCCCCTTTTGGACATTCTCTATTTATTATACACTTTTTTCGCGCGCGCGTCAATCGTAAGTATAAAATTTTATTCTTAATATATTTGTGCGCAAGGCGCTTGTAAAAAAATGCCCTTCCTTATCAAAAAATCTTGTAAAAACACTTGCATGGCATCAAAAAAAGTGATATAATAAAATATCATAAAATCCGCATCTATCCAAAAGGGAGGAAAAATATATATGTCTAACGTACGTCCCGAAACGATGCAGCGCATCACGAATTTTGAGCTGGCGAATGCCTTTATTGACGAGCAGGTCGCCGCTGTCCGCGCCCAGGTGGGTGACAAGAAGGTGCTTCTTGCCCTCTCCGGCGGTGTTGACTCCTCTGTGGTCGCCGCGCTTCTGATCAAAGCCATCGGCAAGCAGCTGACCTGTGTGCACGTCAACCACGGTCTGATGCGCAAGGGGGAGAGTGAGCAGGTTATCGAGGTCTTCGGCAAGGAGCTGGATTGCAACCTGGTATACGTCGATGCCACCGACCGCTTCTTAGATCTGCTGGCAGGCGTTTCCGATCCCGAAAGCAAGAGAAAGATCATCGGTAAGGAGTTTATCGAGGTGTTTGTAGACGAGGCGCGCAAGCTGGAGGGCATCGACTTCCTGGCTCAGGGCACCATCTACCCCGACATTCTGGAAAGCATTAAGGCCGCCGAGGGCAAGAAGGCCGTCAAGTCCCACCACAACGTGGGCGGTCTGCCCGAGGATCTGAAGTTCGAGCTGGTCGAGCCCCTCAAGCTCCTTTTCAAGGACGAGGTGCGCGTGGTCGGCGAGGCGCTCGGTCTTCCCCATGCCATGGTTTACCGTCAGCCGTTCCCCGGCCCCGGTCTTGGCGTTCGTTGCTTGGGTGCCATCACCCGCGACCGTCTGCACGCCCTGCGCGAGGCAGATGCGATCCTGCGCGAGGAGTTTGATCAGTGCGGTCTTGCCGAAAAGACCTGGCAGTATTTCATCGCCATTCCCGACATCAAGAGCGTCGGTGTGAAGGACGATAG
>JAZRFS010000032.1:0-3217 GCA_045643765.1 Eubacteriales bacterium
CGGCTTTTCCAAAAAGACGTGCAGACCTGCCTCCAAAAAGAAGATCGCGGCATCACGGTGCAGTGCGTGGGGCAGATTGAGCAACACAGCCGCGGCATCCGTTTTTTGCGGAATGTCTTTGTAATCCAAAAAGTAGGGAACGCCGTATTCGGCGGCAAGCGCGCTTGCCGCCTCCTCGTTGGTATCGCAGATGGCAACAAGCGAAAGCTCGGGGCAACGCGCAAGCGCCTTCAGATGCTCCTTGCCGATGATGCCCGTGCCAACGACAGCAATTTTTAACATAGATGCTTCCTTTCGTTATTCCTGTGTCACGCCGATCTTTTCCGTGTCCTTGAAAAAGTCGCACCGCGGCAGATAGAAGGCGTGAGGCGTTTGGTTGTGGATGATTTTTATGAATTGGGGCGGCACCACGGGGTTGAGGTTCTTCCTCTCGTTTGTGCGGTCCTTGCCCGTCGGCTCCTTCGGCGGTGTGTTTTGCGTGCAAGGAAGGTGCATTTGCGGCTCCTTGCCCACACTGCCTGCTTCGTATACCAGATGGATCCTTGCGCCCTCCTCGAGGCCGCAAATCGTGGGGTTATCCAATACGAGATTGGGGAAGTGGCACCGATAGCCATAGTCCCAGTTGGTGTACTTGTAAAAGAAGACGTTGGCGTCCCCCGGGCTCAGGTGGAAGGTGCAGTTTTTCAGTGTGACCGTGCCATCCCAGGTACTGCCGAAATCCTCGCGCAGATACACAAAGCTGTTGTAAACGGCGCCCGACGCGGGGGAGTGCCACGTGACGTTTTCCAGTGTCAGCTCACCCTTGCCCACCACCTCCATAAAGTTGATGGTAGAGTCTTTGATCCTACCGTGATAAAGCCCCTGATGCGCATCAAAGCGCGAGAGCGTGCAGCGCTCGTACTCCATATTCTTGCAGAAGTTTGTGCCGCCGATACCCCAACAGCGCGGCCAGCTTGTCACGGGGGAGGGGGACATGCTGCACACGTCGGCATCGCGCTCGTCTTTTACCCAAAAGTTGGATTGCGTGCAGTCCACAAGGCGGATCTTATTGACGTGATCCGCAATAAATTCATAGGTGGAAAAGCGGTAGCTGCGCCTGCCCGTCAGTGTGCAATTTTTCAGTAGTACGTTGTTGGCGCGCGTGACGTGATAAAATCCCCAGTAGTGCGCGCCGTGCCGCACGCCCTGCACAAAATCCTCCAACGGCATCTCGTTTTCCACGAAATGCTTTACACCGTCCAGCACCGTATTTGAGCGATTGACCAGCAGATTTCGTTGGATATAGCGCGCTCTTTTCTGTGTACTCGGCTCAATGGCATTCTGCCTGCCGGCGCGCGTGATGAGCGTGCCGCCGCACACGGTGAGCGTGGGAATATCTGCGCGGATGATCTCAATTTTCGTGATGCGGTCATACGTGAACATCAAGGGGGTAGAGGGGTCAATATTGCCCTCGGCATCCATCAGCAGGACCTCGTTTTGCGGTGCCGACTGACCGCCGCGCGCGATATAATCCGCCCCGTATCGGCGGTAAACGGTGTGATCCTCGTTATAAATGATAAGCAGAACGGGGTAGCCCAATTTCAGCGGCAGAGCCTTCGTCTGTTCATCAAGACGGGGGAATCCCCCAAGCAGCACGGGATCGGTCAGCACAAGCGGTGTATCGGCTTCGATCTCAAAGATAGGCGAGGTTGCGCGTGCGGTGCCGTCGAAGTCGCTGACGTCGGTGTCGTCAATCACAATACGCGAGCTGCCCCAGAAAACGTCGGTACGGATAATGGCCGTATGTACCTTGTTATCCAAAAGGGCTTCGCGGATCAGATAGGTCTTGTTGTCATTGGTCACAACGGGGAGGGCGTGCTTGTTGGCGTATTCGTGCGCGGCACAAATGGCGGCAAAATCGTCTGTGACACCGTCGCCCACGGCGCCGAAATCAAGATAGGAAACGCTCTTTTTTTCTTCCATACAGGCACACTCCCTTCCTTATTGTTATATAAGGATATTATAGCACAGCCCTTTTGCGAAGTCAACGTCACGCGCGCAAAAAAGCACCCACCGCCTCGGCGGTGGGTGCTTTTTATATTCTGCTTTAAATTACTTCTTAGCAGCGATAGCAGCCTGAGCAGCAGCCAGACGTGCGATCGGCACGCGGAAGGGAGAGCAGGACACGTAGTCAAGGCCAAGCTTGTGGCAGAATTCCACGGATGTGGGGTCGCCACCGTGCTCGCCGCAGATACCAACGTGCAGCTTCTTGTTGTTCTCGCGGCCCATCTTCACAGCCATATCCATCAGCTTGCCCACACCGGTCTGGTCGAGCTTAGCGAAGGGATCGTTCTCGAAGATCTTGGCATCGTAGTAAGCGTTCAGGAACTTGCCTGCGTCGTCACGGGGGAAGCCGTAGGTCATCTGAGTAAGGTCGTTGGTGCCGAAGCAGAAGAAGTCAGCGTTCTGAGCGATCTCGTCAGCGGTGAGGCATGCACGGGGAATTTCGATCATGGTACCAACCTCGTATGCAAGCTTAACGCCTGCAGCAGCGATCTCAGCCTCAGCGGTAGCAAGGACAACTTCCTTGACGTACTTGAGCTCCTTGACGTCGCCAACCAGGGGGATCATGATCTCAGGAACGACCTTCCAGTCAGCGTGCTTCTTCTGAACGTTGATAGCAGCACGGATGACAGCGGTGGTCTGCATCTTAGCGATCTCGGGGTAGGTGACAGCCAGACGGCAGCCGCGGTGACCCATCATGGGGTTGAACTCGTGCAGAGAAGCGATGATAGCCTTGATCTGCTCAACGGTCTTGCCCTGCGTGTTGGCAAGGAGAGCGATCTCCTCCTCGGTGTTGGGAACGAACTCGTGGAGGGGGGGATCCAGGAAGCGGATGCAAACGGGAGTGCCCTCGAGAGCCTCGTAAAGAGCCTCGAAGTCGCCCTGCTGGTAGGGAAGGATCTTGGCAAGAGCAGCCTCGCGCTCCTCGGCGGTATCGGAGCAGATCATCTCACGGAATGCAGCGATACGGTTAGCCTCGAAGAACATGTGCTCGGTACGGCACAGACCGATACCCTCAGCGCCAAGCTCGCGTGCCTTCTTTGCGTCGGCAGGAGTGTCGGCGTTGGTGCGAACCTTCAGCTCGCGGAACTTGTCAGCCCATGCCATGATGGTGCCGAAGTTGCCGGAGATCTCAGCGTCAACGGTTGCGATGATGCCGTCGTAGATCTTACCG
>JAZRFS010000033.1:0-40248 GCA_045643765.1 Eubacteriales bacterium
TCGCACCCTGCTTCCGTGACGAGGACGCCCGTCAGGACCGTTCTCCCGGTGTGTTCTATCAGCTCGTCTTCGAGATGTCCTTTGCTACGCAGGTGGACGTGTTCGGCCTGGCCGAGCAGGTGGTTTACAACACCTTCAAGAAGTTCTCGGGCAAGGAGGTGGGCGAGCCCCCCTTCCGCCGCATTACCTTTGCTGACGCGATGCTCAAATACGGCACCGACAAGCCCGACCTTCGTAACCCCCTTGAGATCAAGGACCTCACGGGCTTCTTCGCTTCTCACGATTTCCTTGAGATCAACGGCAGAACCATTCCCTTCAAGAACAAGCTGGTACGCGGCATCGTTGCCAACTACCTTGTCAAGAAGGACGGCGAGGGCGACGGCAAGAAGGCATTTGAAAAGGCAATCGACACCTACTCCCGCAGCATTGGCATGAAGTTCGGCTGTGGCTATATCACGCTGGAGGGCGGCGAGTACAAGGGCCCGATCGCGAAGTTCCTTTCCGAGGAGGAGAAGGCTGAGCTGACCGCACTTTGCGGCATCCAGGAGGGCGACTCCCTGTTCTTCATCAGCGATGCTCCCACCGTCATCAACTCTCTGGCAGGTCAGATGCGCACCTGGATCGGCAACGAGCTTGGTCTTATCAAGAACGATCGCTTTGAGTTCTGCTTCATCGTGGACTTCCCGATGTACGAGCGCAACGAGGAGACCGGCAAGATCGACTTCACCCACAACCCCTTCTCGATGCCCCAGGGCGGTATGGACGCGCTGCTGAATAAGGATCCGCTTGAGATCTTTGCTTACCAGTACGACATCGTGTGCAACGGCGTGGAGCTTTCCTCCGGTGCCGTTCGTAACCACAACCCCGAGATCATGCGCAAGGCGTTTGAGATCGCGGGCTACGGCGAGGAGGACGTTAAGGCGAAGTTCGGTGCCCTTTACACCGCATTCTCCTACGGTGCACCGCCCCACGCGGGCATGGCACCCGGCGTTGACCGCATGATCATGCTGATCGCCGAGGAGGACACCATCCGCGACGTCATCGCGTTCCCGCTTAACGGCAACGCGCAGGATCTGATGATGGGTGCGCCCGGTGAGGTCACCGAGCAGCAGCTGCGCGAGGTCCACATCAAGGTTCGTGACTAATTCACAACACACATTCTAAACGGAGGTCTTACAATGGAAAAAGACACTTTGTTGCTTTTGGAAAAAGTAAACCAGCTTTCCCTCACGGAAGACGAGCGCGCAAAGGTGCTTGCCTTCTTCGAGGGTGCTGAAAAGGATAAAGCCGCGCTGGACGCCATCGACACCGAGAACGTCACGCGTATGGTTCACGCCCTGCCCATCGGCACCGTCGTGCGCGAGGACGTGGCGAAGAAGATCTTTACCCGCGATGAGCTGCAAAAGGGCGCGCCCGAAGTGATGGACGGCTACTGGCAGGTTCCCCGCGTGGTGGAATAAGGAGGGGTACGGTATGAAAAAGATTATGCTGGATCAGATGATCCTCACCACCTGCTGCCCCACCAACGCCGGCTCCAAAATGCTGGATGGCTACGTGAGCCCCTTTGCCGCCACCGTGGTGGAAAAGCTGGGCGAGGGCTATGAGATCGCGTGCAAGCCGAGCAAGGCTCCCGTTGGCGAGTTCGCCATCGACCTTGTGGGCGAGACCTGCTTTGCAGGTGCCGCCGACAGCGCAGAAGCGCTGAAAAACGACACCGTTTCGGCACTTATTTCCCTTGACGTCAACGGCGCACCCCGCCGTGTGGCTGCACAACAGGGGCTTGTATTCGCAAAGCCCACCTACGGCATCGTTTCCCGTTACGGCACGGTACCCGTGGCTTGCTCGGGTGAGTGCGTGGGCGTGATGGCAAAGACCGCAGCTGATTGCCGCGAGGTGCTCTCTGCCATCGTCGGCAAGGACGAGCGCGACGGCACGATGCACGCCGATGAGGTCTGCCAAGCCGCTGTGGCAAACGCCGCCCCCGTAAAGAAGGTCGCACTGCTTAAGATGGAGGGCTCCGACAGCGCCGAGATCGCTGCTGCAAAGGCAGAAATGGCGGCAAACGGTATTGAAATTTGCGAAATTGACGCAGGCGTGATCGCCACGGCAAACGCCGCTTGGAACATGCTGATGTGCGCCGAGCTTTGCAACAACGTATCCCGCTATGACGGCGTGAAGTACGGCTACCGCACCAAGAATTACAAGAGTTTGGACGAGCTTTACACCAACAGCCGCACCGAGGCGTTCGGCCTTTTGCTCAAGACCGCGATCCTGTACGGCTCTGACGTGCTTTCCACCAAGAACTATATGGCAAAGTACGACAAGGCGATGCGCGTGCGCCGCGTGATCAGCGAAGCGTTTGCTACGATCTTTGCCGAGTTTGATGCTGTACTGCTTCCCGCTTGCTCTAAGATGGCGTACACCGACACGGACAGCGCCTTCGTGGAAAACAAGTACACCGCTCCCGCACAGATGGCGGGTCTGCCCGCCGTGGTTGCTGCGGGCGTGCAGGTGATGGGCCCCGCCTTCTCGGACGGTGCGCTCCTCGCCCTTGCCGCACTTCTTACAAAGGAGGGCAAATAAGATGAAATTTGAAACCGTTATCGGCTTGGAAGTCCACGTAGAAATGGCGACCAAGTCCAAGATCTTCTGCGCCTGCTCCGCCGAGTTCGGCGGCGAGCAGAACGACCACGTCTGCCCTGCTTGCTGCGGTATGCCCGGCATGCTTCCCATCGTGAACAAGAAGGTGGTGGAGCTTGGCATGACCGCCGGTATGATGCTGAACTGCCACATCAACCGCACCACCACGTTTGACAAAAAGAGCTACTACTATCCCGACCTGCCTGCCGCCTACCAGACCACCCAGTGGTTCGCCCCCGTTGCCGTGAACGGCACGGTGGAGATCGAGACCTCGAAGGGCAAGAAGGCGATCCGCATCAAGCAGATCCACATGGAGGAGGACGCAGGTAAGCTGGTACACGACGATTGGACGGACACCACGCTGGTTGACTTCAACCGCACGAGCGTGCCGCTGATTGAGATCGTCAGCCAGCCCGACCTTTCCTCTGCCGAGGAGGTTGTGGCATACCTGGAAAGACTTCGTTCCCTTCTTCGCTTTGCAAAGGTATCCGACTGCCGCATGGAGCAGGGCTCGATGCGCTGTGACGTGAACCTTTCCGTCCGCCCCGAGGGCAGCGACAAGCTCGGTGTTCGTACCGAGATGAAGAACATGAACTCGCTTTCCGCCATCGTGCGCGCCATCGAGTACGAAACGGCACGTCACATCGACGCGATCGAGAACGGCACCGAGGTACTGGTACAGGAAACGCGCCGCTGGGACGACGTGAAGGGCAAGAGCTTTGCGATGCGCTCCAAGGAGACCGCAGGCGATTACCGCTACTTCCCCGACCCCAACATCATGCCCATCGTCATTGACGACGTGTGGTACGAGAACGTGCAGAACACTCTGCCCGAATTCCCCGAGGTCAAGCTGGCACGCTACACGGGCGAGCTTGGTCTTAGCGATTACGATGCAGGCCTGCTTACCGACAGCCGCGCGCTGTGCGACGCCTTTGAGGGTGCACTTGCCGTTTGCGGCAGTGCCAAAGAAGCAGCCAACTGGCTGATCTCCGACTGTATGAACCTCCTCAACAAGCGTCAGATGACCACCGACCAGTTCGCAGTGGACGGCAAGGCGCTGGGTGGCCTCATCAAGCTTGTCATGGACGGCAAGGTCGGTCGCGGCAACGCCAAGAAGATCCTTGAGGTGATGTTCGACGAGCAGATCGATCCCGCCAAGTACGCCGAGGAGAACGGCTTTATCGTATCCAACGATACGGGGCTTATCGACAAGGTGATCAAGGAAGCGATCGCCGCAGACCCCAAGGCCGTTGCCGACTTCAAGGGCGGCAAGGAAAAGGCGTTGATGGCGCTGTTTGGCAAGTGCATGAAGCAGCTGAAGGGCAACTGTGACCCGCAGGTGCTGCGCACGATGCTGATTGACGAAATCAATAAGGCATAACGAAAAGCCCACGCTCGTGCGAGCGTGGGCTTTTTTCGATATTTGCCACTGTGCGACACCTCTTGACAATTTTCGCGCGAAAAGCTATAATAATACCAAATCTTATGGCAAGGAGCGAACTATGACCTTCAAACAAAACCGTGCGCTTTCCTTTCTTGCTGTCACGCTGATCTACGTGGCGGCGGCAGTGGGTGGGATCGCGCTGTATTTACATCTTCCCTTTGATTGGTGGCTTTCTCTCCTCGTCGCCGACGTGGCGGCGACCGTGTTCACCTTCCTTTTCAGCGTGCTTTTGAAAAATGCCTCGGTGTACGATCCCTACTGGAGCGTACAGCCGCTTGTGATCCTGTTTGCTTTTGCCGCACGAAACGGCTTTACCCCCACACGTGTGCTGATTTTAGCCGCCGTAACGCTTTGGGGCGTGCGCCTGACGGCGAACTGGGCATACACCTTCGGGGATCTCACGCACGAGGATTGGCGCTATCGGATGCTGCACGAAAAGACAGGAAAATTCTACCCGTTCATCAATTTTATCGGCATACATATGGTGCCCACACTGGTGGTTTACGGCTGCACACTGCCCGCCGCTTATGCGATGCTGCATACCGCCACGATCAACGTCGGTTCGCTGCTGTGCCTTCTTCTTTGCCTGCTTGCCGTCCTTTTGCAGGGCACGGCAGATATTCAGATGCACCGCTACCGCCAAAACCGCACGGTTCCCTTTATCCGCACAGGAGTTTGGAAGCACTCGCGCCACCCCAATTACTTGGCCGAGATCCTGATGTGGTGGGGCATCGCGGGCGCGGTCACGTGCCTGTTCCCCTCCGCGTGGGTTCTGTGCGCAGGGGCGTTTGCCAACACGCTTCTGTTCCTTTTCGTCAGCATTCCGCTGGCAGACGGCAGACAAAGCCGCAAGGAGGGCTTTACCGCATACAAGCGCGAAACGCGTATGCTGTTGCCGCTTCCCCGTCATTTCAAATAAGCACCATAACGGTATGAAAAACACCGCAGATCGCGTTTGCAATCTGCGGTGTTTTTTAATTGTCCCAAAGGACAACTTCACCCGCCTCGCGGGTCTTGTTCATATCAATGAGGCGCTGGTTCTCCGAGCCGCGGAAGCGCAGCCGGATATTCTTTTTGGCAAGCACGAAGCGCCCGTCCACCAGTACGTCAAGCATGGAAAGCATCTCGTCGGTGACCTCGCATCTCGCGCGGCTCTCGCCCGTCAGCTGCTCCAGCGTGTAACCGCTGTAACACCAGATCGTTTTTTTCGGGAACACTTCCCTCACCCGCTTCAAAAACGGGAGCAGGGCGCGTTGATTATCCGGCTCAAAGGGCTCGCCGCCAAGCAGCGTCAGTCCCGCGATATAATCGGGGGCAAGTGCCTCCAGCAGCTCCTCTTGCACGGCACCGTCAAAGGGCGCGCCGTAGTCAAAATCCCACGCGATCTCGTTGAAGCACCCCTCGCAGCGGTGCGTGCAGCCCGATACGAACAGGGATACACGCACGCCGGGACCATCGGCGATGTCGCGTTTTTTGATGGTTGCAAAATTCATAGCTTACAGGTGAAGTACGCGCTCCTGGATCTCCTGCGTACGGCCCTGATTCCAGTACTGAGAGCCGATATAGCCGCAGGTACGGCGTGCCACGTTCATCGTGTTCTGGTCGCGGTTGTGGCAATTGGGGCACTCCCAAACCAGCTTGCCGTCGTCCTTGACGATCTGGATCTCGCCGTCAAAGCCGCACACCTGGCAATAGTCGCTCTTGGTGTTCAGCTCGGCGTACATAATGTTGTCGTAGATGAACTTCATCACGTCAAGCACGGCATCCAGGTTGTCCTGCATATTGGGCACCTCGACGTAGCTGATCGCGCCGCCGGGGGAAAGCTCCTGGAACTTTGCCTCGAATGCGAGCTTGTCGAACGCGTCGATCGGCTCAGTCACGTGGACGTGATAGGAGTTGGTGATATAGCTCTTGTCGGTGACACCGGGGATCTTGCCGAAGCGCTTCTGCAAGCACTTGGCGAACTTGTAGGTGGTGGACTCCAGGGGGGTACCGTACAGCGAGTAGTGAATGTTTTCAGCTGCCTTCCACTTGGCGCAGGCTTCGTTGAGCTTTTGCATGATCTCAAGACCGAGCTTCTCGCCCTCGGGATCGGTCAGTTTCTTGCCGATCAGTGCGTAAACACATTCCCAAAGACCGGCGTAACCAAGCGAAATGGTGGAGTAACCGCCGTGCAAGAGCTTCGTGATGGGCTCGCCCTTCTTCAGTCTTGCAAGCGCGCCGTACTGCCAAAGGATGGGCGCGGCGTCGGAAAGCGTACCCTCCAAGCGCTCGTGGCGGCACTGCAATGCGCGGTGGCACAGCTCCAGGCGATCCTCGAGAATTTCCCAGAAGCGGTCAAGGTTGCGACCGTCCTTGCAGGCGGAGCAAGCGGCGTCAATGAGGTTGATGGTGACAACGCCCTGATTGAAGCGACCGTAGTACTTTGCCTTGCCGTTTTCATCCACCCAAGGGGTGAGGAAGGAGCGGCAGCCCATACAGGTGTAGCAGTTGCCGTCGCCATTGCTGTCCACCTTGAGCTTGAGCATCATCTTTTCGGAAATATAGTCGGGCACCATACGGCGTGCGGTGCACTTTGCCGCCAGCTTGGTGAGATCCCAGTAAGGAGAATTCTCGTGAATGTTATCCTCCTCCAACACGTAAATAAGCTTGGGGAAGGCAGGGGTGACGTAAACGCCAGCCTCGTTCTTTACGCCCGTGTAGCGCTGCTCAAGCACCTCGCGGATGATCAGAGCCAGATCGCGCTTCAGCGCGGGATCCTTTGCCTCGCCCAGGTACATAAACACGGTCACAAAGGGAGCCTGTCCGTTGGTGGTCAGCAGGGTGACGACCTGATACTGGATGGTCTGTACGCCGCGGCGGATCTCGTCAAGCAGGCGGTTTTCCACGATCTCAGAGATCTTCTCCTCGGTGGCATTCACGCCAAGGCTCTTCACCTCGGCACGCACCTGACGGGTGATCTTCTCGCGGGACACCTGCACGAAGGGCGCCAGGTGCGTGAGCGAAATGCTCTGACCGCCGTACTGGTTGGAGGCAACCTGCGCGATGATCTGCGTGGCAATGTTGCAGGCGGTGGAGAAGCTGTGCGGCTTTTCGATCAGCGTACCGCTGATGACAGTGCCGTTCTGCAGCATATCCTCCAGATTGACAAGATCGCAGTTGTGCATATGCTGTGCGAAATAGTCGGAGTCGTGGAAATGGATGATGCCCTCCTCGTGTGCCTTGACAATCTCCTCGGGCAGCAGCACGCGGCGCGTGAGGTCCTTGGAGACCTCGCCCGCCATATAGTCGCGCTGTACGCTGTTGACGGTGGGGTTCTTGTTGGCGTTCTCCTGCTTGGCTTCCTCGTTATTGCATTCGATCAAGGAAAGAATGCTTTCGTCAATGGTGTTGGAGCGACGCGCCAGGTTACGGGTAAAGCGGTAACGGATATAGCGCTTTGCCGTTTCGGGTGCGTTCTGCTGAATGATCAAGGTCTCGACAAGCTCCTGAATTTCCTCCACGGAAAGTGCACGGCCGATATCGTTGCAGTAGTCCTCGATCACGAAGGAGATATAGTCGATCTGTCTTGCAGTCAGCTCGGGCTTACCCTCGCCGCTTTCATTGGCTTTCTTGATGGCGATGACGATCTTTTCACGGTCAAACGTCACCTCAGAGCCGTTTCTCTTAATGATTTTCATACTCTTTTCCCCTCTCTCGTTAAAACAAGGGTACCCCAAGGCACCCCTATCCTTATTTTTCTTCTTCTCTCACCAACACTATATCTTGTGTCGGTATGCATTAGTATACCACAATATAGTGCGATTGTAAAGAGTTTTGCGCACAAAATAATGCACAAAAAAAGTGTTCACAATTTGGCACTTTTTGTAACGCGACCCCCAAACCCGCATATGGAGCGGGTTTGCGGGTTTTCGCTTTACAGATTTTTTCATTTTCTATTTACAAAAATTGCTTTTTGCGGTATAATAATACTGTATGAAATCCGCTTTGGGAGGGCAATTTATGAATTTAGAAGAAAAAATGCTGCACTCCACCGAAATTTTTGACGGCGTAGTGGTGCATCTTTTTCGCGACGAGGTACTGTTGCCCAACGGCAACACCTCAATACGCGAGCATATCAAGCACGTGGGCGCGGTCTGCATCCTCCCCCTTACCGATGACGGTGAGGTCGTGCTGGAGCGGCAGTTCCGTTATCCCTTCCACGAGGTGATCACCGAAATCCCCGCAGGCAAGCTGGATCACCCCCTGGAGGATCTGCACGCGGCGGCGCTGCGTGAGCTGCGCGAGGAAACGGGTATCGTTCCGCGGGAGCTCATCGACCTTGGCGAGTATTACGGCTCGCCCGCCATTCTCGGCGAGCGCATCCGTATGTTTCTGGCACGCGGGCTTACGTTCGGCGCGCAGGAGCTGGATGCGGATGAGTTTTTGGAGGTCTTTACGCTCCCCCTTGAAAAAGCCGTGGAAATGGTGATGGCAAACGAGCTTCCCGACGGCAAAACACAACTTGCTATCCTGAAAACCAAAGCATATATAGAAAAGGAAGGAAAACATCTATGAAACTGAATTACAAGCGCGTCATCTTCGTCGGCTTCGCCTTTTTCCTGATCTCGGCGTTCTGGCAGGCATACGACAGCATCGTGCCCAAGATCCTTACCGATAAATTCGGTCTGCCGCAGGTGTGGTCGGGTGCAATCATGGCGTTGGACAACATCTTCGCCCTGATCCTTTTGCCAATCTTCGGCGCTCTTTCCGACAAGGTAAACACCAAATTCGGTCGCCGCACGCCCTTCATTGTAATCGGTACCGTGGTCGCCGCCATTCTGCTGGTCGGTCTTTCCATTCCCGACAATGCACAGCTGAAAAATATCGAAAAGGTCACCGCCACCGAGGGTGTCGCCTACACCGAGGCGCTGGATACGCTGTATGATTTCAATCCCGAGATCAATGAAAGCGACGCGCTGGATGCCAAGAAAAAGCCGTTGCAGGAGATCTTCCCGAACCGTGCAGACTTCACCTCGATCCCCGTGACCGTGGAAAAGGACGGCGAGGACGTCACCAACGAGGATTATACCAACTTTGTCGTGCCCGCACGCCAGGCATACGCCGCAAGCGTGACCACACAAAGCAAGGCACCACTGATCATCTTTATGGCGTTACTCTTCTTCACGCTGGTGGCAATGGGCACCTTCCGTTCCCCCGCCGTTGCACTGATGCCAGACGTCACGATCAAGCCCTTGCGCTCCAAAGCAAACGCCGTCATCAATCTGATGGGCACCGCCGGTGGCATTCTGGTACTGCTCTTAGGTATCATCTTCGGTACGGGTAAGGCGAAAAACGCCCTGATGAGCTATACCTCCTTCTTCGCCATCGTTGCAGGCGTGATGATGGTGGCTCTCGCCGTATTCCTGTGGAAGGTACGCGAGGTAAAATGGGCAGATGAAATGCAGAAAGAAACCGAGCGTCTGGGTCTGGACCAGCCCGCAGAGCCCACCGAAGAGGCGGGAGAGGCACGCACGCTTTCCCGCAGCGAAAAGATCTCTCTTTTCCTGATCCTTGCCTCCGTTGTGTTCTGGTTTATGGGCTATAACGCCGTCACCAGCAAATATTCGGTTTATGCCAGCAACGTATTGGACGTGGACTACAACACCACACTGCTTATCGCACAGGCAGCCGCCATCGTGGCGTATCTGCCCGTCGGTATGCTCTCCTCCAAGCTTGGCAGAAAGAAAATGATCCTTGGCGGCGTTGTAATCCTCGGCACCTCCTTCTTTGGCGCATCCTTCCTCTCTGCCGGCAGCCCCGACGCGGTGAAAAATATTCTGATGCCCGTCCTCTTTGCCACCGCAGGCATCGGCTGGGCAACTATCAACGTCAACTCCTACCCGATGGTCGTAGAGCTTTCCCGCGGCTCGAACGTAGGTAAGTACACGGGCATTTATTACACCGCCAGTATGTCCGCACAGGTCATCACTCCCGTGCTTTCCGGCGTGTTCCTGGATATGAATATGCGCACCCTCTTCCCCTATGCAGCCATCTTCGTGGCGCTCGCCTTCTTCACGATGTTCTTCGTCCGCCACGGCGACGCAAAGCCCGAGGCAAAATCCGTGATGCTTGACGCTATGGGAGGCGACGACTGATGAAATGGTATTTCATCCTTCTGATCGCGTTTTTCGCTACCGTTTTGGCACTTTTTGCGCTGTGGCTGTTCCTCATCGCGCCGCGCGCAAGAAAAAAAGACGTGCAGCCCTTCCTTCGCCCCTATGCCCACCGCGGGCTTTGGGGCGAAGGGCTCCCCGAAAACTCGCTCGGTGCCTTCCGCGCCGCCGCCGACAAGGGCTTTGCCATTGAGCTGGATATCCAGCTTTCCGCCGACGGCGAGGTGATGGTTTTCCACGACTACACGCTGGATCGCGTGTGCGGTCGCACGGGAAAAATCTGCGAGCTTAGCGCCGCCGAGCTTGGCAATATCCCCCTTGACGGTGTGGAAAACGAGCATATTCCCACCTTGCGCGAGGTGCTTGAGGCGGTAGACGGACGCGTGCCGCTTCTGATTGAATTGAAGGGGGAAAGCGGCAATACCGCCCTTGTGCCCGCCGCCCTTGCGGTGTTGAAGGATTACAGGGGGCTTTGGTGTATGGAAAGCTTCAATCCGCTCCTTTTGCACGCAGTAAAACGCCACGCGCCGCACGTGGTGCGGGGTCTTCTTTCCACCAATCTGCTCAAAGAAAAAAAGAGCGGCTCTAAGCTGCTCAACTTCGCGCTTTCCGCGCATCTTCTCAATTTTCTTTGCCGTCCCGCATTCCTTGCCTCCGACAAAAAATATATGCGTCGCGCGGGATTGCGCGCGGGAACTGTGCTGTTCGGTGCTGCGCCCGTCGTTTACACCGTAAAAAATGAAGCGGACTACAACGCCTTTCTAAAAGCGGGCGTGTCCCCGATTTTTGATGAGTTTTGCCCCGTGGCGGACGGAAACGGAGAAAAACGATGAACGAGCGTCTTCTCCCACGCATAAAGCTTCTTTGTGCGATGCTGATCTTCGGCAGTATCGCCGTGTTCGTCAAAAACATTCCCCTTCCCTCGGCAGAGATCGCGCTGTTCCGCGCGCTCCTTGCCATCGCCGTGATCGGGCTTGTCCTGGTACTTAAGAAAACCAATCCCGTCAAGGGGCTAAATCGCAAAACGCTGCTCTTTTTGCTGCTTTCCGGCGCGGCAATGGGCTTCAACTGGATCCTGCTTTTCGAGGCGTACAACTATACCACGACCTCGATCGCCACGCTGTGCTACTACTTCGCCCCCGTGCTGGTGACGGTCTTGTGCCCCTTCTTGTTCCGCGAGAAAATGACCGTGAAGCAGGGTGTGTGCTTTGCCGCCTCTACGGTCGGCGTGGTACTGATCGTGGGTGTATCGGGCGGCGGTGGCGGCAATCCGCTGACAGGCGTACTGCTTTCACTCGGCGCTGCCGTGCTTTACGCCACCGTCGTGCTTTTCAACAAGGGCATTGCAGGTGTAGACGGCATTTCCCGCACCTTTTTGCAATTCTGTGCCGCCGCACTGGTGCTCACGCCTTACGTGGCGCTCACGGGTGGCTTTGAGATCGCCACAATCGACCTCAAGGGGCTTTGCTTCCTGCTTGCCGTGGGCATCATCCACTCGGGGCTTGCGTATTGTTTGTATTTTTCCTCTCTGCGTCATATGCGCGGTCAGGAGGCGTCGCTGCTTTCCTATGCAGACCCGCTGCTTGCCGTGATCCTTTCCGTCACACTTCTGCAGGAAGCGATCACCGTATGGCAGATCGTGGGCGGCGTGCTGATCCTTGGATTTTCCATTCTCAACGAGATTGAATTCAGGAAGAAAACGACCGACACCCCCGAAGCATAACGAAATATCCCGCAAGGTGTCATTACGCACTTTGCGGGATTTTCACTATAATCAGACCTCCCCCCCGCACACCAATTTTGTATAAGAGGGCGAAATCTTCGGCAATCTGCCCAAAATCGCGGAATTACTGACAATTTTGGAGCGGAAGGTGATATAATCACCTTAACCAAAACCCTCTTGCAAAGGAGTATGCTTATGAAAACCAAAACAAGTCAGGAAACGTGCACCCTTGCGCTGAACGGCGCTACCGTGGCGTATGCGCCCTCCGCCGCCGAAACGGCAGGCTACGTCCGCGTGATCGAAGCACTGGCCAAAGCACTCGGCGGCAATGCCGTACCGATGGCACAGGCGGATGGCTACAAGGTGTTGGTCGGCGCTACCGAAAAGACCGGCAAGCTGCTTGCGGACAAGCACAGCGCCTTCGCCATTTGCGCAGATACAAAAACGGTCACCCTTTGCGGCACCAATGCACTGACCACCCTGATGGCAGTACAGTATTTCAAGAAAAATCTGATCGGCAAGGAGCTCCCCGCCACCACCGTGGTCGAGGATATTTCCACGCTCACACTGGCGGATGCCCAAAAATGCTACGCGACCTTTGTGTACGGCGCGCAGCTTTACGATAAGCCCTATCACCCCATTCCCGAGTTGGTCTACACCTATCGCAACTGGGAGATGCGTGATATGCCCTGCGTGCGCGTGGACGAGGCGATCAAGGCGCTTGCCGAGCATACAGGCCTTGACGTGGAAAAGGATTTTGCCATCGGCAAGGACGATGCGCCCGAAAACGGGCTTGAGGTGATCATCGGCATCTCCTCCCGCCCCAACACGCGCGCGGCACTGGAGGCAATGGACGGCGGCGAGTACGCCACAACGGTCACCGAAAACGCCGTAGTGATCACGGGCTGGAACTACGCTTCTCTTGATCTTGCATACGAGCTGTTTATTGATCTGCTGAAGGAAGCAGACGCCTGCAAGGGCACGGACGGTGCGATCCATTTACCCGTTGGGCTTTCCTTCACCGATACGGCAAACGCCGCGTGGGTAGTGGATTTCCCGAAGCCTGCGGGCGAGAACATCTGGTTGTTCAACACGTTGGACACCAACGACAATTCCCTGCAATACCTGTATAAGGGCGCGACCAAGGAGGATTATCTTACCTACCGCGAAGCGCTGTTGGGATACGGCTATACCCCCATCACGGAAAACGAGATCGAGGGGAGCCTGTTCTCCACACTTGTCAACCGCGACAAGGGCGTGATGCTTTACATTGCCTTTGAGGCATTTGCGCACGAGGGCGAGTACGCCCCCGACTTCACCCCCTCGATCCGCATCGTTTCCTCTCCGCTTGCCACGGTGGCAGAGCCCCCCGCGGCGATCCTTACTCCCGCCGCCTTTGAGAAGGTGACAGACAGCGCCGTGACCAACGTGGAGGTCATCGGACAGGCCGTAGGTATGGGCTATATCATCACGCTGGAGGACGGCAGCTTCATCGTCTTTGACGGCGGCGGACTGAACCCCGACCACCGCGAGCCGGGCATCCTTTGGAACCTGCTCAACGTCCGCTACCAGCAGATCTACGGGGAAGCGCCCACCCCCGAGCGTCCCATTCACGTGGCGGCATGGATCATCACCCACTCGCACTGGGATCATTACGGCGCGTTCCGCGAATTCATCGACAAGTACGGCAAGAGCGAGCTGTTCAAGATGGATTACATGATCGGCAACTTCCCCTCTCGCAGCTCGGTATTCGGCATCGTTAACGCGGATATTCTGAACATGGGCTCTAAGGAAGTGATGGACCGTCTGCACGCCGGCATGCGCGAGGATTTCACCTTCCTGAAGGTGCACGCGGGACAGAAATTCTATTTCGCCAATCTGGAAATGGAGGTGCTGATGACCTACGATAACATCAGCCCCGCCCGTATCTATAACCAAAACGATACCTCCACCATTCTGCGCTTCTCGATGCAGGCAACGAACGAGGCGGGCGAGAAGGTCGGCAAGCCCTATATCATGCTGTGGCTTGGTGATGCGAACAACAACGAGAGCCGCTTCCTTTGCGCGATGTACGGCAAGTATCTGGCAGCCAACTCGACGTCGCTGGCGCACCACGGCAACATCGGTTGCGAAAACGATCTTTACAACACCATCAAGGCAACCACCGTCTGGTGGCCGCACAACGCGCGCGGCGCGAAGGGCTACCTCTGGGAGGAGCATCGCACAAAAAGCTGGGTATATGACGTTGACCAGACGCTGATCTTCGACAATCCCCACACCCGTTACGTCTATTTCTCGGGCAGCTATGCTCGCGTTGACGACAAGACAGCCGTTCCCTTCGGTCTGCACCTCACGCTCCCCTTCGGCAAGGACGGACAGCCCTTGCATGACGAGATCTTCGACACGATGCGCGGCCCCATCTACAAGATCCCCTATGCCCCCTATGACAGAAATTGCCCCGTGGCGATGAAGATCGAGAAGAATTTCAAATAAGACAAACAACAAAAAAGAGGAAAGCGTTTCGCTTTCCTCTTTTTTTATGAAGATCAAAGATTTCCGATCACATCGTCCATATTGTAAAAGCCGGGACCCTTGCCCTGCATGAAGCGGGCGGCGCGGAGCGCACCCGTGGCAAACACCTCACGGGAGGCGGCACTGTGCGAGAGGGTCACGATCTCGTTTTGACCGCAGAACATCACCTCGTGCTCACCGACAATGTTGCCGCCGCGTACGGCGTGCAAGCCGATCTCGCCCTTCTCGCGCTTTTTGCGCACGGCGTGGCGGTCGTATACGTAAGGATGCTCGGCGTTCTCACAAAGCGCATCCGCAATCATCAGCGCAGTGCCCGAGGGCGCGTCCAGCTTCTGGTTATGGTGCTTTTCGATGATCTCGATGTCAAAATCCTCACCAAGCGTGGCAGCCGCGCGGCGGCAAAGAGAGATGAGCAGATTGATGCCAAGCGACATATTGCGCGAGAAGAATACGGCAACCTGCTCGGACGCCTTTTTCATCATCTCCATCTCCTCCTCGGTATGTCCCGTGGTACAGACGACCAGGGGCGTACCCGTGCGCGTAGCGTAGGCAAGAAGCCCCGCAAGGGCGCTGTGGTGAGAGAAATCGATCATCACGTCGGCGTGACCCGTGAACTCCTCGGGCGAGGTAAACACGGGATAGGTCGTCGCAGCGGTGGGGCAGACGTCAACGCCTGCCACGATGCGATCCCCTGCGGCAACAGCCGCCGAGGCAACGGCGGCGCCCATGCGCCCGCCGCAGCCGCAAAGCAAAATATTCAGCATACTAAACTTCCTCTCAAAAAAATCAGATCAGACCGTATTCGCGCATCACGCCCTTGAGCTTTTCCAGGTTGGCGGGCTCCATCTCGCAAAGGGGCAGACGGATCTCGGGGCCGCAGATATCCATCAGCACGGAGGCGGCCTTTACGGGAACGGGGTTGACCTCGCAGAACAGCGTGTTCATCAGTTTCAAGTACTTGAGCTGCATCTCGGCACCCGTCTTGAAGTCACCTGCAAGGCAAGCGGCGCACAGATCGTGCGTTTCACGGGGCATGATACCGGAGAACACGGAGATAACGCCCTTGCCGCCAAGCGACATGATCGGCACGATCTGGTCATCGTTGCCGGAGTACCCGTCAAGGCTATCGCCGCACTCTGCCAACAGCTCGGCGATGGCGGAAAGGTTGCCCGATGCTTCCTTTACGGCAACGATGCGCTCGTGCTTGGCAAGCTCGCGGTAAACGGGCAGCGTGATGTTCACGCCCGTGCGAGAGGGCACGTTGTAAAGAATGATGGGCTTATCCGTTGCCTCGGCAGTCGCGAGGAAGTTTTGGATCAGACCCTTGGGGGTTGCCTTGTTGTAGTAGGGGGTAACGAGCAAGAGCGCGTCACAGCCGACCTCGCAGGCGTATCTGGAAAGCTCGATACCGTACGCGGTGTCGTTGGAGCCGGTGCCGGCGATCACGGGCACGCGGCCTGCGGTGTATTCTGCCGCAAAGCGCAGAAGGTCGCAGTGCTCCTCGTGCGTGAGCGTCGCCGCCTCACCCGTGGTGCCTGCCACCACGATGGCGTCGATGCCACCGGCGATCTGCGCGTCGATCAGCTTGCCAAAGCTTTCAAAGTCGATGGCGCCGTTCTTGAAGGGGGTCACAAGCGCGGTAGCCGCGCCCTCAAAAATAGATTTCTTCAGTTTGCTCATGGTTTGTTCCTCTCTTGCGGAAAATTTTGCCGGGTTTGCGGGAAAAACACAAAAAAATAAAAAAACTGGTTGAAAACCAGCTGCAGTTGTACTATAATATAGGTAGTGTGTCCACACCCCCGGCAACATACAGATAGCTCTCCATCAAAACTGACGACAGTTCCACAGCTTTGAACCGTGCGAACCAGCAAGCCGCTCTCCGCGATAAGCTCACTTCGGCACTCTGTGCTCCCGTAGGGACTGCAAGCGGCTGCGGTGCCTTGCCCCGACGAGGTCGCAGTGTGCGCCTCTATCATTATATTATGTTTTTCCGACGAACTTCGTCCCCTTCATATTAACATATCATCACGCGCTTGTCAATGCTTTTTGCAAAAAAAGTCAAGCGGAAAGGAAATTATGGCAAACACGATCCGAAACAACCTCACTCCCACCGATCTGAAAACCTCGGATTTTTACTATGACCTGCCCGAGGAGCGCATCGCGCAGCACCCGATGGAACAGCGCGACCACTCACGTCTGATGGTGCTTGATCGCAAGTCGAACACCCTTGACCACAAGCATTTTTACGATATTCTCGATTATCTGCGCGAGGGCGACGTGCTTGTCATCAACGACTCAAAGGTCATTCCCGCGCGTCTGTACGGTCACGCCGAGGGACGCCCCGACGCAAAGATTGAGCTTTTGTTGCTCCGTCAGCGCGACCTGGATACCTGGGAATGTCTGGTCAAGCCCGGCAAGCGCGCGCGCCTTGGCGCCAGAATGGTGTTTGGTGACGGACTGCTCACAGGCACCGTGACCGACATCGTGGAGGAGGGCAACCGCTATATCCACTTTGATTACGACCGCGAAAATAACGCGAATATTTACGATATTCTGCACCGCATCGGCATGATGCCTCTGCCCCCCTACATCACCGAGCTCCTCACGGACAACAGCCGCTATCAGACGGTCTATGCGCGCGAGGAGGGCTCTGCCGCCGCGCCCACCGCAGGGCTGCATTTCACCCCCGAGCTGTTGCAAAAGGTGCGCGAGCGTGGCGTTGCCATTGCGCCCGTGATGCTGCACGTGGGACTTGGCACCTTCCGTCCCGTGAAGGCGGATCGCGTGGACGAGCACGTGATGCATACCGAGTATATTTCGGTTTCTAAAGAGAGCGCCGATCTTATCAACGCGCGCCGCGCCGCGGGCGGACGCGTGATTGCCGTGGGCACCACGTCCTGCCGTACGCTGGAAAGTGTGACGGATGAAAACGGCATTGTACGCCCCATTTCCGGGGATACGGGCATCTTTATCTACCCCGGCTACCGCTTCCGCGCCGTAGATGCCCTCATCACCAACTTCCATCTACCCGAAAGCACACTTGTGATGCTGGTTTCCGCCTTTTACGATCGTGATCACGTGCTGGCTGCATACAAGGAAGCCGTGGAAAAGGAGTATCGCTTCTTCTCCTTTGGAGATGCGATGCTGATCGTATAAATCGCCCCGTTTTGGGGTATAATCTCTACATTACTGAAAGGGGGGACGTGATATGCCTCTTGCCGATATCCTTTCCGAGGTTGCGCGCGGTGCGCTGGCACTGCTTGTCGCTTCGCTTGCCATTTACCTGTCGCTTCGCCTGCTGGGAAAGATCGCCAAATTTGTGATCGCGGTCATCGTGATCGCCCTTATCATCTATTTCGTATTCTTTGCCACCGATATCGCCGAAACGGTAAAAAACGCCGTTTTATCGCTTCCCTCTTGGTCTGACTTTTTCAGAAAGGGGGCATAACGGTGCAAGAAAAACCGAAAATCCTTGCCGTTGTCGGCCCCACGGCAAGCGGCAAGACCTCCCTTGCCGTCGAGCTTGCGCTGCGCCTTGGGGGTGAGATCATTTGCTGTGATTCGATGCAGATCTACCGTGAAATGAGCATCGGCACCGCAAAGGCTACCGAGGAAGAAAAGCGCGGTGTGATACATCATCTTTTTGACATCAAAAATCCCGACGAGCCCTTCTCTGCACAGGAATACGTCACCCTTGCCGAAGCGGCGGTGGCGGATATCCTTTCCCGCGGAAGGCTGCCCATCTTTTGTGGCGGCACGGGGTTGTATCTGGATGCTTTTTTGCGTGGCGGTATGCCCGAAACTCCGGGTGCCGATCCCGTCTTGCGCGCAGAGCTTGCCGCTTTTGCCGAGGCGCACGGTGCCGAGGCATTGCACGCACAGCTTGTCGCCGTTGACCCCGAAAGCGCCGCCCTTTCGCACCCGAACAATCTGCGCCGCGTGATCCGCGCGCTGGAGATTTACCGCCTCACCGGTGTACCGAAATCCGAATGGGACCGCCGCTCCAAGGAGCTTCCCGTGCGCTATAATGCCGCCGTGCTCGGACTTATATTTGCCGACCGCGCACTGCTTTACGACCGCATTGAGCGCCGCGTGGATATGATGCTGGCTGACGGACTTCTGGAAGAAACCCGCGCGCTGTTGGACGCGGGTGTTTTTGAACGTTCACCCACCGCCGCTGCCGCCATCGGCTATAAGGAGCTTTTGCCCTATTTGCGCGGCGAGTGCTCGCTTGCGGACGCCGTGACCGAGCTGAAAACCGCCACCCGCCGCTATGCCAAGCGCCAGTTGACGTGGTTTTGCGCCAAGGAATATGTGCGCCCCCTTGTGATGGACGGAGAAAACGGGATGCTCAAAAGTGAACAAATTGTAAATAATTCGCGCGCACTCGCCGAAGGCGCGTGGGATATGTTATAATTAAAAATAATTTATTTTTTCGCGCGCGAATGCTCACGCGTGCAAGAAGGGGCGGAGGTGAAGGGCATGCAAAAAACCACGGGCAAACGTCTGGCGTTTGAAATACTGCTTGCGCTGTTCCTGGTCGTTTTGCTGATCGCCATTCTCGTCACCGAGCTTTCCCGCGCAAGCGAAGCCTATTTTTACGAGCGTGCCGAGCTTGCGACCTACACGCAAACCGACGCATTGACAGGATACGTTTTCCGCGAAGAAATTGCTGCCAACACCTTAAACAACGGCCCCATTGATTATCGGGTCGGGGACGCAGTCCACGTGCAAAAGGACGCGGATAACGTGCTGGCATACGTATACCGCGACGACGAGGGTACGGATAAGCGCGAGCGCGCCGCCGCCCTGTATGCACAGATCACAGAGCTGGAGACAGCGCTTGCTCTTTCCGACAGCTCAGAGTGGAAAAGCGCCTACATTGCAGACTACACCACGCTGATGCGCGAGCTGAGCGCAGGCGACCTTTCCGGCGCTCTTGCGCCCGCGCAAGGAACCGCCGCCGCACTTGGCGGGCAGGATGCCGAAAAAAAGGCGGATGCCATTCGTGCGAGGATCGACGCATTGCAAAAGGAGCTGACCGATCTCACCAAGGACACCGGCGCGCCGCTCCCCACTCCGGTACCGGAGGACGGCACCTTCTACCGTACCGCCGACGGCTACGAGGCACTGTTCGGCATCAATCAGATCGAGCACCTTACCCCCGCCACGTTACACACGTTGCTGGCAGCATCTCCGAAGCTGGATAACGTGATCGGCAAGCTGGTTCTGAACGGTCCGTGGTACTTCGCCGTACCGGTAAAGCGCCCCCTTGCCGAAACATACACGCAAGGAAGCACTTACCCCGTTCACTTTGCAAACGGAAGCATAACGATGACGCTGGATCGCATCTATATCGACGAAACCGAAAGCGCGCTGCTGATCTTCCGCGGCGAGGAAAGCCCCGCCTGGCTCTCTCCCGCGCGCAAGCAAAGCGTGCGCGTGGAAAAGGCGCGCATCACGGGGATTGCCATTCCCGCAGACGCCCTCTCGCAGGACAACACGCTTTTCGTGCTGCAGGACGGTGTGGCGCGTCAAAAGCAGGTGACCCCCTTGCTTTGCGAGCAGGGTTGTGTACTGATCGCCCCCGATGGGCAGAACGGTCTTGCTGCAGGTGAGCGCGTGATCGTCAGCGCCAAACAGCTTTTTGACGGGAAGGTGTTAGAGTGATGCAATACATAAAGGATAATCTTTGCGCCGTGCGCTCAGAGCTGTCAGCCGCCGCAAAGGAGGCTCCGCAAAAGGACTGCCGTATGCTGGTCGCGGTGAAATACGCCGTCCCCGGCGAGATCGAGGCGCTCCTGGATGCGGGTGTGACCGACGTGGGAGAAAACCGCGTCCAGCAGCTGCTGGACAATGCGCCGCTCTACGCCGCGCGCGACGTGCGCGTGCATTTCATCGGCACCCTACAAACAAACAAGGTCAAATACATAGCCGACAAGGTGGATATGATCCACTCGCTTGACAGCGAAAAGCTGGCAAAGGAAATTGAAAAGCGCGCCGCCGCGTGCGGTCGCGTGATCGACGTGCTGGTGGAGATCAACGTGGCGCGCGAGGAAGCCAAAACGGGCGTGATGCCCGAGGACGCCGAGGCGCTTTGCCGCACGGTGCTTGCCCTTCCCCATCTGCGCCTTTGCGGCTTTATGACGATGGGTCCCATCCTTGACGGTGAGGACGCCTATCGCGCCTATTTCAAAAAGACCGTTGCACTGGGCAACGAGCTCTGGCACACCCTTTCGTTAAAGGATGCTCCTCTTTTTTCAATGGGAATGTCACAAAGCTTTATTGCCGCCGTCAAGGAAGGCGCCGATTTCGTGCGCGTGGGACGGCGACTGTTTGCGGGACGCCCCGCCCCCGAAAGTGAAAATTAATCAAATTCATATATGCAGAAAGGAAGGTACTACAATGGGTATTTTCAGCAAAAAGCCGAGAGATAACTACAATGACGACAATTTCGACAACGATTTTTACCGCGGTCCCGAGGATGAGGACGGCGTGATCGCTGATGACGAGGATGAGGATCTGATCCCGCCCGTTCCCACCACGCCCAAAAAGAGCTCCCCCGCGGGCTCCGGCGCGTGGAAGGTATTGAAGCCCCATAACGCACAGGACGGTCTGATCATCGCCGACTATCTGATGAACGGCTGCACGGTCGTGATGAACATTGAGGAGATCGACCGCAACACCACCGTACGCCTGCTTGACTTCCTGATGGGCGCCACTCACGTGTTGGACGGCGAGCTGCGTCAGGTTTCCCAAAGCACCTTTGTCATCTCCCCGCGCAAGGGTGAGATCACCGAGGACGGCGAGATCGCACATAAGACCGAAAACGACGACTATCGCTGATCGGAGGATCTGCCGTGAGGATCGCCCTTGCTATCCTTGGCAACACCGTTACGGTGCTGCTTTCCTTCATCCAGATCTGCATGTTTGTGCGTGCGATACTGTCCTGGTTTCCCATTCGGGACGACAATCCGATATTACGCTTCGTCTGTATGGTAACCGAGCCGCTGATCGCCCCGATCCGCGCACTGTTTGACCGCATGGGCTGGTTCCGGAATTTTCCGCTCGACATGTCCTTTCTCGCGGCATTCCTTTTGCTTTCCTTTGTAAGCGGTATGCTGGGAGTAGCATTATGAGTGTGGATACACGCTTGCTTGCCCGCGCCGAGGAGCTGCTCTCCCGCGCAAGGCTCGGCGAGATCACCTATACCGCGTTTCTCACCCCCGCCGAGCAGCATACGCTCCTTCGCGCGATGCCGTGGGCGAAAAACGAGATGCGCACAGACGGTGGCTACCCTGCCGCCGAGCGGGCAAGAATATTCTTTCTTCCGCCCTATCTTTTGGATATGGAGGAAGAAACGCTTGGTGAATGCCTTGCCGACACACGCGAGGAATGCCTGATCCCCCTTGAGATCAAGGGCAGCGGCTTTCGCGAGCTGCGTCACAAGGACTATCTTGGTGCAGTATTGAACCTTGGCATCGAGCGCGATGCCCTTGGCGATCTGTGCGTCACGGACGCGCACACGGCGGTGCTGTTTTGCGACCGCGTGATGGAAAGATTTCTTGCAGAAAACCTCTCCCGCGTGGCAAACGATGCCGTACGCATTTCCCGCGCAACGCTTCCCGAAAATTTTGACGGTGGCAGAAAATTCCAGCAGATCTCGGACACGGTGGCATCCCCCCGTGCCGACAGCGTGATCGCCGCACTGGCAAACCTCTCCCGTGAAAAAGCGCAAGCGCTTTTCCGAGAGGGACTTGTCGAGATCGACTACGAGCCCACTGAGAAAACCGACCAACAGCTGGAAGCACCTTGCGTGATCGTGATCCGCGGCAAGGGAAAATTTATCATACGCTCACTTTCCGAGCAAACCAAAAAGGGCCGCATCCGTTTGCTGGCCGACAAATACCTGTAAATAATTTGCCGAGCGATCGGCTGACATAGGAGTACAAAACAATGGCTAAAGATTACAGCGCATCACTCAATCTTCCGAACACCACATTCGCCATGCGTGCCGAGCTGCCCAAGCGCGAGCCGGATATGCTGAAATACTGGCAGGAGATGGACCTTTACAACAGCATGCTGAAGAACGCGGCAGACAAGCCCCTTTTCGTGCTGCACGACGGCCCTCCCTTCTCCAACGGCAATATCCACATGGGACACGCCCTGAACAAAATCCTCAAGGACTTCATCAACAAGTCCCACGTGATGATGGGCTACAAGGTGCCCTTCATTCCCGGCTGGGATAACCACGGCATGCCCATTGAGAGCGCCATCATCAAGAAGAACAAGCTTGACCACAAGAAGATGTCGGTTTCCGACTTCCGTTCTGCGTGCGAGGGCTTTGCACAGAACTTCATCGACATTCAGCGCGAGCAGTTCCAGCGTCTGGGCATCACCGCCGACTGGGAGCATCCTTATGCCACGATGACGCCCGGCTTCGAGGCGCGCGAGGTAAAAGTGTTCGGCGAGATGTACCGCCGCGGCTACATCTACAAGGGCATGAAGCCCGTGTACTGGTGCCCCAAGGACGAAACCGCACTTGCCGAGGCGGAGATCGAGTACAAGACCGATCCCTGCACCTCGATCTACGTGAAATTCCGCGTCAAGAACGATCAGGGCAAGCTGGCGAATATCTGTGATCTTTCCAAGACCTATTTCGTCATCTGGACGACCACGACCTGGACGCTGCCCGGCAACCAGCTGATCACCCTGTCCCCCGTGGACGACTACGTGATCGCACCCCCCGAGAAGGGCGAGTGCTACATCGTTGCCGAGGCGCTTTGCGCCAAGGTGATGGCAGACGGCGGCATCGAGAATTATGAGGTGCTTACCACGATGAAGGGCACCGATCTTGAGTACATGACCGCACAGCACCCCTTCCTGGACCGCGAATCTCTGATCGCGGTTGCAGACTACGTCACGATGGATGCCGGTACCGGCTGCGTGCATACCGCAGGCGGCTTCGGTGCGGACGACTACGTGACCAGCCGCCGCTATAACGTGGACGTGATCGTCCCCGTGGACGACCGCGGCTACCAGACCGCTGAGGCAGGCAAGTTTGCCGGCCTTCGCTACGATCAGTCCAACGTCGCCATTCTGGAGGACCTGAAGGAAAGCGGCGCGCTGTTCGGCTCTAAGGATTTCGAGCACGAGTATCCGCACTGCTGGCGCTGCAAGTCCCCCATCATCTTCCGCGCGACCTCTCAGTGGTTCTGCTCGGTAGACGCCTACAAGGACGACGCCGTCAAGGCGTGCGAAAACGTGCGCTGGCTCCCCGCTTGGGGCGGCGAGCGCATGGTACAGATGATCCGCGAGCGCGCCGACTGGTGCATTTCCCGTCAGCGTAAGTGGGGTCTGCCCATTCCCGTATTCTACTGCGAGGATTGCGGCGAGGTCATCTGTGACGAGGCAACCATCGACAGCGTTTCCGCCATCTTCGGCGAGAAGGGCTCGAACGCCTGGTTCGATCTTGACGCCAAGGACCTGCTTCCCGCAGGCTACGTCTGCCCCAAGTGCGGCAAGACGCACTTCCAGAAGGAGCAGAGCACGCTGGACGGCTGGTTCGACTCCGGCTCTACGCACTTCGGTGTGCTTGCTGAGAACGAGTGGCCCGCAGACGTGTATCTCGAGGGTGCCGACCAGTACCGCGGTTGGTTCCAGTCCTCTCTGCTCACCGCCGTCGGCTCGACGGGCAAGGCAGAGGCGCCCTTCAAGACCGTCCTCACCCACGGTTGGGTGGTAGACGGCGAGGGTCGCGCGATGCACAAGTCGCTCGGCAACGGCGTTGATCCCCTGGATATGATCAAGAAGTACGGCGCAGACCTTGTACGTCTGTGGGTCGCTTCCGCCGATTACCGCGTGGACGTGCGCTGCTCGGACAACATCTTCAAGCAGCTCTCGGACGCGTACCGCAAGATCCGTAACACCTGCCGCTTCCTGCTTGCCGACCTTTACGACTTCAATCCCGACACAGATGCCGTGCCAATGAACGAGCTGACCGGTATCGACGCCTGGATCGTTGCCGAGATGAACAAGCTGGTGAAGAACGCACGCGAGGCGTACAACGACTTCGAGTTCCACGTGATCTACCACGACCTGAACGACTTCTGCACCATTCAGCTTTCCAAGCTGTATATCGACATCACCAAGGACCGCGTCTATGCCGAGGGTGCCGCCTCCTGCGAGCGCCGCGCCGCACAGACCGCGATGTACTATATCGTCAGCACCATGACGCGCCTGATGGCACCCCTGCTCTCCTTCACCGCAGAGGAGATCTGGCAGGCGATGCCCCACAAGGCAAGCGACAAGACCGAGAGCATCTTCCTCAACGAGATGCCCGCTTTTGACGAGGCACTTTGCTTTGCCGACACCGCCGCGCGCTTTGACGAGCTGTTCGCTCTGCGCGACTACGTGATGAAGGCACTGGAGCTGGCGCGTGCCGAAAAGCGCATCGGCAAGTCGCTGGACGCTAAGGTTACGGTTTACGCAACGGATGCCGCATTTGACGTGCTGAAGGCATTTGAAAGCGAGCTTCCCACCCTGTTCATCGTTTCTCAGGTGGCACTGGAAAACACCGCCGCTCCTGAGGGTGTGATCACCGAGGAGGGTGCGCCCATCGCCGTGGCAGTAGACGCCGCCGAGGGCGAGAAGTGCGACCGCTGCTGGAACTACACCACCGACGCCTTCCACGATGGCGAGGAAGGGTGCCTGTGCCCCCGTTGCCGCCGCGTGCTTGGCCTTTGATCTTGCATTAAGATAATTTTCTGCCGCAAGTGCCCTTTGTGGCACTTGCGGCATTTTACAAGGAGTAACTATGTGGATTATTCCCTTTGCCGCGATCGCGCTTGGCGTGATCGCACTGGATCAGGTCAGCAAGATCCTGATCCTGAATTTCCTCTATGAGGATCAAGTTGAACTGATCCCGGGCATACTGCGCTTCACCTACGTGGAAAACCGCGGTATGGCCTTCGGGCTTCTTTCCGACCACCGTTGGGTGTTTATGCTGCTTTCCGTGATCGGTATCGCGCTGATCGGCGCGTATATGTGGTTTTACGTCAAGGACCGCCTCGGGCGCATCGCGCTCTCGCTGATCATCGGCGGCGGCATCGGCAATATGATCGACCGCGTGGCGTACGGCTTCGTGGTGGATTTCATCGACTTCTGCGCGTTTGATTTCTGGGTATGGGTATTCAATATCGCAGACAGCGCCGTTTGTATCGGCGCGGGACTGTTTATGCTCTATATCATTCTGGATACGGTCAAGGAATTCAAAAAGCAAAAAGCGGAGAAAAATAAGAAGGAGAACGAGCATGCCGACCATTCTTAACGCCATCGCAAGCGAAGCGGATATCGGCACGCGTCTGGATGCCTTTCTTGCCGCCAAATTTGACATTTCCCGCTCCGCCGCCGAGAGATTGCTTGGTGAGGGTGCTGTGGAGATCGTGGGCGGCGAGGCGAACAAAAAATACCGCGTGAGGGGCGGCGAGCAAGTAACGCTTACGCTCCCCGATCCCACCCCTGCCGAGGCGATGCCCGAGGATATTCCCTTGGATATCGTCTTTGAGGACGAGGACATCGTGGTCGTAAACAAGCCCGAGGGGATGGTGGTTCATCCCGCGGCGGGAAACGAGAGCGGCACACTGGTCAACGCGCTTTTGCACCACTGCAAGGGCTCTCTTTCCGGCGTGGGGGGCGTAGAGCGCCCCGGCATCGTCCACCGCATTGACAAGGACACCTCGGGACTTCTGGTGGTGGCAAAAAACGATGCCGCGCACAACCACCTTTCCGCACAGCTGAAAACACATGACGTAGCGCGCGTGTACTTTGCGATCGCGCTTGGTAATTTCAAAGAGGATAGCGGCACGGTACACGCCGCCATCGACCGCCACCCCACCGACCGCAAGAAAATGGCGATCGTCAAAAAAGCGGGCGCGGGGCGGGATGCCATCACCCACTATGAGGTGCTGGAGCGCTTCGGCGGCTTCACACTGCTTCGCTGCAAGCTGGAAACGGGGCGCACGCATCAGATCCGCGTGCATATGGCTTCGCTGGGGCATCCTTTGCTCGGCGATCCCGTTTACGGCGGAAACGGTACGAGATTTGAGGCAGATCACCGCAAGTATATCCACGGTCAGGTCTTACACGCCGGAGAGCTGACGCTGACCCATCCGCGCACCGAAGCGCAGATGCACTTTGAGGCACCTCTGCCCGAAAATTTTGCCGCGTTGCTTGATATTTTGCGCCGTCTTTGTCTGTGAGGTGTACCATGACGGATTTTTCCGATTTTCTGATCGCCTCCGACCTGGACGGCACCTTTTTGTGGAACGGTACCATAAGTCCCCGTAACCTGGAAGCACTGGAGCGCTTTCGCGCAGGTGGGGGCATCTTTACCCTTGCAACAGGTAGGGCGCACCTGAATTTGCGCTCCGCCGTAGGAGAGCCAGCGCGGCTGCTCAACGCCCCCGCCATCTGCGACAACGGGGCTTATCTGTACGATTTCCGAAAAAAGCAAAGCTTACAGCAGGATCTGATCCGCGCCGAGGACGCAAAGGACCTGATCGCGTTTGCCAAGTCGCGCTTCCCCGACGTGCGCTTCAGCGTTTCCGCCGTTTCCTCGATCCGTTCTGAGGAAAATGCAGGTTGTGTGGCAAGGGATATGCTGACCTATGACACGGAGGCGATTTGCATCTGCCCCGCAGACACGTGGCCGACGGACGACTGGTACAAATTTTTGTTTCTGGACGAAACGCCCCGCTTACAGGAGGTGCGTGCGGCACTGGCGGCACACTTTGGAGACCGTTTGCTGCCCACCTGCTCCAGCAGCTGGATCTTAGAGATGCAATACCCCCACATCACCAAGGCGCTTGGTCTGCAAAAGCTGAAAAAGTGCCTTGACGGGGCAAAAAAACGCACTGTGATCGCGTGCGGAGATTACGAAAACGATATGGAGATGCTGAAGGCGGCTGACGTTGCCGTAGCCCCTGACAACGCGCTGGACGAGGTCAAGTCACTTGCCGACCACGTGCTTTGCCATTGTAAGGACGGGCTGATCGCGGACGTGATCGAAGCCATTGAGCGCGGCGAGATCAAAGCGCGCACATAAGGAGATGCCTATGTCAATTTTTTCCGACTTTCTGATCGCCTCCGATCTGGACGGCACCTTTATCAACAAACAAGGCGCTATGGTACAGCGCAATCTGGACGCCATCGCCCGTTTTACCGCGGGCGGAGGACGCTTTACCCTGAATACGGGGCGTCCGCACATCACCGTCGCGCCCACACTGGGGGATCCGAGGCAGATCCTCAACGCGCCCTCGTCGCACTGCAACGGTGCGTATCTTTACGACTTTCAAACGGGCGAGTTTTTCTTCGAGGAATTCCTTTCCCCCGCGGACGTCACAGAATTTTTGGACTTTTCCCGCACCTATTGCGCTGATCTTGCCATCCGTGCCAACGCGCGCGAGCAAATTCGCGTACTCGTGCCCGAGGGGTGCGAGCCGCCCAAGATCCCCGGCTGTGACTGCTACACCTGTGAGCGCTCCACGGAGAACTGGAAAACGGATGACTGGTTCAAGCTGGTGTTTGTGAGCGATCCCGCGCGCATCCTACAGGTGCGCCGCGATTTCGAGCGCGTTTTCGGCGAGCGCTTCGGCAAATCTACGTCCAGCGCGCGCTCCCTGGAGGTACAGCTCCCCACCTCAAGCAAGGCTGTGGGACTTGAAAAAATGCGCCGTCTTTCCCCCGAAATAGCATCGTGCACGATCATCGCGTGCGGGGATTTTGAAAATGATATTCCGATGCTGAAGACAGCGGATATTGCCATCTGCCCTGCCAACGCGATGGACGAGGTCAAAGAGATCTGCGATTTCGTGCTGTGCGATTGCGATGACGGAGTGATCGCGGATATTATTGAGAACATAGAGGCGGGCAAGATCCGCCCCAAGCAAAAATAAGCAGGTGAACGGTATGAGTTTTAAGGTTGCATTATTTGATATGGACGGCACGGTATTAAACACGTTGGACGATATTGCCGATGCCGCCAACGCGGTGCTTGGCGCCAACAATATGCCCGTGCGCACGCGTGATGAGATCCGCCGCTTTGTCGGCAACGGTATCGCCAAGCTGATTGAGCGCGCTGTGCCACAAGGCACGAGCGAGACCACCATTGCCAAGGTGATCGGTGATTTCAAAAGCTATTACAGCGCGCATTGCGCAGATAAGACCGCCCCGTATGCGGGTGTTTTGGAAATGCTCAAGGCACTTCGCGCGAACGGTGTGCGTACCGCGGTGGTATCCAACAAGGCGGATTTCGCCGTGCAAGCGCTCGCCAAGCAATATTTCGGTGATCTTTTTGATATGGCACTGGGCGAGGACAAGGAAAAGCGCCCTGCCAAGCCGGCACCCGATATGGTATATCACGTACTGGAAACGCTGGGTGCCGACGCCAAGGATGCCGTATATATCGGTGACTCGGACGTGGACGTGCAGACCGCACACAACGCGGGGCTTTCCTGCATTGCGGTGACCTGGGGCTTCCGCGACCGCGCATGCCTTGCAAATGCAGGTGCCACGGTATTTGCCGACACGGCAAAAGAGCTGCAAGATTTGATTTTAACCTCTTAACGATGCAAAAAAGCCGCCTTTCGGCGGCTTTTTCTTATAATCCCTTCGGCTTATCGTAAGCGGGCGAGATCACGATCTTCATCTTCGTGTGCTCGGCTTGCGCGCCCTTGAGCTCCACGATATAATCCAGATCAAGTGTTCCCATCGTTTCAATGGCGTTTTTCACCGCATCTGTCTGCACGCAAACCTCAAATGGTGCCAGCGGTGTCTGATACACGCAGATATGGCGGCGTCCCTGTTCAAAGAGCAACGCGGTCTTCACACTACCCGTACGCAACATTGAGATAACTCCCGGCTCCGCCTTTTGAAAGGAGATCGTAGCACGTGAGCCCTCCATGCCGGAAGCGGCGCTCTCGTCATAGGAGATCGAAACGCGCGTACCATCGTCGTGGTATCTGCCCTCCACCGTCATTTCACTGCGCTCAGGGGCGCCTGTGCCGGCAAGTGGTGCAGCGATATTTTCAAACAGCCCCACCGCCGCCTCGGCGCGCTCGGTGAGGATCTTGATCCTTACTTTTTTCAGCATTTACCCGCTCTCCCTTTCTCGCTTTTTTCTCATTATAGCAAATCCGCACCAAAAAAGCAAGTCTTCTTTCGCATAATTCCCCGCGTGACCTTGACAAAAAGAAGTTTATAAGATATAATAAAAGATGTTGATTTTTTTGAAAGAGAGGTCTTTCTTTATGGATCTGAAAAAGATTTTACATTCGCTTGAAAATTGCCCCTGTGGCAGAAAGCATACCTTCGTTACCGAGATCGTCGAGATCGAAAGCGGTCTCACGGCGCGTATGGGCAAAATCCTTGCCGACGCAAACTTCCCCAAGAAGGTGCTGCTTGTTTCCGACCAGAACGCTATGACCGCAGCCGCGGGCACTGCCGAGAGCATCGAGGCAGCCGGCTTTGAGGTCAAGAAGCTGGTCTACCAGAACATGATGTACGCCAAGATCGAGCAGGTACGCGAGGTCGAGGCACTTTGCGCTGACGTGGACGGCATCATCGCCGTTGGTACGGGCTCGATCAATGACATCTGCCGCGTGGCATCCTTCCAGCAGAAGAAGGAATTCTGCATCGTGGCAACCGCGCCCTCGATGGACGGCTTTGCCTCCGACACCGCGCCCATCATTGAAAACAACTTCAAGAACTCCTTCTTCGTAGAGCAGCCCCGCATCATTCTTGCCGACACCAAGGTGCTGGCAAAGTCGCCCCTTGAGCTCAAGGCTGCGGGCTTTGGCGATATGGTTGCCAAGTACATCGGTATCGCTGACTGGCAGATCGCAAATCTGCTCATCGACGAGTACTACTGCCCCGCCGTTGCCGACATCACCATGCAGGGCGTGAAGAAGGTCGTAGACCTTGCCGACAAGGTGAACAGCGAGGACGAGGTTGCCGCAGGCAACATCATGGAGGGTCTGATCCTTTCCGGCCTTGGCATGAAGCTGGCAAAGTCCTCCCGTCCCGCATCCGGTGCCGAGCACGTGGTATCCCACTATCTGGAGTGCTACAAGCTGGCGCGCGGCATCTGGCCCGAGTTCCACGGCAAGAAGGTTGGCGTGGCATCCGTGCTGATCAACCGCATCTACCACAACATCGCAGACCGCGTAGAGGACGTCAACCCCACCGCCGACAATCCCGATTGGGATCTCATTCGCGCGCAGTTTGACGAAACCCAGCACGCAGATCTGATGAAGGTCAACACCCCCAGCATCATGGACAAGGTCGATCCCGCCCGTCTGAAGGCGATCTGGCCCGACATCCGCCGCATCATCAAGACCGTGCTTCCCACCGACGAGGAAATGATGAAGATGATGAAGGCAGCAGGTGCCGCTACCGAGCCCGCCGACGTGCACGTGGACGACGAGCTGCTTGTCAAGGGTCTGCGCTACCACTCCTATATGCGCTACCGCATCCTCTTAACACGTCTGCTTCCCATGCTTGGTCTTGACGTGATGGATTTTGTAAAGTGAGAGTTTAATGAAGTATCTGTTTTTTGACATTGAGTGCGCCAACTGCTACCAGAACTGCGCAAAGATCTTCAGCCTCGGCTACGTCGTGACGGATGAGAATTTCAACATCCTTCACGACAAAGAGGACGTGCTGATCAATCCGCGCGACCGCTTTGACTGGTACGTGGCAAAGAAGATGATGGCATATCCTCGTGAGATCTTCAAGGATATGCCTCCCTTCCCCGACTTCTACGATCGCTTCCGCGAGATGTTTGAGGACGAGGACACGATGGTGGTCGGCTACGCCGTCACCAACGACGTGCACTTCCTGCACGACGATTGCAAGCGCTACGGACTTGCACCCTATACCTACAAGTTCTACGACGTGCAGCAGCTTTACGCCCGCCAGCCCGTCAACAACACCGCCAAGAACTTAGAGGACTCGCTGCTCTCCTGGTGCAATATCGAGCCGGAAAATCTTCACCGCTCGGACGAGGACGCCTACAACACGATGCTGATTATGAAGGCGATCGCTGAGTACCACGGCACCAACATCCCGGGGCTGATGGAAATGTTCCCCGATTGCGGCGGCTCTACCCAGAACGGCGTGATCGATTACGCCTGGAAAAAGCCGGAGGGCGAGAAAAAGAAAAAGCGCCACCGCTCCAAGAAGAAAAAGACGGATGCCGCCGAGGTGGAAAGCACCGAGCCGGATACCGCCAACTATATGGAGCGCGGCTCGCACAACGCTGACCTTTTTGTGAAGTTCCTGAACACCGTCGCCCCCAAGAAGACGCGCAAGCCGCCGCTTCTTTCCGGACACACCGTCACGGTCGGCGTCAACTACCAGCGCACGCACTTCAACGAAATGCTCTACCTTGTGCAGATGATCACCAACGCGGGCGGACGCTACACGCTTTCCACGCGCGAGGCGGACACCCTGTACGTGTGGGAGGACGCCGAGAACGATCCCCGCTACCAGATCGCCAAGGAAATGGGCGAGGAGATTGAGATCCTGCCTATCAAAAACCTCTTTGACCTGCTGGAAACCAGCGATATGCGCCTTTCCCGCAAGCCGAAAATGGATCTTTCCTCCTTTGAGGAGCACGCCGACGACGAGGCAGAAGAACCCATCGCCGCACAATAAGCCAAAAGGGCTGTCGCCACTCGCGAAGTTGCGCGAGCAGAGCGACAGCCCTTTGCTGTTGTTAGGGGGAACTTTTGGGAAAGTTCCCCCTATAACCCCCTTAAAACCTCTTAACCAAAAAGGAAAAGCAGTAGCCGTTTTGTTTGCGGGAAGGCTTTCTACTACGGGGGACGTCGAGGCGCCGTCCCCTATGGGTTTGTGTAAACGTCAACGTGCGTGCGATACGCTTTCTCTGTCATCGCCTTGCCGGCGGCATTTTCAAACAAAACTCATACCGTTTCGGCACTTTTCGAGAAAACCGTCATCGAAACCCCCGTGTCGCGCACCAGAATATCACGCGGCAGAAAAAGAAAACGGAAGGTGACGTAAAAATCCCCTGCGGCACCCGCAAAATTGTTGATCTGAATAATGTAGATCGGCCAGAACCACGCGGGCGGTACCAGTGCGCAGATCACGGCAAGCACCGCGCCCCAAACGATCACAGGCGCAAGTGCAACGATGATGTAAGAGGCTTTGTCAAAATACGCATCGCTCCCCGCATAGGCGTACAGCAAGGTAAAGCCGTATTTCACGCGTTGGCGGCTGAACAGGCGCATAAAAATGCCGTGCACCAGCTCGTGTAGCACAATGTAGGCAAAAAGCCCGCCAACCAGCACCAAAAGTCGCAGAAAATAAATCCCGTACCCCGCCGAAAGATCAAAAAGCTTCGCCTCAGGCACAGCGAAAATACCAAGCACAATCATCGCGGCAACGATCACACCTGCGATCGCATACACGATAACGGCAAGCTTTTTCTGCTTTTGCAGGTCAATGGATAAAAGCGGCGCATAGTCCGCGGGCAAGCTTTCGTATCCTTTCATAAAAACGCCCCCCTTTCTTTTTACCTTGATTTTACCACGTTTCGCAAAAAAGCGCAAGAAGAAAGTAAAAAGGCGGCTGCATCGCAGCCGCCCCGAGGCTTTTCTTCTTTTGTCACTTCATATTCTGCACCATATGGCGCATCTTTTTCCCCGTCTTCTCCACTGCCTCTGCCGTGTTCTTGGCAACACGCTTTGCGCTATTGCTCATCACAACGCCCATCGCGCCCGCCACAGACGCCGCGGTCAGGATCCCTGCCGCCATCATCGTCGCTTTTTTCATTTTTCTCCCCCTCTCGCTTCGTCTTGCTCTTATTTTTACCGTATTTGCGGCGCGCTATACGAAAGGAAAAGCGGAAATTTTGCGCGATTGTGCGGCTTTTTTGCAATTCACCTTGCATTTGCCATTATAATATTGTATAATAAATTTAATTATGATATAAGGGAGGCTCTCCTATGCAACAGATCTATACCATCCCCGTGCGCGAAGCGTTTGAGGCGGGTGCCGCCGACCACAAATGCGGGTGCCCGATGTGCGCGCTTTACCGAAAATTGGAGGAAAACGAGCTGGACCTCATTCTGGGCGCTTCGATGATGGAGCCGGACGTGCGCATCAAGACCAACGAAAAGGGCTTTTGCCGCACGCACTACGATATGATGTTCGTGCGCAAGAACCGCCTTGGCATGGCACTGACACTGGAAAGCCACCTGAACGAGTTGAAGGAGGATCTTGCCACGGGGTTCCTCGCGGGGCTTGTGACAAAGCCCGGCAGCACGCCCTTAAAGCGCATTGAAAAGCTGGAAGAGAGCTGCTACGTGTGCGAGCGCATCGACTTCCATTTCCAGCACATGGCAGAAACCGTGGTGTATTTGTTTGAAAGCGAGGACACCTTTGCAAAGCTGATCAAGGCGCAGCCCTACTTCTGCCTGCCTCATTACCGTTTGCTTTTGGAAAAGGCACAGCACCGTTTGCAGAAAAAGAAGCTTGCCGATTTCTTCACGCTGGTAGAGGGTGTGGAAAAGAACTACATGGTCAAGCTTTGCGCAGACGTGAGCGCCTTCTGCAAGTCCTTTGACTACCGCTATGAGGACGATCCTGCCACCAACCCCAAGGACAGTGTGGAGCGCGCGATGGCTTTCCTGCGCTCGGATATACATAAAAAGTGAGGAATTTGAAATGGAACTGACGATCAAGGACATTCAAAGCATCGCGCACGGCGCGCTGCGCGTGGAGAAAAATAACGAGGGCGAGATCGCGCTCTACCGCTTCACCGAAAAGCAGATGGCGCTGTACGAGCGCGTCAATCCCGATTTTTACGTAAAATCCTTCGGCACCGCGGGCGTGCGTCTTGAGATGGACACTGACAGTGACCTTCTGGAGCTGAAATATCACACCCGTCCCGCCTCCAGTCGCCGCTTTTACTATTTTGACGTGTTTGTGGACGGCGTGATGATGAAGCACTTCGGCCACGAGGACATCACACAGGCGATCTCCACCCTGCGCATGGAGCTGCCCGCCGGCACCCACCGCGTTTGCATCTATTTCCCCAACCTTGCCGCCGCCACGATCCGCTCGCTTGCGCTGTCCGACGGGGCGACCTTCGCGCCTGTGAAAAAGGAGCTGAAGCTGCTTTCCTTCGGTGACTCGATCACGCAAGGATACGATGCGAAATACGCTTCGCAAAGCTATGCCAATCTGCTTGCCGACAAGCTTGGCGCAGAGCTTGTGAATATGGGCATCGGCGGCGAGATCTTCCGCCCTGAGCTGGTGGACGCCGAAATGAACTATCAGCCCGACATCGTGACGGTTGCCTACGGCACCAACGACTGGTCGGGACAGACGCGCGAGCGCACCGTAAGCTGCGCCAACGACTTCTACGCCAACGTGCGCGCGGCATTCCCGAACGCCAAAATTTTCGCCATCACCCCCATCTGGCGCGCGGACGATCACCGCGTGACCAAGGTCGGTGTATTTGAGGAAGGACGCGAGATCGTCCGCAACGCCGCACGCGCCGTGGGTGCCACGGTCATCGAGGGTGACGGCATGATCCCACATCTGCGCGAGGTCTGCTCGGACGCGTATCTGCACCCCAACGATTACGGCTTCAAGTTCTACGCCAACGCGCTTTACGATGCGATCACCGCACATCTTGGAAAGGAGTAAGCCATGGTACTTTCTAACGAACAGCTTCGCACCGCCATCACGGGCGCGGTAGAGATCATTGAGCAAAACGGCATTCTTGCCCCCTTGCGCTTCGGCAAACATATCCGCGAGAACGTCTACCCCACGGGCAACCGCTTCCACGAAAAAATGACGCAGTCCGCGGGCGTCGTCTGTCGCTTTACCACCAACTCCAAAATGCTTGCCTTCACCTATACGGTAGAAGCCATCGGTGCCTGGCAGAGCTTTGACGTGTGGGTAAACGGCGTATTCCTTTCGCACACCGCGTGCAGCACGCTCACAGGGCGCGTTGAGCTGGCACTGCCTTACGAGCAGTCCCGCGTAGAGATCTACTTCCCCTCGCACCGCGAAGGCCGCATTTTTGACGTCACGCTGGATGACGGGGCTGATTTTTCCGCACCCAAGGCACCCAAGTACCGCATTTTGTTCAAGGGAGATTCCATCACGCACGGCTCCACCTCGAGCTTTTGCTCGATGGCTTACTCTCATCAACTGGCGCGCGCACTTGACGCGCACATCGTCAATCAGGGCATCGGCGGTGAGGAGTTCAACCCTGCCGCAGTGGATACCGAGCTTGCCGAGGAGATCGATCTGATCGTCGTGGCGTTTGGCACGAACGACTGGTCGCACGCGCCCTCCCATTCCCACATGGTCGGCGCTGTCAACGGCTTCCTTGCCGCCTTGCGCGATTTCTATCCCACAAAAAAGATCGCCATGATCCTGCCGATCTGGCGCGCGGATCATACGCTGATGAACAAGCCCACGGGCAGCTTTGAGGAGATGCGCAACGTTCTTTGCACAGCGGCGGCGCGCTTCGATGCAACCGTCATTGACGGCCTCACGCTTGTCCCCCACCTCATCGACGTCTTTGCCGACAAGAGATTGCACCCCGATGAATTCGGCTTCCAATTCTATGCGGAAAATCTGCTTCCCCACCTTAAGAAGCTTTTGGAGGAATGATGGAAAACAAAAGCAAATACGGAAATATGATCGACCTTTTGCAGCTGCAAAAGCAATTTATCCTTGCTCATCTGCGCGAGGGTGACACCGCCGTGGACTTCACGATGGGCAACGGACACGATACCGAATTTCTCTCTAAAACGGTGGGAGAAAACGGACACGTGTACGCCTTTGACGTACAACAGCAGGCCGTGGACTCTACTGCGGCAAACCTCAAAAAGGCGGGGTGTCCCGAAAACTATACGCTGATTTTGGACTCTCACCACAAGGTGAAGGAATACGTACAGGGCCCCATTCGTGCAGGAATGTTCAATCTGGGTTATCTGCCGGGCTCGGACAAGAGCATCACCACAATGCGCGTCACTACGATGCCCGCGATTGAAGCCGCCATTGATCTGCTTGACCACGGCGGTGTGCTGCTGGTCGCGGTCTATCCCGGCCACGCCGAAGGAGATGCCGAGGGCAAGATGGTGCTGGATTACTTTGCGACGCTTGACCGCCACGTGATCTGCTGCACGCTTATTCGCATCCTCAATTCCCCCACCTCGCCCTTTTTCATCGTGATTGAAAAGAAATAAGTGCCGCAACGGTACGAAAATAAAGGAGATACCGCTATGCCATTGGTTGATATGTCGGTTGAAAAGCTGAAGCTTTACGAGGGCAGAAACCCCCGTCCTGCCGATTTTGATGAATTCTGGGACCGCTCGCTTGCCGAGATGAACGCCATCGATCCCGAGGCCACCTTCACCCCCGTTCCCTTTCCCTCCAACACAATGGAGTGCTTCGATCTGCACTTCACCTCCACGAAAGGTGCACGCATCTACGCCAAGTTCGCCCGTCCCAAGCACTTTGAGGGAAAAATTCCCACCGTTCTGCGCTTCCACGGGCTTTCCGGAAACAGTAGCTGCTGGTCGGATCTTCTCAAATACGTATCCCAGGGCTACGCGATCGCTTCGCTTGACAGCCGCGGTCAGGGCGGGCTTTCCGAGGACGTGGGCGGTGTTGCGGGCACAACTTATACAACACCCTTTATACGCGGTTTGGACGGTACGCCCGATGGGCTCTTGGTCCGTGACCTCTTCCTTGACACGGCAATGCTTGCCCGTGTCGTGATGGGGCTTGACTACGTGGACGAGAAGCGCATCGGTGTGTTCGGCGGCTCGCAAGGCGGTGCACTTTCCATCGCGTGCGCGGCACTGGTGCCCGAGATCAAGCTCTGCGCTACCAATTTCCCCTACTACGCCGACTACAAGCGCGTATGGGAAATGGATCTTGCCAAGGGCGCTTATGAGGGGCTCAAATACTACTTCCGTTGGTTTGATCCCGCGCACGAGCGCGAGGACGAGATCTTCGAGAAGCTGGGTTACATTGACATTCAGTTCCTCGCGCCCCGTATCCGCGCAAAGGTGATGATGGCAACGTGCCTGATGGACACGACCTGTCCGCCCTCGACACAGTTTGCCGCCTACAACAAGATGACGTGCGAAAAATCCGTGGTCTTCTACCCCGATTACGCGCATGAAGAGCCCCTTGTCCATAAGGATCGCATTTTCGCGTTCCTTGCAGAGCTATAATAAAAAAAGCCGCACACGTGTGCGGCTTTTTCTTTTTTACAGCTTCAAAACGGCTTCCGTGAGGCGGCGTCCCAGCTCCCACTCGCATTCGGGTGTGTAGTGCCAGCCATCGAACATTTCCTCAATATCCGTGGTGGGAACGAATACTGCGCGCGCAAGCTCGGCGGCAACCTTTTTCTGTGCCGCGATCACCGTGGCGCGGTGCGGCATTCTCTCGCTGAACTCATGCACCGAGCCGATGACTACGGGCAGATCAGCAACCGTTTCGGCGCGGATATTTTCCACAAATGCGCGCAGATTTTGCTCGTACTCGACGGCGGTGTGCTCCTTGATGGCATCACTGCACCCCTGCTGCCACAAAAGCCCACGGAATACAGGCTCCAGCCCTTTTGCACGCAGATCGCGCACGGCGGTATGTAGCGTGTCAATAAGGGCATTGTAATCCTCTGCCGAGCGCACCTTGTTCCATCTGTCGTAGAGCGCCGTGCCGTCCGAGGCGTACTTGATGATGACCCACTTCTCGCCGCGTGCGGTAAGCACGTGGGCGGCGGGCAGCTCCAAGCCGAAGCGATCCGGCTTATGCCCAAGGCCCGGGCGCACCTTTTGCCACACACCGTTGTTCTCGTTTTCCGTGTTTGTGTTAAAATAGATCTCTACGTCATAGGTTTTCTGCTTCTCGGCGGGCAGCTCCGCGAAATGAGAAATACCCAGCGCATTGGATTGCCCTGCAATCAGCAGCACGTTGATCTTATCCATCGTCAAATCCCCCTTTAAATCAATACCGTTTCGGCACTTATCCAAGCTTAAAGCCGTTCATTGTGACCTCCGCCACACCGTTGCCCAGCTCGTCCTTGACCTCTACGCGGTAGCAGCAAGTGCTGCGCCCCTCCTTGACGCAATTTGCCTCGGCAATCAGCATTTCCCCCTTGGGCACACCCAAAAAGGTGATGGAGGAGGAGAGCGTGACCGTGTTCATTTTACTGTGATTGGCTGCCACGGCAAAGGCGAAGTCCGCCAGCATAAAGGATACGCCCCCCATCACGCCGCCCGCGGCGTTACAATGGCGCTCGTCAAGCGTAAGCGTGCATCTGGCATATCCTGTGTCAAACGCCTCGATCACCGCGCCGTTGCGAAGCGCGAAGCGATCCTCGGCAAAGATATTTTTCACTTCTTCTAAGGTTTTCATAATTTACTCCAACTTTTAAAAGACTTATACCGTTACGGCACTATTTCGATTAGAATATCACGGCAAACAGATTTTGATGCAAAGGCGTCAGCAGTTTCTGCCCCACTCAAATGCCGTTTCCATCAAATCCTCTTTGCACTTGATCTCACCGCGCTTGCCAACGCCGCCGGCAATCAGGCAACCCTTTTCCTCGCAATTTTCAAAGCAATCGCGCGTACAGCCGCGGATCGCCTCGGCGGTCTGCTCCAGAAGCGGCAGATCCTCGTCCGCTGCCGTGATGATCATATAAATGTCGGCGTGCACGTCGCGGTAGATGTAAAACAGTCGGTCGATGAAGGTCTTGAGCTGCGCACACATTGAATAGAAGTACACGGGTGTGGCTAAAACCAGCACGTCCGCCTTTTTCATCTTTTCCAAAAGCGGCAGCATGTCGTCATCCTGCGCGCATTTGCCTCTCTTACGGCAGACGTAGCAGCCCTTACAATAATTGATATTCTTCTCGCGAAGACAAACGATCTCGGCGTTGTGTCCCGCCTCGATCGCACCCTCGTAAAACTCGTTGCAAAGCGTTTCGGAATTGCCCCCTCTGCGGGGGCTGGAGGAAATGATCAATACGTTTTTCATTTCTTCTCTCCTTTCATTTATTGCCCTTATTGTATCACGAAAAGTCCCGCTTTGCAAGGTAATTCACGATATTTTCCTACCCTCTTGCATTTTTTTGCGAAATTTGGTAAAATAAATAGGATTGTTGATTTTATAAAAGGAAGATAACTATGGACGAAAGAACAAGACAAGAAATAGAGCGTCGCCGCACGTTTGCGATCATCTCGCACCCCGACGCCGGTAAAACGACTTTAACGGAAAAGCTCCTTTTGTACGGAGGCGCCATTCAATCCGCCGGCTCCGTAAAGGGCAAGCAAAGCGACAAGCACGCCGTTTCCGACTGGATGGAGCTGGAAAAGCAGCGCGGTATCTCGGTCACCTCGTCGGTGATGCAGTTCCGTTACAACGGCTATTGCATCAACATTCTGGACACCCCCGGGCACCAGGATTTCTCGGAGGATACCTACCGCACGCTGATGGCAGCAGACAGCGCCGTGATGGTGATCGACGCCGCTAAGGGCATCGAGCCGCAGACGCGAAAACTGTTCCACGTGTGCGCAAAACGCGGCATTCCGATCTTCACCTTTATCAATAAAATGGACCGCGAGGCACGCGATCCCTTCGACCTTCTGGACGAGCTGGAGCGCGAGTTCGGCATCGGCACCTACCCGATGAAC